>NZ_FXZF01000011.1:0-133767 GCF_900169375.1 Brevibacterium sp. Mu109
CAGTGACGGGCGACACGGACGTGCCGCCCCACCGCTCAGAAGACCACCGAAATCACGGCAGTACCACCTATCCAGAAAACTGATACCAGGTACGTGGACTATCGGGACCAAGTAGCGCTACGCGCCACCGGTGATGGATCCGTTCCACGTCGTGGCTCTGGCTGGTGGTGCTGTAGAGCGGTGTCGGCAGCGGGTCCAACAGGAGACACTCGGGCACCGGGGCCGGTCCGGGGATCCGCTCTATGGCATCCGTCGCATCCTGCTCACCGGCGCGAACCTGCTCACCAGCAAGCAGACCGATCGACTCGAAGCTGTGCTTGCTGCCGAGGAACACACGCAAGTCGACGTCACCTGGTGGGTCTACCAGCGCATCGCGGCCGCGTACCGCGACCCCGACCGAGTGCGTGGACGCGCGAGGATGCGGGCCGTCATCGCGAGTCTCTCTGCAGGAGTCCCTGCAGCGCTGGTAGAGCTGACGACGCTGGGGCGAACGCTGAAACGCAGAGCTGCCGATGTGCTCGCCCACTTCGAGCGGCCTGGCACAAGCAACGGGCCGACGGAGGCGATCAACGGCCGGCTCGAGCATCTGCGAGGCACGGCGCTGGGGTTCCGGAATCTGGGCCACTACCTGCTGCGGGCACTGCTGGACGCCGGAGGATTCAGACCGCATCTACACTCTCATTTGCGATGAGCCAGTAATGCGTCTGGATCGTCTTGGGTGTTCGTCCCAGATTCTCCAGTCTGCGCAGCCACTCATCCGCGAAGTCAGAAACCGTCAACGCACAATACGCAGCCAGCCTCTCCGCCTCGGCTTGCTCAGCCGCTATCTCGCGAGCGGACTTCCATGTCCCAGCGACGATGGAGGACTCCGCCTTGGCTAGCCATGCACGCGCCTGCCCCTTAGCATTTCCGGGAAACACTTTCGACGGGCGGGAGCCATCTGGCGCGTTGTACCGCGCTCGCCACTTGCCGTTCTTCGCTTCGATGGTGCCGAATGGTCTGGAACCCATGATCTGTCTCCTGATCGCGCGGGCCAGCCCCTCGCACTCAACCCCGCCCGGGGGCTGACTTGGGGGCTAGATGGGGGCTGAAGCAATCGTACAAAACACGATTAGACCGGCAGAAACCGAACATCGGGGGCTATTCTCGTGCCCGCAGTTCCGGACGCTATAAGCGCTCTGACATGGAATAACCCCCGGTGGGAGCGGCATGCTCCCACCGGGGGTTATTCGAACAGTGGAGATGGCGGGAATCGTCCCAACATAGCCACTGACCAGCAACAACACTGAGACTTCGAACCGAGTGACCACTACGGGACCACTCGAGGACTCAGAATGACCGCCTGGGCACTACCCCACTACACGACACACGAACTCGAGACACTGACCGCCGAAGCCGAGTCCGTCGTCGCAGACGCACACGCTATCGGCCTCGAGTCGCATACGCCGGAGTATGACGACCACCTCGCAGCGCACGGCTTCGACCACGGTGCCGTCCTCCGCCTCCGCTCCGCACGACTCAGGGGCAAGCCGATGAAGCGGACACCGCTCAAGCGCCGCTGAGAGCCTGCTGGGCCGCGTACTGCCCTCGAGCACGTCGAGGACGGTACGGGGTCAACCAGACTCCCGGCGTCGAAAGCGCACTAGCCGTAAACCAGCAGCGTCCGTCAATCCACCGAACCGAAGTAACGGGCTTCGGAGTCGCGCCAGGCCAGGCCGCGTCGAGGGCATAACAGCAGACGCTCGAAAAATCGGGGGTCTACTTGTCGTGCCGCAAATGTCGCTGAGTGTGGATCGGGGGCGGCGGGATTCTGGGGAAGGGGGACAAAGCATAGCGCGCCCCGTGGGCGTCCGTATCCTTCCCCGCCTCCCCGCTGTGTCCCCACCTTCCCCTAGGATGCCGACCAGCAGCGGAACTCACGTAGGGCGAGGCGATGGAAGAACTCACCACAGACACACTCGAGGATGCTCTCAACGATGATGAGCACATCGTCCTGATCCGTCTGACGTTCCGAGACCGTGGCCCTCAAGCCCACACGTTCCGGGCTGAGCGTGCCGCCCTGCAGCAGATGGGCGCAACCTACGACTACCGGATTCGAGCCTGGCGCGTCCCGTCCGATCCCCAGTTGGCCGAACCGTTGGCGAGGATGCTCCGCCGCACCTCCGCAGTCGCCTATGTCGCGCACGAGCTTGAGGACTTGAGCGCGGACATGTTCTAGGCCTCCCGGAGTCCTTTACTGTCCTCGCGTGCGCGGGGAGGACGTAGACCTGGTGGCACCAGGTCTACTGCGACCGATGCCGTCCTCGCGTGCGCGGGCCAGCAGCCGAGTCGGCGTCGCTAATGGACTCTTGTCCATTACTGTCCTCGCGTGCGCGGGGAGGACTCTCTGCGACACTTTCAACTGAGTGGCACTCAGATGCCGTCCTCGCGCACGTGGGGCAGGGGTAGAGAACGTGCCACGTTCTTTACTTCTCCCGTATGACGTCCTCGCGCACGTGGGGCAGGGCGGGCATGGAGGAACGAGGTTCCGGCAGCTCGGGATGCGCGAGGGGGCCCCATCCCATCAACGTCTAACTCTCGTGACACGAGAGTTACGACTGAAGCAGATACCGCCGATTCCATCCTCGTCGGCTGGGTGCGGGAGCAGGACGAGTCGGTGGCTGAGGCTGTGGAGCGGGCATGGAAGGAAGAAGTGCCGGCACGCGGGAACCCGTCAGGCGGAAGGCCAAAAGGGGGAAACCGTCGTGCCACAACGGTTAATCCGAAACCAAACTGGTGGCACCAGTTTGAAAGTGCCACTTGCATTACTGAGAGGGGCAACGGGAGAAGTAAAGAACGTGGCACGTTCTCTACTCACAACGACACCGGTGACGGCATCCTCGCCCGCTTGAAGCGTGACGACGACGACCTCGTGGAGGCCTGCAAGCGGATAGCCTCGAGGAAGCAGCAGACGAGCTCGTCGTCACAGACGACATGGTGCGCGCACGCTTGCACACGCTCACGAAGGACGAGACCAAGCGGTTTGACCGTGAGGTTGGACGCGGCTACGCGGCACGACTCAGGGGCAAGCCGATGAAGCGGACGCCGCGACTCCATGACCGTCCAGATCGCCGCCGCCTCCACCGCCCTGATCCTCGGAGAGGGAAAGCGGAAGAACGGACGGTGGGAGCGCAACACCATAACCCGGAATTCCGGGTTACAAGGCAAGACCGAACTAGACGAACTTCGCCGCGCTGGTCTCATTCTCGACACCGTTGGCGAGGATGCTCCGCCGAACCTGCTGGCGGGCCTCCCCCAAGCGGTTCATCAGCCACACGAAATGCGACGGCGCATACTCCCGAACACCCCGCGACCGGCCCTCCACCGGGCGAGGCGCCGCCGGAAACGACGTGGCGAACTCCGACCAGTATTCCCGGAACTCGTCAACCCACAGCGCATACGCCTCCGCAGGCTCCCCAGGCCACTCAGACGGCTTGAACCGCATGAACCTGCCCGGATGCTCCACCGCCTCCCGAAACCGCTTCCTCCGCACCATCACGCACCCCTCCGATACACGCCCCGCGCCTTCCGCGCCGGCGGCAAATCATCATCCTCAAGCGGCGGAATCGACAACGTCGCCAACAGCCGCGCCAACAACAACCGCTGCTGCCGAACCTCCGTCAAAGCCGGATGCACCCGAATCCCCTGAGACGACGACGCCATCACACCCTCACGCGCGACGACCGCGTCCAGCTGCAAGATCCAATCCCTCGCCCGACACGCCTCCTCCAGCACCGCAGCCTCCGTGTCCGACAACTCATACTGCTCAAACGTCGACTTCCACAACTTCTGACCCGGAGCCTGCAAGCCCCTCGGCATCCTCACCACAATCACTCCTTTGTCTGAACTTGAAGGGCCGCATTATTCGGGCCCTGCGTAGGAAAAGCACGCCTTCGCCGGGTGTATCGGGGCGAAGGGCGGCGGGAGGGGGTTGGCCCCCTCTTTCATTTGAGCTGATGCTTCTCGCTGGTAGTGAGTCGAGGTCGGGATGCCGATTCGCTGTGTCGCCGGCATCCCGACTTCAACCTCGCCCTTGTGTCTCAGTGGAACACGGCGCGGCGGGACGACGGTTCGATGGTTCGGCGCTGGAATGCGCTGCTTGCCTTCTCGAGTCGTTCCTTGTGCTCTTCCACGTCGGCGAGGTGGAGGCTGACTCCTGGGTAGTCGCCGCGGGCGATGCTGATGAGTGTTGAGTCCGCGTCGCGCTTGAGGTTTTCGTGAAGCTGGCGAAGCATCCGTGTGTCGCGGAGTTCGTCTTCGTTGGCGGTCTGTGCGACTGCTCCGACTGTGCGGAAGACCTCCTCGACTGTGGGCGTGGGGATGTCGATGATGGGCAGCAGGTCGCGGAGCGCTCGCTGGTCGAGTGCGTTCGGGAAGTGGCGGTGGATGCTGGCGAACACTCCGAGCTGCTTGAGTGCCTGTCGTGCCGCTGTCAGTGCTTCGCCGGCGTCGAGGGCGACAGCGGTCTCAGCCTCGAGCGGTTCGATGGGGTCGAGCTTGCGGGCTGCGGTGGCGAGGGCCTTCGCGGTCCGGTTGAAGGTGGGGGAGGTTTCCTTCACCGCTTCGTTGATGTCGCGTCCCAGTCTGGCCTGTGCTGCGGCGTTGGCGGAACGGACGTAGGCGTCCTTGAGTTCGGTGGCTGCGCGTGCCTCGTTGACCTCCCGGATCGCGGCGGCGAAGAAGGAGTCGGGGTCATCTGCCTCGTACGCTTCGCGGGCGAGACGGGATGCGACCTCGTTGACATTCTCGGTGTCGACGATGAGTTCGCGGACTCGTCCTGCTGTGTCGGGCATGGTCTTGCCGGCCGCTTGGTATGCGGCGGCGATGGACTTGCGGTGCTGGTTGACTTCGGCGTTGATGCTGCGGGCGTAGATGGTCATGTCATGCTCCATTCAATTCGGTGTTGTTCTTGTTTCGTACTTCTGCGGTCAGTCGGTCATGGGACGGGTTTGCGGGTCGAGCCGATGATTCGGGGCGAACACAGTTTGCGCCGGACCAGGTCGCGTGCGAGAGCTTCGGGGGTTTCGGCGCGGGTCTGCTGGTGCTTGCGGCGTTCTTCGCGGCGGCGTTTGCGGACGCCGGGGTCGTGGGATTGCTTGCTCACTTTGCGCCTCCGTCGTTGAGGGTGCGGTGGATTCTCTCGAGGGTGTCGCCGTTGGCATTCGCTTGCGCCTCGAGCTTGTCGACGAGGTTGCGCAGCTCGGTGAGTCGCTTGGACTGCAGGGCGAGCACTTCCCCGATGAGCCGTTCGTCAGTCATCGTTGTTCTCCTTCGCATCCGGGGTGGGTGGGGGCGGTGATGGGGTCGATGGGCATGCCGCAGACGGAGCACCACTGTCCGGTGATGGGCCACAAGTGTCCTTGCTGATCCTCGAGGCGGTTCACGCGGTTCTCCCCTCTGCTGCGCAGCGTGGGCATCCGGTGAAGATGTGCTGCGGCGGAAGGGGATTTCCACAGTCGGCGCACACGTCCTCAGTGGGTGGCTCCGAACCGCTGGGAACAGGCGAAGGTGGCGCGTAGGTGGCGAAGGTGTCAGGGATCAGGACTCCGCCACCATCGCCATCTTGGGTGCCACCTACGGGTTCGACCACGTCTGTCATGCCGTGTGTGGCACGGCTGGCATGACTGGCACGACTGTGGGGAACCGGCTCAACAGGTGGTGCGTTTGTGCTGGTGGGAACAGTTATGCCAGTTGTGCCAGCCGTGCCACGCACGGGAGCGGTGGGCTCAGTGGTGCCAGCGGTGCCACTGTCGTCGGACGGGTAGGAAGGGTGCCGCCACATCGTCCTCGCGGGGAACGTCGACGTGGTGATCGTGGTCGCGCCGATCTTCTCTCGAGCTCTCCCGATGGTCCGTTCGCTGTACCCCTCACCGCGAGCGGCGGACATGACTTCTTTGCGGGGGAACTCGAACGGTTCACGGTCGAGGTACCGCAACAGCCATTGACTCGACTCGTCACCGTCAAAGTCCTCCGGGTCGATGCTGCGGTTGATGATCTGTTCCACGCTTGTGGAGGTCGTGCCGATGATCTGCACGCGGCCCACGTTGGCGATCTCGCCGTCGTCGGTCGGCACCGGAGTGCTCACGAGTGCGAACTCGAGTGACTCGTTCTCGGTCGAGTAGTTCGACTTGTCCTGCGACATGACTCGCACATCGTTCTCGGAGTCGTAGGCGAACACGAGCAGCGACCGCACGACATCGCGCCATGCGTGCGAGCCTGTGACCTTGTTCGACACGCTGCCGGCGCCCTTGTTGAAGTGGGACACGAGGACGATGGACACGTCGAGGTCTTGCGCGATCTGATCGACCGGCCCGACCGCTGCGCGGACGTCCTGAACCTTGTCGTTGCTGCCGTCCACAAGTGCCGTCACCGGGTCGAGGATGACAAGCGCAGCACCCGACTGCAGGATTCCCTGCCGGATGAACCTGGTATCCGTGGGCAGGCGTATGTGCCTCGTCCCATCGGCCCCGTCGAACTCGGCGCCGATGGATACGAAATGCACCCGGTCAAGGTCCGCGCCGGCGGCTTTGAGCCGGTTCACGGTGATGGTGTCGGCTTCGTCCTCGGGGCTGACGATGAGGACGTCGCGGGGTTGCCCGTGAAGGTCTCCGTCGAGACCGCCTCGAGTGACCTGCGCGGCGACGTGGAGGCTCATCGTGGACTTCCCCTCGCCGCCTTTGCCGGACATGAGGCTGCACGTTCCCAGCGGGATGAGCCCGTCCCACAGGAACCTCTTTCGTCGCGTCTTGATCGACGAGGCGGTCGTCATGACGAGGTAGTCACCGGCGCCCCGCTGTGCCGCCTCAGGCTGCTTCGGAGTGTCGTCGCTCACGAGAGTTCGCCCCGCTTTCGTGCTCGATATGCGAGGGCGTCGAGCCCGCTGATCGTCGCGCGCATGGATTCGCTCACCGCCACCTCGAGGTCGTCGAGCTCGCGGATCCGGCGGGCGATCGCGTCAACGAACGAATCGTCAGACAGGCGCGCCTGGTGTTCGCCGGCCTGGTAGCCGTAGACGTAGCCGCGACGGAAACCCTGGGCATCGCCCATGTCCCTACCGACGCGCCAGCCGGCCTGGTACAGCCAGCGCTGCGGTGACGCATTGGTGAGGTCGGGCTCTTCCCCGGCGGTCCAGCAGCGGGAAGTTGGGAAGGTGTGCTGATCTGCCTCCATCGGTCCTCCGCAGTAATCACATGAGGTCGTCACAGGCACTCACCGCCTTCGACGGGCTCGAGGGAGACGAGGATCGCGCGGGCGTCCCGGCCACGCTGCTGGGCGCGCTGGACTGCCCTCTCAGCGCTGCGGAGGCTCAAATACAAGCGACGGCGGTAGCGTCCGCTCGAGTCCTCGACGAGGACGGCGAGGGCGCGGCCACGCTGGGTGAGGTCATCTGCGTCGGGTACGATGGACACTGATCGCGTGCCCAGCTGATCGTTGGCCGTCCCGTTCCCCGCGGGGCGGCTACTCTTTTGCTCGATCACGCGGCATCACCGCCCGACACCTTCGTGAAGGTCGCCGGATTGACCTGCTGCCGGAACTTCCTCAGGTCTGCGGGATCAATGCGGATTGCGCGCTGCCCGTACCGGTAGGCGCGCAACTTCCCTTCTGCGATCCAACGACGGACCGTGGCATCGGAAGTCTGAGTGAGCTGGGCGGTCTCGCTGATGGTCAGGTCGTGGGTGACCGTTGAGACCGTGATGGGTGCAGACTCGGGCTGTGCCGAGTGTGCGAGTAGTGGCGTGGATTGTCTGGACATGACGACGTATCCCTTTCGCGGGAAAGCGCCGGTGGCCGTGATTCCGGCTTGTCATGTCCATGACGGGCCTTGAGTAACTACGAGACCGAGAATACCACCAATGTGACTACAGTGAGGGCGTGAGCACCTATGCGGACACGTAGACGGTGCGTGCCCTCCGGTCGAGGTCCGCGACGATCCGTTCCGAACCGAGAAGCGTCCGCGTGTGGTCGCATCCGACCGGATACTGATTCGACTCCTGCAGCCAGCCGGCCCAACCCTTCCAGTGCCGGTTGCCGTCCTCCGTGTTCGCCTCCCGACCGTCCGCACTGGACTCTGCAGCGTTGACAGCCTCGGACAGTTTGTAACGCGGGTGGATCAGCAGTGCTTCCCCGTCCGGGGTGCGGTACACCTTCATCAGTGCGCACCGTCTCCCAGTGCACCGGTAGATGAGTCTCGAGGATGCGGGCACTAGGTCCGGGTTGGCTTGGATCGCGGCGGCGAGCGTCTCAGCGTCCGCTCCCCGCTTGTCGTAATGGTCGAACAGTGCGGACAAACTCATGCGCCTGCTCCTTCTTCGAGAGATGCGGCGAGCATCGCCAATCGGTTCCGGGTCGAGTGCTGATACTTGAGGACTGTCGAGGAATCGGAGTGCCCCGCGAACGTCATCAGCTCCGCGAGCGTCGCCCCCTGCTGCCCTAGTCGGGTCAGGGCGGAATGCCGGAGCGTGTGGAACACAGCCGGCCCCGGCTGATCCTCTTCGTCCATTCCCGCGAACGCGGCTTCGACCGCACTGTTGAAAGCGTTGCGCAGCGTATTCGGGTGTGTGAACTCTGCGCCCTTGTTCGTGCGCGGGAACAGCAGCGACGCTTTCGCGCGTGCCACATGGGCTTTCAGGTGGTCGGTGACGTGCTCTGCGACATGCGCGGGAATCGGAAGGTCACGGATACCGGCCTCGGACTTCGGGGGTGACACGTAGAGACCTTGGCCGCGCGCCTGCAACTGCCGTTCTACCCGCAGCCACACCTGCCCGTGCGGGTCGGTCGCCACATCACCGCGCCGGAGGGCGAGGACTTCCCCCAGGCGGAGCGCAATCGTGCCGGACAGCAGTACGGCCAGCTTGTACCGTTCTGGCGCTTCTGCGGCCACCTGGCGCACCTGTGAGGGGGTCAGCACCGTGTCTCCGCCGTCCTTCACCCGCTTGTGCTTCGTCGCGCCCACCGTCTGCACTGGCGACTCGGGGATGAGTGGGACGAAGGATCGCGGCTGATCCCGCGCTTTGCCGGCGGCGTACTGGAAC
Organism: Brevibacterium sp. Mu109; assembly: GCF_900169375.1. Lineage (NCBI taxonomy): Bacteria > Bacillati > Actinomycetota > Actinomycetes > Micrococcales > Brevibacteriaceae > Brevibacterium > Brevibacterium sp. Mu109. Next base: position 9,072 of record NZ_FXZF01000011.1, read on the forward strand.
AACGACGAGAGCGTGAGGTAGGCGGGGCGGGCGACACCGTTCCCGTGCGCTGAGAGTAGGTCCGCGTGCCAGTCGTCGACGTCATCGCCCGTCACGTCGACGACGGGCCGGACCCCGAAGGTGGGCGCGATGTGCGTGCGGTAGCGGGACCGGTAGGTGTAGACGGTGCCCCGGCTGCGCCCGATCTTCTCGAGCCACGCGAACCACTGTTCTGCGAGCTGGTCGACGGAGATGCGGGCGCGCTGCCGTTCCTTCGCCGCTTCGATGCGCTGCGCTTTCTGTTCGTCCGGTGGGACGAAGGTGCCTCGCGCGATTTCTCCGCGTGCGATGCTGAGTGCGGCTTCGGCGTCCCCGATGGCCTGGAACGCTCCCAGGGTGTGCCGTTTGCCGTCGCGGAAGATGCGGGCGCGGTACTGCCCTCCGGGCTTGCGGTCGATGCCCCTGGGCAGTTTCTCTGCCGATTTCGCCACGCTGCCTCCCTTCAGGACCAGACTGGGACCACTCACATGCTATTCTAAGACCACTCATGAACGTTCATGAGCACTCGGCTCGAGAGTGTTTGCGCAGGTCAAACAGCAAAGGGCCCCGGAATCTCAAGGATTCCAGGGCCCCAGGGTGGAGATGGCGGGAATCGAACCCGCGTCCGCCGACTCATCGCTGGGTCTTCTCCGGGCGCAGTCCGTGAAGAGTTTCTTAGGTCCTGGTCACCGCACGAACACGTAGACCAACGGACGGAGTCGAGTAAGAGTCCCGCTGACACCCTCGACGAATGTCAACAGCAGTGGCTTTCTAGCTGACGCCAGAATCCGGGGCGAAAGCTACCCCGGGCTGACGGATTCGCTCAGCTCGCTGTCAGGCAGCGAGGGCGAAATCGGTGCGAGTTTTGTTTTCAGCACCTATTGGTTTGCAGAGGACATTAACGAGTTGACTCTGCATTCTCGGCCCGCTTCTCCCGGCTCAACAGCCGGCGTCGAAACCGATCATCCCCTTATTCAGTTGCCAGAGGCCCCACCCGAAGGCGGTGGCCCGACACCGTCCATCACTGGTCGGAACCAGATCCGGATGCTTCACTGTACACCCACAACATGAGGTGCACCATCGCTATTCCCCGCGACGGACCTTGTCCTTCATCGCGCGCTCCGCTTCGCGCTTGTCCTGCTTCTCACGCAGCGCCTGGCGCTTGTCCCAGTCCTTCTTGCCGCGCGCGATCGCGATCTCGACCTTCACCCGCGACCCGTCGAAGTAGAGCTCGAGCGGGATGAGCGTGTGCCCGGCTTCCCTCACCTTCTGGGAGATCCGCAGGATCTCCGTCTTGTGCAGGAGCATCTTGCGGCGGCGGCGCGCGGAGTGGTTGGTCCAGGTCCCCTGCGTGTACTCCGGGATGTACGCGTGCTCCAGCCACGCCTCACCCTGGAAGATCAGGCCGAACCCGTCGGTGAGGTTCGCACGGCCCTCACGCAGCGACTTCACTTCCGTCCCGGTGAGGACGAGACCCGCTTCGAAGGTCTCCTCGATGTGGTATTCGTGGAGCGCCTTGCGGTTGCGTGCGATCGACTTGCGAGTGGGCTCCTTCTTGCTCGCCTGGTCCTTCGCCATGGTCCCTCCTTCCCTGCGTGACGCGTGCGCAAGCCAGTGCTTGCGAACGCTCCAGTCTAGCGCAGGGTCAGGAGATCCAGTCCATGGGGTCGACGTACTCGCCGTCCTGCATCACCTCGAAGTGGAGGTGGCAGCCGGTCGAGGAGCCGGTGGTGCCGGCCTTCGCGACGGCGTCGCCCTCACTGACGCTCTGCCCGGCGGTCACGAGGTTGCGGGTGTTGTGGTTGTACGTCGTCGCGATGCTCGAGCCGTTGGACTTGCCGTGCGAGATGACGACGCGGTTGCCGTAGCCGCCGGCGCTCCCGCTGGAGACGACGACTCCGTCCGCGGCGGCGTAGACGTCCACACCGCAGGGAGTGCCGAAGTCCGTGCCCGAGTGGAGCCGCCTCACACCCGCGATCGGGTGCACGCGCCAGCCGAACGGGGACGTGATCGGGTACTCCGGCGCCGGATTCTTCAGGAACCCTTCACCAGGCAGGCTCCGATTGCCGTCGCCGTTGTCCTCCTGCCACTCGCGGATCTCATCCGCCAGTCGCTCCTGCTCCTCCTTCTGGCGCTCGAGCTCCTCAGCCGTCTCGACCTGGTTCTCCTCGATCGTCTTCGCAGCAGAGTCTTTCTGCGACACGAGCGTGTCCAGCGCGTCCTTCGCGTCGGACGCGGCCTTCTCCGCGGCCTCCTTCTCGAGCACGACCTCGGCGGCCTCGTCCTTGAGGTCGGAGATCTCCTCGGAGACCGCATCGAGCCGGTCCTGGTTGTTGATGTTCGCGGACCGGCGCTCTCCCAGACGGGTGATCGTGCGCTGCTGACCGCGCACTGCGGAGTCGACGCGTGTGAGGCCGTCCAGCCCGTTGTCGCTCTCCGTCATCTGCAGGAGCATCGCGACATCACTCGTCACACCGGAGTTCTGGTAGGCCTTGCGGGCGACCCCCACGACGGCCTTCTCCGATTCCTCGATCCGGTCCGTGCCGCTGTCGATCTCCTCACGCAGCTCCTTCTCCGCGTTCTCCGCAGAGGTCAGCCGGGCCCCCAGCTCCTCGTCCTTGCGCTTCGCCTCGTCGAGCTCATCCGTCGCCGCGTCGACGGCGTCCTCGGCGTCGGGCATCTGCGATTCCGCGTCCTCCATCTCTGCGACGACGCGCGCGAGCTCCTCGCTGAGTCCCTCGTGCTCCCGCTGCAGCTCGTCGACCCGTTCGTCGACGGTCTCCTTCTCGTCGGTCGGGTTCGCCGCCCCCGGAGAGGCGGGCGCCAGCATGACGAAGGCGAGGACGACGGCGAGCAGTGCGAGGATGCGGCGACGGAACGGGAGGGTGCTCTGTTTCACGGAGCCGATCACACCTTCATATAGCGACGGAGGGTGAGCCAGGACGATGCGCCGGCCATGATGACGCCGACTGCGATGAGGATGGGGGTCACGACTGCCACGTCGCCCACGGTCACGAGGTTCACCCCGGCCATGCGGGACTGGAGCCATCCGGACACACCGAAGTGTACGCCGACGCCCAGCACGATTCCCGCAAGGACGCTTCCCAGGGCCGATGCGAGGATCCCCTCGAGGATGAAGGGCAGCTGGATGAAGAGGTTCGATGCGCCGACCAGTCGCATGATGCCCGTCTCCCGGCGTCGTGTGAACGCGGACAGTCGGATGGTCGTCGCGATGAGCAGGACGGCGCACAGTGTCATGATCCCGGCGATCCCCACTGCGGCCGCGGTGGCGATGTTGAGGATCCTGAAGAGCTGGTCGAGGAGCCGGTTCTGGTCGACGACCTCCTCCACGCCCGGGGTGGCGGAGAAGTACTCGCTGATGATGCCGTACTGCTCCGGATCGTCGAGCTGGATGCGGAAGGACTCCTGCATCTGGTCTTCGGGCACTGTGCCTTCGAGACTGGTGCCCTCGAACTGCTCCTCGAAGAGTCGGTGGGCGGTCGCCTTGTCCTCGAAGTGCACCTCTTGGACGTAGTCGTCGAGATCGGGCGATCCCAGTGCGGCCTCGATCGCGCCCTTCTGCTCCTGGGTGGCCTCACCGTCCGCGCAGGTGGGCGCCTCCGAATCGGGCGGGCACAGGAACACTGCGACCTGCACGCGGTCGTACCAGTAGTCCTTCATCCCGCCGATCTGCATCTGCAGGAGGATCGCGGCGCCGATGAACAGCAGCGAGACGAAAGTGACGAGGATGACCGAGATGATCATCGAGAGGTTCCGGCGCAGACCGGACAGCACCTCGGAGAAGATGAAGGAGGTCTTCACGCCTGCGTCACCTCCGGTCGGTAGCCGCCCACTTCGTCGCGGACCATCTCGCCGCCCCGCAGCTCGATCACGCGCCTGTTCATCGAGTTGACGATCGAGGAGTCGTGGGTCGCCATGAGCACGGTCGTGCCGAAGCTGTTGATGCGCGTGATGACGTCCATGATGTCCTGGCTGGTCGCCGGGTCCAGGTTGCCGGTCGGCTCGTCCGCGAGCAGGATGCCGGGCTTGTTGACGACCGCGCGGGCGATCGCCACACGCTGCTGCTCGCCGCCGGACAGTTCGTGCGGATACCGCTTCTGCTTGCCGTCGAGGCCGACCGTCTCGAGCACGTCGGGCACCAGAGTGGAGATCGCGGCCCGCGACTTCCCGATCACGTGCAGCGCGAACGCGACGTTGTCGAAGACGTTCTTGTTGGGCAGCAGGCGGAAGTCCTGGAAGACGGTGCCGATGCCGCGCCGCAGGTGGGGCACCTTCCAGCTGGGCATCCGGGCGGTCTGCGTGCCGGCCACGGTGATGCGGCCGCGGGTGGGCACCTCTTCACGCAGCACCAGGCGGATGACGGTCGACTTCCCCGATCCCGAGGCCCCCACGAGGAACACGAACTCCCCCGCATCTGCGGTGAAGGACAGGTCGCCGAGGGCAGGAGCCACCCGGTGGTCGTAGGACTTCGTGACCTTGTCGAACGTGATCACACATGCTCCGGGGCTGAAGAGGAAGAGGGACACGGACGCAGGGCGTCCACGCTCACTCTAGAGGCGCGGGGCAGCCCTCGTCGCGTTTCCCCAGGCACTCCCGCGTGTCGGGGATCAGTCCTCGGATTCGGCGGCCATCTCCTGCTCCTTGCGCCAGCGGATGCCGGCCCGCAGGAACCCGTCGATCGCTCCGTCGAAGACGTTCGAGGGGTTGTTGACCTCGTGGTTCGTCCGCAGATCCTTGACCATCTGGTAGGGGTGCGTGACGTAGGAGCGCATCTGGTCGCCCCAGCTCGCCTTGATGTCGCCGGCGAGCTCCTTCTTCTGGGCGTTCTCCTCCTCCTGCTTCAGCAGGAGCAGGCGTGACTGGAGGACGCGCATCGCGGCGGCGCGGTTCTGGATCTGCGACTTCTCGTTCTGCATGCTCACGACCACACCGGTCGGCACGTGGGTGATGCGCACGGCGGAGTCCGTCGTGTTGACCGACTGACCGCCGGGGCCCGATGAGCGGTAGACGTCGATGCGCAGATCGTTCTCGTCGACGTCGACGTGGTCGCTCGACTCGATGAGCGGGATCACCTCGACTGCCGCGAACGACGTCTGGCGGCGCCCCTGGTTGTCGAAGGGGCTGATGCGGACCAGACGGTGCGTGCCCGCTTCAACGGACAGCGTCCCGTACGCGTAGGGGGCGTTGACCTGGATCGTCGCGGACTTCACGCCCGCACCCTCTGCATAGGAGGTGTCGAGCTCCTGCACCGAGTACTTGCGGTTCTCCGCCCACCGCACGTACATGCGTGTGAGCATCTGTGCGAAGTCCGAGGCGTCGTCGCCGCCCGCGCCCGCGCGCACGGTGATGACCGCGGACCGTTCGTCGTACTCGCCGGACAGCAGAGTGGAGATCTCCAGATCGCCCAGCTCCGAGCGGAGCTTCTCGATCTCCGAGGTCGCTTCGTCGATCGCGTCCTGGTCGCCCTCGTCCTCGCCCATGGACACGAGGAGCTCGACGTCCTCGATGCGCTGGTCGAAGCGGTCGAGCTTCTCCAGCACCGACTGCTTGTGCGACAGCTTCGACGTCACCTTCTGGGCGGCGTCCGGGTCGTCCCACAGGTCCGGGGCCGCCGCAGCGTGCGTGAGCTCCTCCACCTCACTGCGCAGGGTGTCGACGTCGGACACCTCACGGATGGAGGCGAAGGTGTTCTGCAGTGATGTGATCTCTGCTGAGAAGTCTGTTGCCATAGTCGTCCTAGCCTACGGCACACGCGGACCCGGGTCGGAGCGGCCCGGAGGCGCTCCTGCCCGAGTCCGCGTGGACTCGCAGGGCTCACTTCTCGTCGTAGAGCTTCATCGCGAGGAATCCGTGCGTGTAGGCGGCGCCGGCGCGCAGGGCCGCGGCGACCATGACGGTGCGGGCGATCTCCTCGTCCGTCGCACCGGCCTTCTTCGCATTGCCGACGTGCGCATTGAGGCAGTACGGGCACTGGGTCGTCGCGGCGACCGCGATCGCGATGAGTTCGCGGACCTTGACGGACAGGACCTCGTCGCTGGGGTCGAAGACGGCCGCGTCGAACTCGCCGAACGCCTCCACCGTTCCGCCGGACGCCTTCCGCAGCGCGCGCAGGTGCTTCACGTCGCCGGGTTCCTGGAACTGCTCCAGGTCCTCGCCCTGCTCGGAGATCTTGTGAGCGAGCAGGCCGTGCGTGTAGGCGGCGCCCGCACGCAGGCCGGCGGAGACGAACACTGCGCGGGCGACCTCCTCGCGGCTGGCTCCCTCCTTCTTCGCATTGCCCACGTGGACGTCGAGGCAGTAGGGGCACTGCGTGGTCGACGCGACGCCGATCGCGATGAGCTCCTTCGTCTTGAGATCGAGCACCTCATCGTCCTTGTCGAACACCGCCGCGTCGAAGGCGCCGAACGCCTTCACCTGGTCGGGTGCCGCCTGAGCGAGGGCCTTGGCGTAGTCGAAGTCTCCGGACTCGTGGTAGTGCATGTGCTGCTCCTTCGTCGGGGAACGCGGACCCGGGACGGGACCGTGCGCGCAGGCGACGGTGCACCTGCGCGCCTCCCCCGAGTCTGCCCATTCCGCGCGAGGACGTCGAGGTCCCTGCCGGATGATGGGATCGGCCCGGTCCCGCCGCCGAGGCCTCAGTCCAGTCCCAGCAGACGGGCCCCGTTGTCGTGGAGCACCTTCCGCTCGAACTCCTCCCCCAGATCCAGGCCGCGGATCGCGTCGATCTGCACGGAGTACGAATAGGGGATGTTGGGGAAGTCGCTGCCCAGCACCGCTTTGTCCTGCAGCGCCACGAGCCGTCCGAGGAGGTCGTCGGGGAAGGGCATCGTCGCCTCGACATACGGAGTGAAGGTCATGCAGGTGTCGAGGCAGACGTTCTCGAAGTCCTCCGCGAGCTGGATGAACTCCCGATACTCCGGCATGCCCGTGTGGGCGATGACGAATACCAGCTTCGGATGCCGCCTGAGGACCTCCACCACGGGGTCCAGGCCCGTGTGCCGCCCGGGGACCGGACCGGATCCGCAGTGGATGACGACGGGGGTGCCTGCCTCCTCGATCTGCGCCCAGACGGGTTCCAGCAGCGGGTCGGAGGGGTCGTAGCCGCCGACCTGGATGTGGGATTTGAAGACGCGGGTCCCCGACTCCAGCGCGCGCTGGGTGTAGGCGGCGGCCTCGGGCTCGGGGAAGAACGTCGACGTCTGCGCGCACGCCGGCGTGCGCGCGGCGAAGTCTGCGGACCAGGAGTTGAGCCATGCGGCCATGCCGGGCTTGTGAGGGTAGAGCATCGAGGTGAAGCCGATGACGCCCATGTCACGCAGGCGGGCGACCCGCTCCTCCTCCGACCAGCGGTAGGCGATCGGCCATGTCCGCAGTCCGCGCTCCTCCGCCCGGTCGAAGTAGGCCCACACCTTGGCCAGCACGTTCTCCGGCATGAAGTGCGTGTGGATGTCGACGAATCCGGGGATCCTCAGATCGTCCGCGATGGAGCGGAGGCGCTGGGGCTCGTCGGTCGGAAGGGTGACGGCATCGGGCCGGGCGGCGTTGTCAGGCATGGGCCCATAGTAGAACGTTCGATCAGAGCGGGGTGCGGACGGTCGATTGCCTCCGTGGACGACGCGGCGGTTGTCCACAACTTTGCGCGAGCCCTTCCAGTACCGGACCTTTACCGCTACTTTGGTTCTCGTACCGAGAGTGAAGCGGATCACACCTACGCCTTCACGACCCCGAGGATTGGGAAGACCCTGTGGAAGCCGTGGAGATCGTCCGGGCGGAGGTGCGCGAACTCATCCGCGCGCGCGGCATCGATCCGCGATCGGAGGCTCGGCCCACGGCAGACCTCATCGACGAGGTCATCCGCGCCTACGACGAACGGACCCTGGCCGGATCCCTCCCCGTCATGGGCGATCCGGACGCCCTGCGCCGCAGCGTGCTCGACGACCTCACCGGCTTCGGCGCGATCCAGAAGTACCTGGACGACCCCACCGTCGAGGAGATCTGGCTGAACGGGCCGCACGCGGTGTTCGTCTCGCGGCACGGCGTCTCGGAGCTCACCACCACCGTTCTGACGGAATCAGAGATCGCGGAGCTCATCGAGCGCCTCCTGCGCACCACCGGACGTCGGGTCGACATGTCCTCCCCGTTCGTCGACGCGGCGCTGCCGGACGGCTCCCGCCTGCACATCGTGCTTCCGGACATCACCCGCAGCCACCCGGCGATCAACATCCGGAAATTCATCGCACGGACCCGCAGCCTGCACGACCTGGTGGAGTCGGGTTCCGTCACTCCTGCCGCGGCGGGGTTCCTCGACGCCGCTGTCGCAGCCGGTGCCAACGTCCTCGTCACGGGACAGACCCAGGCCGGCAAGACGACCATGCTCAACGCCCTCTGCGGCTCCGTCCCCGCACGCGAACGCGTCATCACGTGCGAAGAGGTGTTCGAGCTCTCCGTTCCCGCGCGGGACTGGATCGCCATGCAGTGCCGGCAGCCGAGCCTCGAGGGGACCGGTGAGGTGCCGCTGCGCCGCCTCGTGAAGGAAGCACTGCGGATGCGGCCCGATCGGGTGATCGTCGGCGAGGTCAGGGAAGCGGAGAGCCTCGACATGCTCATCGCGATGAATGCAGGCCTGCCTGCGATGGGATCCCTGCACGCGAACTCCGCACGCAGCGCGATCACCAAGATGTGCACGCTGCCGCTGCTCGCGGGACCGAACATCGGATCGTCCTTCGTCACACCGACCGTCGCGGGCTGCATCGACCTCGTCGTCCACCTCTCACTGCTGCGCAGCGGTGCACGGCGCGTGCACGAGATCGTGGCTGTCCCCGGCGGCGTCGAGTCCGACACCGTCGAACTGGAGACGATCTTCCACACCGACGGGTCCGGTTCGCTGGTCCGCGGGCGCGGCTTCAGCCACCTGGGTGACCGCATCGCCGCGATCGGCAAGGACGTCCACTCCCTGCTGGAGGCTGCGTGACCACCACGCTCATGGGGACGCTCTGCGGCGTCGTGCTCGCCGCAGGCCTCCTGTTCATCTGGTCGTCCTTCTGGGAGACGCGGACGCGGACGCGCCGCCGGTCGCCCTTCGTCGACGAACTCGCGGACGACCTCGTCGCAGCGGACTTCCCGCGCGTCACACCCGGACACCTCGCAGCGATCAGCGCGGGAGCAGCGGCCCTCGTCTGGCTCATCGGATACGCCGTCACGGCCTCCGCCCCCATCAGCACGTGCTTCGCCGTGTTCGCATCAGCGGTGCCGCTCGCCTACGTCCGCCGGCGTTCGCGCTCCCGCGAGGTGGAGCGCCGAGTCCTGTGGCCCGATGCGATCGACCATCTGCATTCCGGAGTCCGCGCCGGGATGTCCCTGCCCGAGGCCCTCGCCGCGCTGGCGCATCGCGGTCCTGACGGTCTCCGCCCGGTGTTCCACGTCTTCGAGGACGAGTACCGGGCCACCGGCTCGTTCACCATGGCGCTCGACGCCTTCAAGAGGGCGAGCGCGGACCCCGTCGCAGACAGGATCGTCGCAGCCCTGGCCGTGACGCGCGACGTCGGCGGGACGGAGCTGGGCACCCTGCTGCGGACCCTCGCGCACTTCCTGCGGGAGGACGCGCGCACACGGTCCGAGCTCAAGGCACGCCAGAGCTGGACGGTCACGGGGGCGCGGCTGGCGGTCGCCGCACCATGGATCGTCCTCGCGCTCCTCGCCACCCGGTCCGAGGCCGCTGCCGCCTACAGCACGCCCGGCGGCATGGTCCTGCTGCTCACCGGGATGGTCGTCTCACTCAGCGCCTACCGGGTCATGAAGCGGATCGGTCGCCTGCCGAACGAGCCGCGGGTGCTGCGATGAGCGCGGCACCGATGAGCACGGCACCGATGAGCACGGCACCGATGAGCGCGGCACCGTTGAGCGTCGCTGAGACGAGCACCGCGTCGATGAGCACCGCCGTGTGGTCCCAGGTCGACGTCTTCAATCCGGCCGTCGCGATCATCGTGGGACTCGTCCTCGGACTCAGCGCCGCGTTCACGGCGGCGAGTCTCCCCATCCTCCGCCGGCCCACGCTCGCCGATCGGATCGGCCCCTACCTGCGCGACCAGCCGCGCGTCGCCTCCCTCTACGGCGCACCCGCCGCGCCGACGACCGGCCTCATGGGGATACTCCACACGACGGCGTCGTCGTGGGGCACCTGGCTCGCCTCCCGCATCACGACGGACTCGTCCGTCCTGCGGCGACTCCAGCAACTGGGCGGCGCGACGACGGTGGAGCGATTCCGCACGCGCCAGGTCCTCTGCATCCTCGCGGGACTGGCCTCCGGCGCCGTACTCGGCGCCGTCTCCGCAGTCACGCGCGGCTTCTCTCCCGTCGTCCTCCTGGGTCTGATCGGTCTGGGCGCCGTCATCGGGCACATCGTCAACGACTGGTGGCTCACGCAGCAGGTGCGCGGACGCGAACGGCGCATCATGGCGGAGTTCCCGACCGTCGCAGAGATCCTGGCCCTGTCCATGACCGCCGGCGAAGGCACGATCGACGCGCTGGAGCGCGTCTGCCGGTCCACGACGGGCGAGCTCAGTCAGGAACTGACCCGGGCGCTGTCCCAGGTGCGCACCGGCACACCGCTGGTCGAGGCACTCGACGCGATGGGGACCCGCACGGGGAACCCGTCGATCATCCGCTTCGTCGACGGCATCGCAGTGGCGACCTCCCGCGGCACTCCCCTGGCGGAGGTCCTGCGGGCACAGGCCGCCGACGTCCGCGAGCACGGGAGGCGCTCGCTCATGGAGGTGAGCGGTCGCAAGGAGGTGGCGATGCTCATTCCAGTCGTGGCGTTCGTCCTCCCCGTCACCGTGCTCTTCGCCATCTATCCGACCCTCGCTGTCCTCGAACTGGGCCCCTGACCCCTCACGAACCCGACCCCTCACGAAGGAGACACACCATGCTCGTCCGCACCCGCGCCCTCCTCATCACCGCCCTGCTCAGCGTGCTCGCGCTGGTCGGAGGCCTCGCCTCCCCGGCCTCACCATCCCGCCGCCGAGGCCGCCGCGACTCCCGGCCCGACCGCGGCGATGTGCCCGGCTGGGTCCTCATCACGGTCATGACGGCCGCGCTGGTCGTCGCGCTCTGGGCGCTCGCGGGCGAAGCGTTCACCTCGCTCTTCACCGACAGCATCAACAAGGTCCGGCAGGCGGGCTGAACCACGGCGGACGGAATCGCAGTGCCCCTCGCACCCCCTCGGCGCGCAGCGCCCCGCCGGGTCGTCGCACCCGCTCGCCCCGCGGACTCAGGCTCAGCAGTCGCAGAGTTCGTCATGGTCTCCGCGCTCCTCACCCTGGTCTTCGCCGCAGTGCTGCAGATCGGTCTGGCGATGCACGTGCGGAACACAGTCGTCGATTCGGCGATCGCCGGTGCACGGATCGCAGCGGCGGCCGACCGCACGACTGACGATGGCGCGAAGCACACCGCCCAGCTCATCTCGACAGCGCTCAGCTCGTCCTACGCCGAAGACGTCCATGTGACGACGTCGCCGGCCGGACCGCACACCCTCGTCACGGTGACGGTGCGGACTCCGGTGCCCGTCGCCGGACTCGTGGGTCCAGGCGACATGTGGGAGCTGCAGGGCCGTGCCCTGGTCGAGGATCCGGACCTGGACGATCGGGATCTGGACGGCCTGGACCTGGAGGGTCCGGACCTGTGAGCTCCCGCGGACCCCGATTCCAGCCCCGCGCCCGAGGCCGCGCTGACGAGGGAAGTGCCCTCATCGAGTTCGTCTTCGGCTCCGTCGTCCTCCTCATCCCCCTCCTCTACCTGCTCGTCGCCCTCGCGCAGGTGCAGGCGGGCGCGTACGCGGCGCAGTCGACGGCGATCGACGCCGCTCAGTCTGCGGCCCGCCACCCGACCGCCGCGCAGACGACTGCGCGCGACCTCGGGGCCCTGCACTTCGCGGACCACGGTCTCGAACAGGCGGACTGGCAGATCGACCTCAGCTGCTCGGGTACCTGCACCACCGCCGGAACGCGGGTCACCGCGACCGTCGTCGCACGGATCCCGATTCCCGGGATCCCCGCCGTGCTCGGTGAGACGAGGCTTCCCGCCCTCACCGTCCGCTCCAGCCACACCGACCTCGTCGCACCCGCGGAGGAATGATGAGACGCACCCCGGCACCCCGCCGTCGACGTGACGACGGGTCGATCACTCCGCTGGCGATCGGATTCGCGACGATCGCGCTGGCGCTCATCCTGCTCGCGGCGCTCATCACCGACATGTGGCTCGCGCAGCGGAAGCTGTTCGCCCTCGCGGACTCCGCGGCCCTCGCCTCTGCGGAATCCTTCGACGCCGCGCCCACCGACGAACCGGCGATCCTTCTCACCGACGAGGGAGTGACGGAGTCGGCCCGCCATTACCTGTCGGCCGTCGAGGTCCCTGCCGGCTACACGGACGTCTCCGTCTCCGGTCGCAGCCCCGACGGACTCAGCGCGGAGGTGACCCTCCGCACGGCGTATGTGCCCGCGCTCCTGTCCCCCTTCGCACCGTCATGGATCGAGCTCGAGGCGACCGCGACGGTCCGCGGCGCTCTTCGGCTGTGACGATCAGTCACCTCTGCCAGTCACCTCTGCTCGCGTCACAGGCCACCGACTCGGCACGCCGACCACCCGCACACGCACCTGTGGAACCCGCGGTCCTCGTCCACACGTGCACAATCGGCCTTCCCCGACAGCGCATTCCCACAGATCGTGGAGGTCGTGTACTCAGCGATCCTCCATTCCGTCTCCGGGACCCGGACGTCCAGTCATCGCATCGTCGCCCCCGGGTGGGCTCCCGCAGCCCGCGTGCTGAGTGCGGTCGGCGCAGTCCGTGCATTCGGAACCGACCGGGCCGCGCACGGGACCTCATCTGCCGCGGATCCGCTCCCGTGGGCGACCTGGGCCGGGGCCCACCCGGTCACCGTCGACTCCCCCGGGCTCACGCTCCTCACACCCGCGCAGCCCACTCCCGGGGGCCACGCACGGGTCATCGTCCGTTCCGGGCCGGAATCCGGATTCGCGATCGCAGTGCCGCGCGGCGAATGGACACTGGGACGCGGTGCCGGACTCGACGTCGACCTCGCGGACCCGTATCTCTCGCGACGCCCCCTCACCCTGGCGAACGGTCCAGCCGGCATCACCGTGGACGGAGCACTGCTCCGCTCTGCCACACTCGACGATGCGGCAGCGGACCCATCTCGCTGCGTCGTCGGATCCACGACCCTCACCCTCGCGAACAGCGGTGATCCGACTGCTGGTGGCCACAGCGGCGACCACAGGACCGATGCCTCCCCCGCACCCCTCGCGTGGCCGGAGCCGGAGGACGTCACGCCGGTCCGGTCCCCGTCCTGGCTCGTCTACGCCGCACCGATCGGGATCGGGATCATCCTCGCTCTGGTGATCGGCACGTGGTGGTTCCTCCTCCTCAGCCTCGCCGGACCTGCGACGGCTGCCGTCACGCTGCGCGTCGAACGCCGCCGATTCGCCCGCGAGACGATCGAGAGCCGACGGCGGCACGCCCAGGCTGTGACACGCACCCTCGCCGGCGTGGACGCGCAGTGCCGCACGTTCTCCCGCCGTCTGGAGGAGATCGCCTACGGCGGGACGAGTCGCAGAAGCGCTGCGCCGCAGCGGGAGGATCTGCTGGTGCTCGGCACGGGGCGGTGCCTCAGCACCGTGGGCGTGCGGCTCCCGCGCGATCAGGACGAGCGCGCTCACGCACAGCGCCGTCTACCGCCCCATCAGCTGGACGGCGACACAGCACTCCTCATCCTCGAGGACGAGCCGCTCCTCATACCCCGCAGTGCGCGCGTCCGCGTGACGGGTCCGCCCGAGCGAGCACACGCGATCGTGCGGTCCGTCGTCGCCGCACACCTCTCCGCGGGCGGAGGATGCGTCGCCGATGAAGCGTTCCCCGAATTCGCCGGGCTCGCCGATCCCGCGAACTCGTGCCGTGTCTCGCCGCCGCAGACCTCAGCCACGACGGATCCGACTGAGGTCTCCTATGTGGTCACCGGCCCCGATGCCCTCAACGCACCGCCACTCGAGATCCTCTGCGGAAGCCCAGCACGGCCCGACTCCCTCACCCGACCGGGATCAGACGGAGCCCACTCGGCGCAGGCACACCGCATCGGTTCCACCCCACTCGACACGACGAGTTCCTCCGTCGTCGGCTCGCCGCTCAGCGGACTCTTCGACGCTCATCGCATGCATCGCTCGACGCTCCTCCGACTCCTGGCCGCGAGGACTCTCGGATCGCACGTGCACTCTCAGGGCCCCCGCGTTCAACACGCTGACTCATCGAGCTTCGTGTCCGACGTCCTCGCGCACTGGGTCGCGACAGGTCAGCCCGACGCAGGTCCGCTGTCCGTTCCGCTGGGGCCTCCTGTTCCGATGCCGGAGGCACCGCGGGGCTCGATCCGTCCCGAACCCGGCCGCGGCAGCATCGGCGCCCCGAAGGATGTGGCCGCCACCCTCCGACCCGAGAACCCGCTCGCCGTGCTCGACCTGCGCACCTCCGGCCCCCACGCACTCGTCGCCGGCACCACCGGCAGCGGCAAATCGGTCCTCCTCGAGGCGTGGCTCGACGCACTCTGCCGCACCCACTCACCCGACGACCTCCGCCTCGTCCTGCTCGATTTCAAGGGCGGCGCAAGCCTCAGCGGATTCCTGCACCGCCCTCACACCGACTGCCTCGTCACCGACCTCGACGAACCCGCCGCTCTGCGCGCCGTCCGCAGTATCACCGCAGAGATCGGACGCCGCGAGCGGCATCTGGCCGGCACGGGATGCCGCGACATCGACGACCTGCTCGAACGTGCCCGGCACGACCCCGCCGTCCGCCGAATGCCGCGTCTGCTCGTCGTCATCGATGAGTTCCACGTGCTCACCTCGCTCAGTCCGCACATCGTCGCGAAGTTCGAGCACCTCACCGCGGTCGGCCGGTCACTGGGCGTCCACCTCGTGCTGGCGACGCAGCGCCCGTCCGGAGTCGTCTCCGCACGGATGCGGGCGAACATCTCGCTCCGCATCTGCCTGCGGGTGCGCGACGAGGCGGACTCGCACGAGGTCCTGGGCATGCCCGACGCCGCATGGCTCGACCCCCACAGCCCGGGGACCGCCCTCGTCTCCGACGACAGCGGTCTCCGCGCATTCCGCTCCGCGCTCCCCGGAGATCCGGAAGCCACTGCCACATCCGGGCCGCACGTGACGGTGACGTCTCTGGCAGGCGCCGCCGAGGTCGTCCTCCCGCTTCCGTTCCGGCGCCCTTCTCTGCCCGTCGTCGCGGATGGCCCTCCTGGACCGCGGCACGAAGTCATCGCACCCGTGCTGCCCGCTCACCTGCCGCTCGATCACGACTCGCGAACCGCCGCCACGACCGTCGGCCTCGTCGACCTGCCGGACGAGAATCGTGTGTCCGAGGTCAGCCTCTCAGCCGATTCCGGCTCCATCACGGTCTCCGGGGGCCGGGGCCGCGGCTGGTCGACCGCAGTCGAGGCCTGCGCTCGCGCATTCCACGCAGCCGGGCTGCCGGTCATCCACTTAGGACCGCATTCCGACCCACCGCACGTCGATGCTCACGGGATCCTCCGTCTGGGGCATGCGGAGGCGTGGGCGATCGATCACCTCATCGCCGCATGCGAACAGATGCGGCGCCCTGGCGTCTGGGCTGTCGACAACTGGGATGAGTTCGTCACCGCACATCAGACCTCGCCGCGCGTCGATCGTCTGGAACGGCTGCTCACCGGAAGCGCGGGCATGGCATTCGTCGTGTCGGGTCAGCGGCGCGCACTCGCCCAGCGACTCTCGCAGACCGCTCAGACACGGATCGTCTTCCCTCCCGCCTCCGAACAGGACGCCGTGTTCTTCGGACTGAGCGCCTCGCGCTTCTCCGGGGACTGGCCGCCCGGGCGAGCCGTCATCCTCGGCGAGGCAGCCCTCACGGACAGCCACGAGGGAGCCGACCTGCAGATCGTTGCGGCATCGCTGGGAACCGACCCGGCCGCGAGCGCTGCACCACCGCGTCCCCACCTGCTGTGGGCGAACGCCGCACCGGACGATTCGCCCGGCCCCAGCAGGCCCCAGTCACCCGGTGTCCGCGATGCGCCTGTCGAAAGCTCACCATCCGCACAGCACGCGGACCGGATTGGTGCGGATGTTGAGCACTCGACGACTAGTGTGCTCGGGTCACGACAGACCGCTCCCGAGGCCGCAGCGCGCCCCACTCCCGAGACCGCACTGCAGGCCTCCCCGGTCGGCCCCGTCGCGGTGGGCTGGGATCCCGCGGGAGCGCTGGTCACGTGGGATCCGGTGGGCGACGGACATGTGTTGACGGTGCTGCTCGCCGATGACCATGAATACACAGGACTCGACACCCTCGTCGAAGGCCTGCGCGGGCAGGAGGTCACCGTGGTACTCGACCGCGACGACCCGCATCAGCGCACCGCTGCCGACCACGCGTCATCCGCTCGCAGACCCGTCTGCCTGGTCGTGGCAGCAGGCACCGCGCTGCGCACGGCCGCTGCCCCGACGCTCTATCAGCAGCAGGGGCCCACACTGCTGCTGGGCCCCTGGTCGGAGGAGTCCCTGCGGTCAGCCGGGCACCGCGCGCTCTCCCCGATCCCTCGCCACGCCGATGCTCACTGGTGGGTCACAGGCGACACTGCGCTTCCGATCCGCACCCGATCGAGCTGACAGCCATGCCGACCACCCTGCACCGTCACCCCTGCGTGTCTCCCGTAGCCTCACCCCTGCGGGTCGCGCACCAGCGTCGTGTAGGCCGTCAGGATCCGCGCGCTGCCCGATGCCAGGAGCTCCTCGACCAGAGCGGACTCCGTCTCCATCGCATCCGTCACCTCGACCACGACAGGTGTGTCGACCGACAGGCGCGCCACGAGCGAGCGCAGGTCCTGCACGTTCCCGTCCACACTGCCGATCGTCAGCTCCGTCGCGTCCTCGCCACCGCCCACCGCGAAGACGTGGTCGTCGTCCTCCGGGACGACAGACGCTTCCGCCGCCTGCACGTCCGCGTCCTCCGCAGCCTTCTGCGCATACGACACCGCGAACGCCGTGACGGGTCGCTTGTTGATGTCTGTCCCCGACCCCTCAGTCCCGGCACCGTCCGCGCCCACGTCCGGGCGCCACAGCGCCGCTCCGTGCGCACCCGCAGCCTCGGACAGGAAGCGGGTATTCACCTGGCCGATGCTCATCGGTGCCGCGGGATCCGGCGCGTTGACGCGCTCGTACCAGCTCGCGAAGGCCTGCGTGAGAGCGACGGAACCGGTATCGATGACCTGCAGATCCTCCGCCCGCTCGAGCCCCGCAGCTCCCAGCGCACCCGCATCGATGAGGACGATCCGCGTCGTGAACAGGTCCGTGAAGCCCCGCGCATGCGCGAACGCACCCGCCTCGGGGTCTCCCGCTACGATCCGCGTCCGCAGGCCCAGACCGTCCACGGCGGTCCCAGCGGCCTCGGCGGCGGCAGCCTCGAGCAGAGCGGAGCCGACACCTCCGCGCCGCTCCTCCGGCGCCACCTCGACGTGCACCCAGGCGCGGCCGGGATGCGCCGGCGACGCCGCGATCGCAGCCGCGCCCACGACGACGGAGTCCACGACGGCGACGACGGTGCGGGTGAGAGGCGACTCCCCCGGTTCCCGCAGCAGGGCACGTGCCGCGAGCTGGGCGGGGCTGCCCGGATCCGGGAGGACCTGGGCGAGCGCCCGATCATCGCCGTCTCGCCACGGGCGGATCGCGACGGAGCCGGTCGTGCTGGGCTTCTCGGGTGTGCTGGGCGCCATGGTGGCCTCCTGAGCGGGGATGAGCTGTGAGCGGGATGGGCTGTGGGCGGGGATGGACTGGCCGGGACTGCGTCGATCCTACCGAGGCGCGCCGACCCCTCTCGACTCGTGCGCACCGGCCTCGCTGTGCTCTGGGCATGACCCAGTCGCCCGCGCCCGGTACCCTTCGGGAATATGAGCGCACATGACACCGACGCGGCGATGGTGACCGCACAGCAGGCCGCCCAGGTCCTCGCCGAGGCGGCGGGCATCGAACGCCACGACATCGCCCTGGTCCTGGGCTCCGGCTGGGGCGGCGCCGCCGACCTGCTGGGCGAGACCATCGCGGACACCGCAGCCGAGGACGTCCCCGGCTTCCACGCCCCCTCCGTCCCCGGCCACGGCGGCCGCCTGCGGACCATCCGCCTGGAGAACGGCACGCACGCGCTGGTGCTGGGTGCGCGTCGACACTTCTACGAGGGCCGCGATGCCGCCGCCACCGCCCACGGAGTGCGCGTCGCCGCGGCAGCCGGCTGCTCGACGCTCGTCCTCACCAACGGGTGCGGGGGCCTCAACCCGGAGTACTCGGCGGGTTCCGTCGTCCTCCTCGAGGACCACATCAACCTCACCGGCGCCACCCCGCTCACCGGCGCGAACTTCGTCGATCTCACCGACCTCTACTCTTCGCGCCTGCGCGACGTCGCGCGTGAGATCGACCCGAGCCTCCCGGAGGGCGTCTACGTCCAGTTCTCCGGACCCCAGTACGAGACCCCCGCAGAGGTGCGCATGGCGAAGACGCTGGGCGGCGACCTCGTGGGCATGTCGACGGCGCTCGAGGCGATCGCAGCCCGTGCCGCAGGACTGGAGATCATGGGCCTGTCGCTCGTGACGAACCTCGCGGCGGGCATCCAGGAGACCCCGCTCAGCCACGAGGAGGTCATCGAGGCGGGCCAGGAGGCCGGGCCGCGGATCTCGCAGCTGCTCGCCCGCATCGTCACGAAGATCTCGGAGGGCTGAGGGAGTGCGCGTCGCCAGCGGCTTCACGTCCGGTTTCGATGCGGACATCGTCCGCGCCTGGATCGCCGATGATCCGGACCCCGTCACCCGCGCGGAGCTGAGCGAGCTGCTCGAGGCCGCGACGGCCGAGGCCGGACCCGCCTCCGCCGAGGCGCTCGCGGACCTCTCTGACAGGTTCTCCGGACCGCTGGAGTTCGGCACGGCCGGTCTGCGCGGTGAGATCGCCGCGGGCCCCCACCGGATGAATCGAGCCGTCGTGATCCGTGCGGCGGCGGGGCTCTCCGCGTTCCTCGCCGAGCACACGCAGGGCGGCGACGCAGGCTCCGGTGCTGACGCGGCCTCCGGTGCTGCAGACTCGAAGCCGTTCACCGTCGTCATCGGCTGCGACGCCCGCTACGGGTCCGCCGACTTCGCGCGTGACACCGCCTCCGTCGTCACCGCTGCGGGCGGCCGCGCCCTGCTGCTGCCGGCGAAGCTGCCCACGCCCGTCCTCGCGTTCGCCGTCCAGCATCTCGACGCCGATGCCGGGGTCATGGTCACCGCTTCTCACAACCCTCCCCGCGACAACGGCTACAAGGTCTACCTGGGCACCCGCCCGCTCACCGCTCTGGACGGACCGGAGCCGGCCGCCCACGGCACCGGCGCACAGATCGTGCCACCGGCCGATGAGCTCATCGCCGACCGCATCGCCGCCGTCGAGGCCGTCGCCTCCGTCCCGCGCGCGGGCTCCGGCTGGGAGTCGCTGGGGTCGGAGGTCGTCACCGCCTACCTCGAGTCGCTCGCACGCCTCGCAGCCGTCGCAGACCCGCGCGGTGCGCTGCGCATCGTCACGACGGCGCTGCACGGTGTCGGCGCGACGACGCTCGCCCGCGGCCTGGAGAAGGCCGGATTCGCCGACGTCCTCCCCGTGGAGTCCCAGCGGGACCCCGATCCGGACTTCCCGACCGTCGCGTTCCCCAACCCGGAGGAGGACGGCGCCCTCGATGAGGCGACCGCCCTGGCGGACGACGTGACCGCGGACCTCATCCTGGCGAACGACCCGGATGCGGACCGCCTGTCCGCCGCCGTCCCCTCCCCCGACGGTTCGGGCTGGTACCAGCTGTCCGGCGACGAGGTCGGCCTCCTCCTGGGCGAGGCCGTCGCCCTCCGACTCGCCGAGGCCGAGGCGCCGTCGGACGAAACTGCCGTGGACTCGGCCGAGGAGTCACCCGTGGACTCAGACCAGGACCAGCGTCCGGTCTTCGCGAGCTCCGTCGTGTCCTCGCGCGCACTCGCTGCACTGGCGGAACGGCACGGGATCGCGCACACACCGACGCTCACCGGCTTCAAATGGATCTCCCGCGTCCCGGGCATCGTCTACGGATACGAGGAGGCCCTGGGCTACTGCGTGGATCCGGACACGGTCCGCGACAAGGACGGGATCAGCGCCGCACTGCTGTTCGCCGCCTACGCGTCACGTCTGCGCGCCGCCGGCCGGACGATCCCGGACGAACTCGCCCGCATCCGCGCGACCGACGGCGTCTTCCGCACCCAGCCGCTCACGTTCCGTCTTGAGGACACCGCCCTCATCGCCGAGGCCATGGCGGCGCTGCGTGCGAACCCTCCGACGGAGCTGGGCGGGTCACCTGTCACCGAGGTCGTCGATATGACTCTGGGATACGGCGATCTCGCGCCCACGAACGGGATCGTCGTGCTCACACAGACGGGCGACCGGACGATCGTGAGGCCGTCGGGGACGGAGCCCAAGCTCAAGTGCTATCTCGAAGCGGTCGAGGACGTCGAGCACGTGGATCCGGAGCTCGCCGCGAAGGACCCGGCACGGGCGGATCCCCATGCACTCGTGGGTCCGGCCTGGGACGCCGCAGGCGGTCGCCTCACGGTGATGGCCGCAGACCTGCGCGCCTTCTTCCGGCTCTGAAACTCAGGTTGCGCAGGCACTCACGCACGCCGAGCCCTCAGCTGCGCCGGGCCACGACCCAGATGCTGAGGGCCCACAGGAGATTGATCGCCATCGCCTGGAGCGCGAGGTAGACCACGAGTACTCCCTCGGAGCGAAAGAACAGCAGCGCTGCCACGAATGCGACCATGCTGCCGGTCGCCGCGACATACGCGACGAAGGCGGACGCGGTCCTGAGGATGGCCCGGTCGCGCTCGTCGCTGGGCTCGAACACGCTCATCCGCCACAGGTCGGACCCCGAGCGTCCACGGCGGGTGAACACGGCGAACGCGTACTGGCACACAGCGGCGACGAGGAAGACCGCCCCTGTCAGCCATGTGTCGTAGAGGAAGAAGAGCACGCTGGCTGTGAGGAACAGCAGTGTGAAGACGGCGTTGATCGGTGACACGCGGAATCGCTCCAGCGTTCGACGGCGTCCGCCCGGTCGCTCATGCGCTGATCGATCATTCGTCGACATCGAAGACCTCCTCCACCGTCTCCCCGAAGTAGCGCGCCAGATGCACCGCCAGCTTGAGCGAGGGGTCGTAGCGCCCCTTCTCCAGAGAGTTGATCGTCTGCCGCGACACTCCGACCTCAGTGGCGAGCGCCTGCTGCGAGAGGCCCCGCTCCGCCCTCAGCTCGCGGATCCGACTGTCCATGTGGAAAGCATACTTGACACACGATCGCATGGTAAAGCACGCTTGACACGAAAAATCCGCTTTCCACCCCTGGGAGACCCCGTGGACCAGCTCGTCGACTTCACCTCATCACTGCCCGCAGCGCTGCAATGGCTCGGAGTCATGCTCATCGGTGCGATCCCGTTCGTCGAGTCGTACCTGGGATCCGCGATCGGCGTGCTGGTCGGGGTCCCCGCACCCATCGCGATCCTCGCGGCGATCGTCGGCAACGCCGTGTGCATGTTCGTCCTCGTCGTGCTGGCGGACGCGGGACGGCGGAAGGCCGTCGCCGTCCGCGCGGCGAGGGGCGAGCCGGCCGAAGCCGACCCCGAGCGCGCGGAGACGCGGTCCCGCAAGAAGGAGAAGGTCAAGCGGGCCTTCGATCGGTTCGGCGTCCCCGGTGTGAGCCTGCTGGGGCAGTGGGTCCTGCCGAGCCAGATCACGTCCGCGATGATGGTGGGCTTCGGTGCCAGCAGGAACGCGGTCATCGCCTGGCAGATCGTCGGGATCACCCTCTGGGGCGTCGGCTTCGGCGTACTCGCCGCGCTCGGGGTGAACCTGCTCCGGTGACCCTGCGCGGGGGTTCAGCCCGCCAGCTGGTCGAGGATGACCTTCGAACCGGAGAGACCCAGGCGGGACGCACCTGCTTCGAGCATCCGCTGCGCCGCTTCGAGCGTGCGGATCCCGCCGGAGGCCTTGACACCCAGCCGGTCCCCGACCGTTTCGCGCATGAGGGCGACGGCGTGGGCGCTCGCTCCGCCCGACGGGTGGAAGCCCGTCGATGTCTTCACGTAGTGCGCACCCGCGGCCTCGGACCTGCGGCAGGCCTCGACGACCTCGTCGTCCGTGAGCGCAGCGGACTCGAGGATGACCTTGACGATCGCGGCACCCTTCGCCGCGGCCTCGGGACCGTCCGCCTCGGGCAGCCCCAGTTCGCGTGCGGCTGCGGCTACTGCACCCACGACCCCTCGGACGTCCGCCTCGAACAGGTCCCACGCACCGTCCTTGACGAGGCCCAGGTTCACGACCATGTCGATCTCCCGGGCACCGTCGGCCACGGCGCGCCCGGCTTCGGCGGCCTTGACGTCGCTCTGCACGGCACCGGAGGGGAACCCGCACACCGTGGCGACGACGAGTTCGCCCGTGTCCGCGAGCGGCAGCGCGGACGGTGACACGCACACGGCGAGCACTCCCAGCTCCCGGGCATCGGCGACGAGGCCCGCGAAGTCCGCGGAGGAGGACTCCGGCTTGAGCAGGGTGTGGTCGATGCGGGCGGCGAGCTCCGCTGCGGTGGCGGCGTGGGTCATCGTGTCTCCTCGGGAGCGCTTCAGTGTGCGACGTGGGGGATGGAACGGGGATTCGTGCGAGTCATCATCGCACGCGGATCAGCTCACACGATCGAGGATCACGGAGCTGCGACTCTGCGCCGCGTTCCCGTCGACGACCGTCGCGCCGTCGAGCACGTCGACAGCGCGCTCGAATCGCTCCGGGTCGTCCGTGTGGAGGGTGAAGAGGGGTTCCCCCTCGACGATCGCCTCGCCCACGGTCTTGTGGATCTCGATGCCCGCGCCCGCCTGGATCGTGTCGCCCTTGTAGGCACGGCCCGCGCCCAGTCGCCAGGAGGCGTAGCCCACGCGCAGTGCGTCCATCTCCGTGATGACGCCGGACTTCGTCGCCCGCACGTACTGGCGCTCCCGTGCGGTCGGCAGAGGCGCGTCGGGGTCGCCGCCCTGCGCGGAGATCATCCGCTTCCACATGTCCAGCGCGCGCCCGTCGTGGAGCGCGGCGGCGACGTCGGGCTCGCCCTGCCCTGCGCGGGACACCATCTCCCGTGCGAGCTCAACGGTCAGCTCCACGACATCGGTGGGCCCGCCGCCGGCGAGCACCTCGAGCGATTCGCGCACCTCCAGGGCATTGCCGACGGTGCGGCCCAGGGGCGCGGACATGTCGGTGATGAGCGCGGACGTGCGCACACCCGCAGCGGTGCCGAGCTCCACCATCGTGCGCGCGAGTTCCTGCGCGTCGGGGAACCGCTTCATGAACGCACCGGATCCCACCTTGACGTCGAGCACCAGCGTCCCGGTGCCCTCCGCGATCTTCTTCGCCATGATCGACGAGGCGATGAGCGGGATCGAATCGACGGTGGCCGTGATGTCGCGCAGCGCGTAGAGCTTCTTGTCCGCCCGAGCCAGTTCGGTGCCCGCCGCGCAGATGACCGCGCCCGGTTCTTCGAGCTGCGCGTGGATCTCCTCGTTCGTGAGGTCCGCCCGCCAGCCGGGGATCGATTCCAGCTTGTCGAGGGTGCCGCCCGTGTGTCCGAGTCCGCGTCCCGACAGCTGCGGGACGGCGACCCCGAAGACCGCGACGAGCGGTGCGAGCGGCAGCGTGATCTTGTCACCCACCCCGCCGGTGGAGTGCTTGTCCGCGGTGGGCTTCGACAGCGTCCCGAAGTCCATGCGCTCGCCGGAGGCGATCATCGCGCGGGTCCACTGCCGTGTCTCCCGGGGGCCCATCCCGCGGATCCGGATCGCCATCGCTAGAGCCGCCATCTGCTCGTCGCCCACGCCTCCTCGCGTGTAGGCGTCCAGCACCCAATCGATCTGCTCGGGGCTCAGAGTGCCCCCGTCGCGCTTGATCCTGATGATGTCCACTGCATCGAAACGCTCGACCATGACTGTCCTTCCGTCGAAGCTGTGCCCGTCAGCCTAGGCCTTCGGCAGTCGTCCCACCAGGATGCGGGAGCAGTTGTGATCGGGTGGTTATCGCAGGTGGTCAGGGCCGAACGCATCTGGCAGGACCACGGACATGGGCTGGACCCCTCCCGGCATGGCGAGCAGGAGGCCCGGTCCTCCGAATTCGTAGAGCAGCTGCCTGCACCGTCCGCACGGCACGAGCCGCTCTCCCCGGCCGTCCACGCAGGCGAAGGCGAGCAGCCTGCCGCCGCCGGTGCGCGCGAGCTCGGACACGAGACCGCACTCCGCGCACAGCCCCAGACCGTACGACGCGTTCTCCACGTTGCATCCGGTGACCACACGTCCGTCGTCCACGAGTGCCGCCGCCCCCACCGGGTAGCGCGAGTACGGCACGTACGCGTGGGCCATGGCAGCCCTCGCCAGCAGCCGCAGGTCGTCCCACGTCACGTCGTGGCCGGGCGCTGCGGCCTCACTGCTCGGCACCTCACTGCTTGGCATAGGCCCTGCCGTTCGCGGCCGGTGCGCGCACGCGGCCGACGAAGCCTGCGACCGCGAAGATCGTCACGATGTACGGGAGCATGAGCAGCAGATCACTGGGGACCGGCGTGCCCATCGTCGAGAGTGTGTTGCCGAGATTCCGCGCGAAGCCGAAGAGGAGCGCGGCGAAGACCGCCCCCAGCGGATTCCACTTGCCGAGGATCATCGCGGCCAGTGCGATGAAGCCCTGCCCTGCGGACATCTCCTTGCCGAAGGCGAGACCGGA
This sequence comes from Brevibacterium sp. Mu109, assembly GCF_900169375.1. Classification (NCBI taxonomy): domain Bacteria; kingdom Bacillati; phylum Actinomycetota; class Actinomycetes; order Micrococcales; family Brevibacteriaceae; genus Brevibacterium; species Brevibacterium sp. Mu109. Next base: position 33,982 of record NZ_FXZF01000011.1, read on the forward strand.
GCCCACGGTGAAGAAGGCGCCGCCCAGTCCGGCGATGCCGCCGGCGATGAGCACGTTGATGACGCGGTTGCGGTTGACGGGGATGCCGACCGTGTCGGCGGCCTTGGGGTGCTCACCGATCGCGCGTGTGCGCAGGCCCCACTTCGAGTGGAAGAGCGCCACATAGAGCACCGCGACGACGACGTACATCAGGTAGACCAGGATCGACTGGCGGAACAGGACCGGCCCCAGGACGGGAAGGTCGGCCAGCAGCGGGATCGGGATGACCGGCAGCTGCTGGCGGGCGTTCCACATCTCCGGGTTCTGCGTGAGCACCGTGGAGAAGAGGAAGTTCGTGAGCCCGACGACGAGCACGTTCAGCACGACGCCGATGATGATCTGGTCGACCCAGTAGCGGATCGCGAAGAATGACAGGACGACGGCGACGAGAGCACCGGCGAAGGGGGCTGCGATGAGTCCCGCGTAGGGGTTCTTCACGGCCGACGCGACGACGGCGGCGAGGAACGCGCCTGCCAGCAGCTGTCCCTCGATGGCGATGTTGATGACACCGGAGCGCTCGCCGACGAGACCGCACATCGCACCGAAGATGAGCGGCACGGACAGCGCGAGGGCGCCGGCCAGCAGCGGTGTGACCGGGATGCGTCCGGTGTCCGCACCCGCCCACGTCAGGAAGGCGAAGAGGAAGAGGACGCCGAAGAGGACCGGGAACCACATCCCGATCTTCTCCCGCTTCGTCGCGAGCCACGTGGCGACCGCAGCCATGGCGACGAGCACGATGCCGACGGCGACGGAGGTCGCCATCGACGACACGGTGAGCGGGCGGATCCCGAACAGGTCGGTGCTCGCGGAGACGGAGAAGGTCGTGCTCTTGCCCGCCGCGCCGCCGAAGAAGCCGAAGAGCAGCAGGGTGAGGAGCGCGAGCGCTCCGTAGACGATGGGGAACTTCCAGTCGATGCGCGCACGCAGTGCGGGCTGACCGCCCGGCTTCGACAGGATGTGGGTTTCGGTCGAGGTGCTCATCGGGCTCCCTTCCCAACCGGTGCTGGCAGTCTGAAGATCGCGCGGACCAGGGGCGGCGCCGCGATGAGGAGGACGATGACGGACTGGACGACGAGGATGATGTCGATCGGCGTGCCCGTCTGCGCCTGCATGGTGTACCCGCCGGCCTTGAACGCGCCGAACAGCAGGCCGGCGAGGAACGTGCCGACCGGCCGGGACCTGCCCAGCAGGGCGACGGTGATCGCGTCGAAGCCCAGTGAGCCGCCGATGCCCATCGTGAGCTTCTGCTCCGTGCCCAGCACCTGCGCCGCACCCGCGAGGCCCGCCAGAGCGCCCGCGATCATCATGGCGACGAGGGTGACACGTCCCACGGAGATGCCTGCTGTGCGCGCTGCGTTCGGGTTCTCGCCCACGGCGCGGAACTCGAAGCCCAGAGTCGATCGCTCGAGCAGCCACCACACGAACACGGTGGCGACGACGGCGACGAGGAAGCCTGCGTTCAGCCGGAACGGGTCCGGCAGCAGCGGGAAGAGCGCCGCTGATTCGTCGACGACGCGCGACTGCGGGTTCGCGGAACCGGTCTGGCGGAACCACTCCTGCTTGAGCAGGTACGCGATGAGGTAGCCGGCGATCGAGTTGAGCATGATCGTGACGATCACCTCGTTGGCGCCCGTACGCGCCTTGAGCGCACCGGCGATGCCGCCCCAGATCGCACCGCCGACGATGCCCGCGACGATCGCGATGAGCATGTGGAGGCCCAGCGGCAGGGTGAGCCAGTAGCCGATGAAGCCGGCGAAGATCGCGCCCAGGATGACCTGTCCCTGACCACCGATGTTGAAGAGCCCGGAGCGGAAGCCCAGTGCGATGCCCAGTCCGGCGAGGATGAGCGGGGTCGAGGCGACGAGTGACTCCGTGAAGGGACGCACCGCGCGCACGAACGACTGGGCCTCCCAGTCGAAGACCGCACCGCGGAACAGTGCGAGGTAGGCCTCGCTCACCGTCCGCCACACGCTCACGAGGAGGTCGGTGGGCCGGGAGAAGAAGTACCCCAGCGTCGACTGCACGTCCGGGTCCGCCGCGGCGATGAGCACGGCCCCGGCGAGCAGACCCACGAAGATCGACAGCACGGAGACCATCCAGGATCCCGAGAGGATGTCCCTCAGCAGGGTCGGCCTGGGGGCCTCGGGCGCGGCTGCTTCTTCCGGAGCAGCGGGCACCGGCTGCCCGGTCGCAGTCTTCTCGCTCATGCCGGGTCCTCCTCGGAAGCTGAGATCTCCGTCGCGGCGGAGCCGTCCTCGACGCGGGCCAGCGCTTCGTCCTCCGGCACCCCCGCCATCATGAGGCCCAGGACATCGCGCGGCGTGCCGGCCGGAACGATGCCGACGACCCGCCCGCGGTACATCACGGCGATGCGGTCGGCGATGTTGAACACCTCGTCGAGCTCCGTGGAGACGATGACGCAGGGTGTGCCGGAGTCGCGCTCGGCGATGATGCGCTTGTGGACGAACTCGATCGAGCCGACGTCCAGGCCGCGGGTGGGCTGGCTGGCGATGAGCAGACGCAGCGGACGGCCCAGTTCGCGGGACAGCACGACCTTCTGCTGGTTGCCCCCGGACAGTGTGGAGATGGGATCGTCGATCGAGGTGAGGCGGATGTCGAACTCGCCGACCTTCTTCTCCCCCTCCGACCGCACGACGGCCGGCTGCATCGACATGCCCGTGGCGTACGGGGCCTGGTCGTAGAGGTCGAGGATCATGTTCTCGCTGATCGTGAACGTGCCGATGACCCCGTCGGTCGACCGGTCCTCCGGCACGAAGCCGATCCCCTTGCGCAGGCGCTCCTTCACAGACAGGCCCGCGAGGTCGTCCCCGTCCAGGGAGATCGTGCCGCTGCGCGGTTCGACGAGGCCCACGATCGCCTCCGCCAGCTCGGACTGGCCGTTGCCGTCCACACCCGCGATCGCGAGGATCTCGCCCCGTCGCACGTCGAGGCTCACATCGGAGACGACGACGGACTCCGACTTGTCCACGACGGTGAGCCCGCGCACGGAGAACGTGGCCTCGCCCGGGTCCGCGTCCGTCTTGTCCGTCGTGAGGTGGACGTCGCGGCCCACCATGAGCCCCGCCAGCTCCGATTCGCTGGATTCGGGCGAGGCCTCGCCCACCACCTTGCCGCGGCGGATGACGGTGATCCCGTCTGCGATGGCGCGGACCTCGCGCAGCTTGTGCGTGATGAAGACGATCGACGTGCCGCCCGCCTTGAGCTGGCGCATGATCTCGATCAGCTCGTCCGTCTCCTGCGGTGTGAGCACGGCGGTGGGCTCGTCGAGGATGAGGATCTTCGCGTCTCGGGACAGTGCCTTGATGATCTCGACGCGCTGCTGCGCACCCACCGGCAGGTCCTCGATGACCGCGTCGGGGTCGATGTGGAAGCCGAAGCGCGCGGAGATCTCCGTGACCTTCCGCCGGGCTTCGCCGAGGTCCAGGAGTGCGCCGCTCTTGGTGGGCTCATAGCCCAGGGCCACCGATTCCGCGACGGTGAAGACGGGGACCAGCATGAAGTGCTGGTGGACCATGCCGATGCCGGCGGCCACCGCGTCGCCGGGACCGCTGAATGTCATCGGGCGGTCGTCGATGAGGATCTCTCCCTCCTCCGGCGCGTAGAGGCCGTAGAGGGTGTTCATGAGAGTGGACTTGCCCGCTCCGTTCTCCCCCAGCAGCGCATGGATCTCACCTGGTTCGACGACGAGGTCGATCGAGTCGTTGGCGGTGAACGAGCCGAATCGCTTGGTGATTCCTCTGAGTTCGAGCTTCACGTGCGGATTCTCCTGGAGTGGGAACACGGGGCGGAGGATGGTGACGGGCCCCGGCAGTCGTCGTCACCCGCGGCCACAGCCTAACCGAAGGCCGGGGCGGGTGACGGCGCACCGCCGGGACCCGTTGAAGGCCCCTGGTGGGGTCAGGGCGAGCTGGGGCTCTCGACCGTCAGCTCACCGGAGATGATCTGCTCGCGCAGCTCCTGGACCTTCGAATCGAGCTCCTCCGGGACCTCGCCCTCGAAGTCGTGGTAGGGAGCCAGGCCGACGCCCTCGTTCTCCAGCGTGCCGACGTACGGCTCTGCGGAGAAGTTCCCGTTCACGTCCTCCGCGATCGTGTCCTTGACCGCGTTGGAGATCTCCTTCATGACCGAGGTGAGGATGATGTCGCCGTAGTCGGTCGACTCATAGCCGTCCGAGTCCACCCAGATGATCTTGGTGCCCTCTTCGTCCTGCGCGGCCGATGCCGCACCGAGGCCGACGGGGCCCGCGACCGGCATGATGATGTCCGCGTCCTGGGACATGAACTGCTCCGTGAGCGCCTGGCCCTGGCTCTGGTTGTCGAAGTCGCCGGAGAAAGAGCCCTCCTGCGATTCCTTGTCCCAGCCGAGCAGCGAGACGTCTTCGTCGTTGTCCGCGTTGTACTCGTCGACGCCGTCGGCGAAGCCGTCCATGAAGATCGTCACCGACGGGATCTGGATGCCGCCGAACGTGGCGACCGTACCGGTCTCCGACATGCCCGCCGCGAGGTAGCCGGCGAGGAACGAGGCCTCCGCCGTGTTGAAGATGATCGGCTTGCCGTTCTCCAGCTCGGTCGTGTTGCCGTCCGCATCGGAGAACGTCGAGTCGATGAGGCCGAAGTGCATGTCCGGGTTGGCCTCTGCGGCCTGCTGGATCGAGTCCTCGAGGAGGAAGCCGACGCCCATCGTCATGTTGCATCCCTGGCCGACCATGCTGTCGACGTTGGGCGAGAAGTCCGAGTCGCTCTGCGATTCCGCACGAGCCTCTTCGATCCCCAGTTCCTCGACTGCCATCTCGAGGCCCTCCGCAGCGGACTGGTTGAAGGACTTGTCGTCCCACCCGCCCGCGTCGGAGACGATGCAGCCCAGGTAGTCGGTGCCGTCGCCGCCTTCGCCGCCGCCGCTGCCCGACTCCTCCGGTGCTTCACCGCACGCGCTCAGCGCGAGTACGCCCGCCGCCATCAGCGCCGTGGCCGATGCAAGATGCTTTCGCTTCACTGGTTTCTCACTCTCCATGAGTCCGAGGACGGCCTCATATATACACACCCGCGCGCGCGTGCGGCATCCGCCGACGACATCGGTGGTGGGCCGTCATTCCAAGGCATCATCTTCCACGGATTCGGACTGAATTCACCGGATTCTCGCACTCGCTCCCCCAATCGAAACACAATCGTTGTGAACTAGACTCGGGCCCATGCTTCCTGAACACCTCCGGACTCAACTGTTCCCCGAGCAGACGGCCGCGAACGCCCCCTCACCCCGCCTGTCCATCGTGGAGCTCATCCACGCGAATCAGGTGCAGACGATGGTCTCCAGGACCGCCGCGGCGCAGTTCGCGCACACGCACGGCCTCAATCTGATCGACTTCCACGTCGTCCAGTCCGTGATCGCGCTGGGCGACGACCAGGAGACGGCGACGCCGGGCTACATCGCCCGCGGGCTGTCGCTGTCCGCGTCGACCCTCACCTCGATCCTCGAGCGCCTCGTCCGCGCCGGCTACCTCATCCGCGAACGCGACTCCGCTGACCGCCGCCGCATCTCGATCTACCACACGGACAAGTCCGCGCAGCTCATGGCGGACTTCTACCGTCAGCTCGCCGCTCAGTACGAGGCCGCGTTCGAGCCCGCCGATGACTCCGAGGTCCAGACCCACACCGCTTTCGTCTGCGAGCTCGGGGCCGCGAACCAGCGCGTCGTCGACGAGTTCGAGAAGTCGGGAGAGAACCTGCGCAGCGCCACTCAGGGCCGCGCGGCACTGGCCGATCCGCAGGCCTCCGCAGAGCAGCTGGCCCACGACCAGGCCGCCAGCTGACCCACTGACCTACTGACCGCTGCCACTGCCACTGCCACTGCCGCAGGGCACCCCCACATCGACGCCGAGGCGCCGGGCACCTTCACCACGAAGGTCCCGGCGCCTTCTGCTTCTCCCCACCGATAGGATCGCCCCGTGTACGTGAAGATCTGTGGTCTGAGAACTGTGGGCGACGTCGACGCCGTGCGTGACGCGGGGGCCGATGCCATGGGCGTCGTGCTGAGCAGCACCAGCGTGCGAGCGGTGTCGGTCGAGCACGCGCGGAGCCTCGTCGCGCACGCGGAGGCCGTGGGACCGTCGGCGAAGCCGCTCACGACCGTCGCGGTCGTGCACGATCTGGGCATCGACGAGGCGATCGCGGCGGCAGAGGCGATCGGCGTCGACGTCCTGCAGCTCCACGGCTACTCACACAGCGACACCCGCCGCGCCGTCGAGGTCGACGGACTGGAGATCTGGCGCGCGACGTCCGCGGATCGCGGACCCACCGCCGTGGGCGCGTACGGCGAGGACGCGCTGCTCCTGGATTCGAGCACCCCGGGCTCCGGCACGACATGGGACCTCGGGATGCTCGCCGAACGGCCCCACGGTCGCTGGCTGCTGGCCGGCGGACTCAGCCCGGACACCGTTGCAGGCGCCATCGCGACCGCGCGTCCCTGGGGCGTCGACGTCTCCAGCGGCGTCGAAGCGCACCGGGGCACGAAGGACCACGCGCTGATCCGCCGCTTCGTCGAGGCCGCGAAGCAGACTGCTTCTTGACAGGGGCAGGCGAGCTGAGCCTCAGTCCAGGCCTCAGTCCAGCTCGTCCGTGAGCTCCAGCCAGCGCTCCTCGAGGTCGGCGAGCTCCGCCTCGTACCCCTGCTGCTCCTGCGTGAGCGACGCAAGGCCCGAGAAATCGCTCTGATCGTGGGCCGCCATCCGTGCGTGCACGTCATCGACGCCGCGCTGCAGCTTCCCCATCTTCCGCTCCAGGGCGGACAATTCCTTCTGCGCGGCACGACGCTGCGCGTTGGACATCCCGGAGCCCGCGCCCGAGGTCCCGGTCCCCGCCGCGCTCTGGCCCGCCGACCCTGCTGACCCCGCCGACCCTGCCGAACCGGCAGCCGGAGCCCCCGAGCGGGAGCCGGACAGGGCCTCGGTCGCGGATCCGCCTGCCGCGGCGCCACCGGCGGCCCGCGTCGCGGCCTCAGCCGCGTCCTGCGCCGCGGACAGCCTGAGGTACTCGTCGATCCCGCCTGGCAGGTGCCGGACCCCGGCCCCGCGGACGGCGAACTGATCGTCGGTCACGCGCTCCATGAAGTAGCGGTCGTGCGAGATGACCAGCAGTGTGCCGGCCCAGGTGTCGAGGAGGTCCTCCATCGCAGCGAGCATGTCCGTGTCCATGTCGTTCGTGGGCTCATCGAGGATGAGGACGTTCGGCTCGTCCAGCAAGGTCAGCAGGAACTGCAGGCGACGCCGCTGGCCGCCGGACAGGTCCTTCACCCGGTTGGCGAGCACATCGCCCAGTCCCAGCTTCTCCGCGAGCTGGCCGGGTGTCAGATCGCCGCCCGCCGTCTTGTACTCGGTCTTCTTCCGACCCAGGAGTTCGCGAACGAACTCGCCCATGAGCGGCTCGAGGTCCCGCAGCTGCTGGTCGAGGACCGCGACGGAGACCGTCTTCCCCTTCTTCACCCGGCCCCGTGTGGGATCGACATCGCCCGTGAGCAGGCCCGCCAGCGTCGACTTGCCGGCGCCGTTGCGACCGAGGATCCCGATGCGGTCTCCGGGTCCGACGATCCAGTCGATGCCGTCGAGGACCGTCTTCCCGGGATAGTCCACACCCACATCGGTGAGTTCGAAGACGTCCTTGCCCAGTCGCGAGGTCGCCATGCCGACGAGCTCGACCGAGTTGCGCACCGGCGGGACGTCCGCGATGAGCGCATTGGCCGCATCGATGCGGAACTTGGGCTTCGAGGTGCGGGCGGGCGCTCCGCGGCGCAGCCACGCGAGCTCCTTGCGCATGAGGTTCTGCCTCTTCGCCTCCGCCTGGTCTGCGAGGCGGCGGCGCTCGAGCCGCTGGAGGACGTACGCGGCGTACCCGCCCTCGTACTGGTCGACGGTGCCGTCGTGGACCTCCCAGGTCTGGGTCGTGACTTCGTCGAGGAACCACCGATCGTGCGTGACGACCAGGACGGCCCCCTGGCCCGCTGACCAGCGGTTCCTGAGGTGCCGTGCGAGCCACGCGATGCCCTCGACGTCCAGGTGGTTCGTCGGCTCATCGAGGAACAGCACGTCGTGGTCACCCGCGAGCAGGGCGGCGAGCGCGACGCGGCGTCGCTGCCCGCCGGAGAGTCCGTCGACGGGGGCCTCGAGGTCGAGGTCGCCCAGGAGTCCCGACATGACGTCGCGGATACGGGGGACGGCCGCCCATTCGTGGTCGGCGGCGTCGCCGACCACCGCCTCGCGGATCGATGCGCCGGGCGCGAAGTCGTCCGCCTGATGCAGGTACCCGGTCGTCACGTCGCGGCGGCGGGTCACGCGGCCGGAATCGGGTTCGCGCAGGCCCGCGAGGATCGTCACGAGCGTGGACTTGCCGTCACCGTTGCGACCGACGATGCCGATCCGATCGCCCGCGTCCACACCGATCGTCAGCTCGTCGAGGATCGTCCGGTTGGGATAGCTGAGGCTGATCGTCTCTGCGCCGAGCAGGTGCACAGGGGTCCTTTCGCAGGTGGTGTGGAGCGGCCTCCAGCCTACTCGTCCGCAGGCGACGGGACGCGTCATAGGCTGTGAGCGGCGTCAGTACAGCAGCCCACGGTCAGCACGACGGAACAGCCCACAACGACGAAGGAGTCGCCCATGCCCCGCGATCTCACTGCTCTCGACCTCAGCGCTCTCGACCTCACAGCGTTCGGGGCCCTGAGCTTCGACTGCTACGGCACCCTCATCGATTGGGAGGCCGGCATCGCCGCCGTCATCGGTCCGTGGGCACGGCGCCACGACCCTGCGCTCACGGATGAGGAAGTGCTCGTCGCGTATGCGGAGAATGAGGCGGCGGTTCTGCGCGAGACACCGACGATCCTCTACCCCGATGCCCTGCGCGAGGCCTTCCGTCGGACAGGCGGCTCGCTCGGTTTCCCCGTCGCGGATGCGGATGCCGAGGCGCTGGGCACCTCCGTGCCCGGCTGGCCGGCCTTCGACGATTCGGTCGAGGCGCTGACGATCCTGCAGCGGCACTACCGGCTGATCATCCTGTCGAACGTGGACCGGGCCGGGTTCGCTGCCTCGAACCGACGGCTCGTCGTCGACTTCGACGAGATCCTGACTGCGGAGGACATCGGCTCATACAAACCGGACCCGGCGAACTTCGCCGCGCTGGCGGATCGCGCCGCGGACCTCGGGCTGACAGGCCGTCTGCTGCACGTCGCCCAGTCGCTGTTCCACGACCATGTGCCCGCGAAGGCGATCGGACTGCCGGGCGTCTGGATCAACCGCCGCCACGATCGTCCCGGCTGGGGTGCGACGCCCGATCCCCGCATGAGCATCACTCCGGACGCCGAGTACCCCTCACTCCTCGCCTTCGCGCACGCCGTCGAGGACGCGTTCGCGGCCCAGGGGTGATGCACCGCTGCGCACGATTTTCCAGTCCTGTTCGATCTAGCATGGATGTACTAGAATCACTCCATGAAGACGATCACGATGACCGAGTTCAACCAGAGGGTCTCCGCGGTCGCACGAGAAGCGATCGAGCAGGGTGAAGTCGTGCGCATCACGAACCGCGGCCGGGTCGTCCTGCGACTCGTCCCGGAACCGGACTCCGCCGACAGCCCGATCGAAGCACTCTTCGCGGCAGGGCTCGCCGCCCCACCCCGTCGCGAGCATCCGCGGATCGAGCATCGCGCACCCGTGTCCGTGTCCCGCAGCGTCGACGAGCTGATCGAGGAGACCAACAGCGATGCCGGCCTCTGACGAGATGCCAGCCTCTGACGAGCCGACTCCGTACTATCTGGACTCGTCAGTCGCGCTGAGGATCGTGCTCGGGCACAGCACGTCCGCCATCGACTGGTTCAATGACATGCGCGATCAGGGTGCACGCATGGTCTCGTCGCGGCTCCTGGAACTGGAGATGACGCGAGTCCTCCGCCGCGAATCCCTGCCGATCACATGGGCAGAGGAGTTCATCGACCGGCTTCTGCTTCTGCGTCTCGACGATGCGCTGCTCGTCGAGGCCGCGGCGATCCGTCCTCACATCAAGACGCTCGACGCACTGCACCTCGCCTCAGCCCGACGCATCGGTGCAGGGCACGTCACTGTCGCCACGCATGATGCGAACATGTCGCGCGTGGCCGAACAGCTGGGGTTCGCTGTCGTTGATCCGGTCGAATGACGCCGAGGCGCCACGCACCTCACTCCACGATGTGGGCGCCGCGAGCGGGTCCGGTCGTCCGCACGACCTCCCGCACACCGCGCGATGCCTCCAGCAGCACGGCCAGTTCGAGCGCGTGCGTCGCGTTCTGCGCGAGGAAGCCGACCGTCGGGCCCGAACCGGACAGCAGCACGGCGTGCGCACCCGCTCGCCGACCCTCGTCCATGACGTGCGCGATGTCCGGCAGCAGGGAGACGGCTGCATCCGTCATGTCGTTGTGGACATGCGCGGCAAGAGCCTCCACATCACCGGAGGCGAGCGCCGCGAGGACCTCAGTGGGCTCTGCCAGTCGTGCAGCGGAGCCGTCCGTGTCAGTGGAACCATCTGTGTCAGTGGAGCCGGAGCCGCCTGTCGCCTCCTGTTCGCGCAGCTCGTCCACCCGCCGGTAGACGTCCGGGGTCGACAGCTTCCCCGTCGATGTCGCGAGCACCCAGTGGTGCGTGCCCTGGGACAGGACCCGGGTCAGGTCGTCTCCGCGGCCTCGGCCCAGGGCGACTCCGCCGTGCAGCGCGAAGGGGACGTCGGCTCCGAGCGTGGCGGCGATCTCCTCGAGCACCGCGCGGTCGTCGAAGCCCGCCAGCTTCGCGACGGCGACGAGCGCTGCGGCGGCATCCGCGGATCCGCCGCCCATCCCGCCGGCGACCGGCACCTGCTTGTCGATCGTGATCGCGACGTTTCCGCCCCATCCCGTCCGCTCACGGAAGGCGATGACCGCGGCGAGGGCCAGGTTCCTCTCATCGAGGGGGATGCCCTCGCTGGCCCGACGACCCGTGACCGCGACGGAGTCCTCCTGGGCCAGCTCGATCGTGACGGTCTCCGGAGTGCTCAGAGCCTCGAAGACCGTGACAAGTGCGTGGTAGCCGTCCGGGCCCGGATCCCCCACCCCCAGGTGGAGGTTGATCTTCCCGTACGCGCGCGCCGTGACGGAGGGGTGGAGTCTGCGTGGGGCACTCATACCGCGGCCTCGGCGATCGCTGCGAAGTCGTCGACGGTGAGCGTCTCGCCGCGCGCGCGGTGATCGATGCCCGCGCGGGTGAGTGCGGCCTCGGCGGCGGCGGCGGAGCCCGCCCACCCGGACAGAGCGGAGCGCAGGGTCTTGCGACGCTGGGCGAAGGCCGCGTCGACGACGGCGAAGACCGCGTCCCGGTCGCCGGTCCGCGGCGTGTCACGGCGCGTGATGCGCACGAGCCCGGAGCCCACGTTCGGGGCCGGCCAGAACACGTTCTTCCCGACGTCCGCCGCGCGCTCGACCGTGCCGTACCACTGCGCCTTGACGCTGGGGACGCCGTACGTGCGGGATCCGGGAGGGGCGGCCAGCCGATCGGCGACCTCGGCCTGGACCATGACGAGCACCTGCCTGATGGTCGGGAAGGTCGCGAGGAAGTGGAGGAGGACGGGGACCGCGACGTTGTACGGGAGGTTCGCGACGAGCGCGGTGGGCTCCCCCAGGTGGTCTGGCAGTTCGGTGACGCGCATCGCGTCGGCCTGCACGAGCGCGAAGGGCCCAGCGGATCCGGACCCAGGGTTCTCTGTAGTCTCTGAGGCGTCTGTGGTCTCTGCGGTCTCTGTGGTCTCTGAGCCCACAGGGTCATCCGAACCATCCGAGCGGCCGGCCGCCTCGAAGACGTCCGAGGCGAACCGGTGGACGGTCTCCGGCAGGCGGGAGGCGAGCAGTTCGTCGATCTCCACGGCGACGACCCGATGACCCGCATCCAGCAGCCCCAGGGTGAGCGAGCCCAGTCCGGGGCCGATCTCCACCACCGTCTGCGGTCCGTCGAGCTGCGCGGCGCCGACGATCATCCGCACGGTGTTCGGGTCGATGACGAAGTTCTGTCCCCGCTGCTTCGTGGGCCTCAGACCCAGCCCGTCGGCGAGGACGCGGACGTCGCGGGCGCTGAGGAGAGTCGTCATGTGTTTCACACTAGTGGACGTGCACGGGAACACCAGTGCGGACGCGTGGTGGTGTCGCCCGCACCCACTAGGGTGAACCGCATGGATGAGTCCGTTCTCGCACAGCTCCTGGATCCCGCGGCGCTCGCGCTGCTCGAGTCGATCGAGTACCGGCCGTCGGACGAGCTCGCGATCGCCTCGCGCCTGCGGAAGGACGGGATGAGCCCGGACCTGGCGTCCGAACTCCTCAACCAGGCGCAGCTGCGGACCGAGGCCAAGGCGAAGTTCGGCCCGTTCGCCGCCTCCATGCTCTTCACCCGCGACGGCCTCGCCCAGGCGACGCGGCTGTCCGTCGCCGCGCACCACTCCCGTCGGATGCTCGCCACGGCACCGGAGATCGTCGCCGATCTGGGGTGCGGGCTGGGCGCCGATTCGATGGCATTCGCGGGGATGGGCGGTGCGACCCGCGTCGAGGCTCTCGACGCGGACTCCGTCACCGCGGCACTGGCCGCCTACAACCTCAAGGCGCTCGACACCGTGTCCGTGACGCAGGGCCTCGCCGAAGAGGCGGACCTGCAGCGCTTCGACGCCGTCTGGATGGATCCCGCTCGGCGCACGGGTGATGGGAGGACCACCGCCTCGCGCCGGCTCGTCGACCCCGAATCCTTCTCCCCCAGCCTCACCTGGGCGTTCTCCGTGGCGGAGACCGTGCCCAGCGTCGGCATCAAGCTGGGTCCCGCTCTCGACCACGCGCTCATCCCCGACGGCTGGGAGGCCCAGTGGGTGTCCGAAGACGGAGACGTCGTCGAAGTCGCGCTCTACCACGGTGAGGTCCGCAACCGTCCGGGCCGCAATGCGCTGGTGCACGGGCCGCAGGGCGCCCTCCAGATCCACGAGTCCGAGCTGCCCGCCGACGACGAGGACGGGATCGGAGACCTGGGCGAGTACCTGTTCGAGCCCGATGGCGCAATCATCCGTGCGGGTCTCGTCACAGCGCTGTGCGGTCCCCTGGGCATGCGTCGGGTGAGCGGACCGATCGCCTACCTGACCGGCGATCGGCTCCCGGAGGGCACCGCCGCCTCCGCCGTGGCGAGCTACCGCATCGTCGATGTGCTCCCGGCGGGCATCAAGGCGCTGCGGCGTGCGCTCGTGGATCGCGGGATCGGTCGCGTCGTCATCAAGAAGCGCGGGGCGGACATCGTGCCGGACCAGGTCCGTCGTCAGCTCAAGCTGCCCGCCGGCGACTCCGCCACCCTCGTCTTCACCCGCGTGGGCGAGGACCACGTCGTCCTCCTCACCCAGCCCGTGGCTGCCGGCTGAGCCTCTGCCCACACTGTGCCTCTGAGCGAAGGGATCCATCCATGACCGATACGCGCAGCAGTGTCCTCATCACCGTCGATGAGCTGGCGGGCATGCTCCGGGCCGATGCCACTCCCGCTCCCGTCCTCCTCGACGTCCGGTGGACCCTCACACAGCCCGATGGCCGTGAGGACTTCGCCTCCGGACACATCCCGAGCGCCCGGTACGTCGCGCTGGACACCGAGCTGTCCGACCACTCGTCCGCTGATCCGACGAGGGGTCGGCACCCGCTGCCGAGCGCGGACCAGTTCGAGGCGACCGTCCGATCCTGGGGAGTCCGCGCCGACACTCCCGTCGTCGTCTATGACGATGTCGCAGGTCAGGGCGCCGCACGCGCCTGGTGGATGCTGCGCTGGGCCGGACACAGCGACGTCCGCGTCCTGGACGGCGGCTGGTCCGCGTGGCGGGCTGCAGACCTGCCGGAGGAGACCGGCCTGCCGCAGGAAGCTGACCCGGCGGCGGCTTCCGACTCAGCCGGCACCTCGGGCGCGGGCGGCCTCTTCGTCATCCGACCCGGATCGATGCCGTCGCTCACTGCGGACGAGGCCGAGGCGCTGGCCGGCTCCGGCAGCGGGGTCCTGCTGGACGCCCGCGCGCCCGAGCGGTTCGAGGGACGCACGGAGCCCCTGGATCCGCAGGCAGGGCACATCCCGGGCGCGCTCAACGCACCGGCCGGGGGCAACACGGCGGACGGGCGCTTCCGCTCCCCCGATGAGCTCACGGAGTACTACCGAGCTGTCGGCGGACCGAGTATCGCGGACACGCCAGACGTGACGAATCCAGACGGACCCGCACCTCCCACCATCGGCGCGTACTGCGGTTCCGGTGTGAGTGCGTCGCACACGGTGCTGGCGCTGGCGAGCATCGGCGTCGAGGCGGCGCTCTTCCCCGGCAGCTGGTCAGCGTGGTCGAACGACACCGCGCGCCCGGTCGCCACCGGCACAGCCGACGACGAGACGGTGCACCCGCCGCAGAAGTGACGCTCAGCGCCTGACACTCAGCCCGCGGCGCAGTCGGGCGCATCGACGGAGAGCTCGACGGGCGAGGAGCCGGCCGCCTCCAGGTCCCCCGTGAGGTACTTCGCGACGGCTGCCAGCGCGTGCGGATTGTCGTCGTAGACCTCGACGATCGTGTCGGCACCCGCGTCCTCGGCATTCCACGGGCCGGTCGTGCCGACGACGACGTCCGCGCCCGCAGCGCCCTCCCCGGCTCCCAGGCTCACGGTCGTGCCGCCCTCGCCGACGGTCATCCCCGCGTCCTCCGCCGCCTCCGTGAAGGCAGCGCGCGCGGCGTCGGACCCACCGGTCACGGTCACCGCATCCGTGGGCTCCTCGACGCTGCACTCGCCCGCCAGCACTGTGAGGGAGGCGTCGGCCAGATCGGTGAGCGCACCATCCGCAGCGGCGGACGCGTCCTCGTCCGACTCTGCGCTCTCACCCGCTGCGCCCTCACCGCCGGCACCCTCACCGCCAGTGCCGCCGACAGCGCCGATCCGCGCCTGCCAGAGCTGCATCGCGACGACATGTGTCGCGGCCTCGACGATTCGCTCGCGCGGCAGATCGCCGCTCTCCAGAGCCTCCGACAGTGCCGCCACGGCCTCACCGGAGTCCGGCGGCATGAGTGCCAGATCCGCGCCGGCCGCGATCGCCTTGACGGTCTCCTGCCCCGACTCCTCCGTCACCGCACCCATGTTGAGCGCGTCCGTGACGGCGACGCCGTCGAAGCCCACGTCCTCGCGCAGCGCGTCGTAGACGTCGGGGTTGAGAGTGCCCGGCACGTCCTCCGCCCCGGGCAGGCCGATGTGGCCGACGAGGACCATCGGCGCTCCGGCCTCCGTCGCGGTGCGGAACGGCTCGAAGCTGTCTCCGGCGAGCTCGTCGAGGGAGTCCTCGGAGACGGGGAGGTCTTCGTGCGAGTCCACTGTGAGCGCTCCGTGGCCCGGGAAGTGCTTGGCGGACGAGGCCAGTCCGGTCGCGGTGTATCCGCTCACTGCGGCGTCGACGACCTCGGAGACCCGCTCCGGATCGTCGCCGGGAGAGCGCAGGTTGATGACCGGGTCGTCGGCTCCGATGGTGAGGTCCGCGACGGGGGCGAAGTCAGCAGTGAAACCCAGGTTCCGCAGGTCGGCGCCCTGTGCCTCGATCGCAGCGCGCGTGATGTCCGCGTCGTCGGCTGCTCCGGCCGCCATGAGCGGCGGGAACTCGATCGCCGCGTCGTCGAGCCGAGCGACGGGACCGCCCTCCTGATCGACGCCGATCGCGACGGGCCATCCGCGATCGCCCGCGGCGGCCGCGAGGGCGTCGGTCACTCCGCGCACCTCGTCCGCACCTGCGCCGTCGGAGAGGTTGTAGCCCATGACGATCGCTCCGGCGAGGTGCCGTTCGCTCACGACGTCCGCAGCCGCGTCGACGTCCGTGCCGTTGTAGGTGAGCATCACGACGGACCCGACGAGCTCGTCGTCATCCATGTCCGCGACGATGTCGGCTGCCGCCTCGACATCCTCGTCCGTCACGCCGTCCGCCGGAGGTGCCTCCGAATCCGCGGTCGCGTGCTCGCCCGGGTCGCCTGCAGCAGCCCCCGCCGCCGAGGCCCCCGTCGGCTCCGGCGATTCGTCGCCCTCCCCGTCCGGTGGCGCCGACGAGCAGCCTGCGAGGACGAGTGCAGCGGCGGCGCCCAAGACGCCGAAGGAGGTGCGCATGGCGTCCATCGTATCGGCGGACGACAGCCGCTCGAACCGCTCAGTCGCGCAGGGGGAAGGCGCTGACGTAGACCCTGAACCTGCGGGAGTCGGCATCGGAGTCGGCATCGGGGCTGGCATCGGGGTTGTCCTGCTGCGCGGCATCGGTGTGGCGCTCGATCACCTCCATGATCTCGCGCGTCATCGTTCTCGCCTGCTCGGAGGTCAGCTGGGAAGTCGACGTCGTGTCCACGGACGCGTCCTGCCATGCGGGAGTCTCGTGCGCGTGGTAGCCGTGCCACGCGCGCAGCTTCTCGAACCGGTCCTGCAGCTGGTGGCCCATGAGCACGTCGAGCTGCGCCGAGGTCGCACCGTCCGGCTCGACGAAGGCGCGGCGGATCGAGAAGCTGATGGGCTTCCACCACCTCTCGCGACCGGTGCCCCGACCGGGGTCCTCCTCGACGAGACCGTGCTTCTCCAGCTGCCGGAGGTGATAGCTCGTCTGCCCGGTGCTCTCACCCAGGTGCTGCGCGAGCATCGTCGACGTCGCCGCACCGTGGTCGCTGAGGTATGTGTACATCGCCATCCGCAGCGGGTGGGCGAAGGCCTTCATGGCTCGTGTGTCCATCTCATGCGGTGCCTCGCCGGGCAGCTTGTCGAACGGTGTCGCGTTGTCGAACGGTGCCGCGGCATCACGGGAGGGCTGCTCCCCACCGCGGGTGGATTGCTCCCCACTGCGGGACTGCGGCTCGCCCTCTGGAATCTGCGACGAACCCTTGCGCTCAGTCATATACAGAGATACCTTTGCACATAGACGCCTGCAGAGGTTTCTCTGCAGATGTTCCTCACACAGCAGTCTACGGAGGATTCGCCATGACCCCGCTCGACTCGCCCACACGCACCCACACCACTGCGGATCAGCACACTGCCGACCGTCATCTCACCCCCCTTCGTCGCGTCATGCTGGCCGTGGGACTGCTCCTGGTCGAGTGGTCCACCCGAGCAGAGGCCCACTCCCCCGCGCATGCCGCCAGCCGTCCTGCGACCGACCGCCGCACGCACACCAGCACCAGCACCAGCACCAGCACCAGCACCAGCAAACAGACCCTGACGCACGCCGACCACGAGACCCTTATCCGCCGTCACCGCACCCAGCGCACCCTCGAACAGGAGCAGCAGCGAGCCGAGGCGCGCATGCTCATGGCTCCGCTCGCCTGGTGACTTTCTTAACAACCCTCACCCCGGCCCTCGCGCGGGCGGGCACGACGTGCAAGAGTCGATTGTCATGAACGCCTCTTCTTCCGCGCCGGCTCGGTCCATCCTCGAGTCGCTGCTCGGCGACAGCGCCGCTCTCGCGGTCCTCACGGATCGGAAGCCCACCGTCACCCAGCAGACGCAGGCTGCCCACGACGCCCTCTACTCCGCATCGCACCCGCTGCCACCAGCGCTTCTGCACACGCTGGCCGCGGTGGTCGCGACGCAGCAGGGATCCTCCGCCCTCCTCGGCTGGCACCTGGCCCATGTCGACGACCGCGGACTGTTCGACGACCTCGTGTCCGGTGCCACGCCCGCAGAACCGCTGCTCGCCGCCCTGATGTCGTACGTGGACACCGTGTCCGTGTCCCCGGCGCTCGCCACCGCCGAGGATCAGCACGCCCTCGCATCAGCCGGCGCGGACCCGGACCTCGTCGTCCTCATCGGCCAGCTCGTCCCCTTCGAGTCGTACCTCATCCGGCTCGTCGCGGGCCTCGCCGCACTGGACGCCTCGACGGCGGCAGCTGCTGCCCCCGTCACTGCCGATGCTCCCGGCATTGCTGCTGCTCCCGGAACCGCCGCCGAGGTCCCCACCCCACTGCCCGACCTCGACCGCGCTCCCCACTCCCGAGGCCGCACGGGCGACCGCTCTGCGCTCACGGCGACGGGACGGTCCCGTCCGACCTCCTTCACCCGCGAGTTCCTCGACTGGGAGCCGTGGCTCCCCGCGCCGGCCGAGGACGAGCTCACCGAGGAGCAGATCGAGTCCTTCGCCTCGAAGGCGACGACCCGCAGCGTGTACTTCCGCCTCATCGCCCGCACCCCGGGCGTCACACTCGCGCGCTCGACGCTCGACAACGCGGTCTTCACGTCGAAGGAGGGCCTGGAGAAGGGCGAGCGGGAACTCGCCGCGGCGGTCTCCAGCAAAGTCAACGACTGCGTGTACTGCGCGTCGGTGCACGCGCGGAAGGCCGTGCAGCGCACGCATCGCGACGAGGACGTGGACCGCATGCTCGCCGTCGAGCTGGACCGCGACGCGGACTGGGTCGCGGCGGACGTCACCGCACTCGCCGCCGGTCAGGACGACCGCTGGACCGTGCTCATCGAGACCGCGGCACGGCTCGCTGCGCTGGTGCCCGAGTTCGTCGCCGAGGACGCTGACCGTCTCCGCCGAATCGGCCTCACCGACCTGGAGATGGTCGACCACATCGCCTCGACCGCGTTCTTCGGCTGGGCAAATCGCCTCATGCTCACCCTCGGCGAGCCCTACTGGCCGGAGACAGAGGCAACGGCATGACTGGTTCGTCGGATCGATCAGACGCGGCCAGCACCACTCATGTCACGCGGACCGCTCGGGCCGCCCAGCAGTTCGATGCCGTGTTCGTGGGCGGCGGCCCCCGCGCAGTCGCGACCCTCATCCGCATGGCGGCGCGGCTCCGTCACGAACTCGACGGTGCCGTGTCCGCAGATGAGGGCGACCCGACCCCCGCTCGCCGGCCACTGCGCATCGCGATCGTCGACGCCCTCGAAGTCGGATCCGGCGCCACCTGGCTCACGACGCAGCCCGCGCAGTACCTCAACAACACGACGGCCTCCGCCACGACGCTGTTCCCAGACGAGTCGACGAACATGAGCGGTCCGCCGTCGCCCGGCCCCGACCTCGTCGACTGGATGCGGCAGGTCGCGGACGCAGGTTCGCACCCGGCCGGTGACTGGGTCGTCGAGGAGGCGCGCGACCTCCGCGCCCTCGACTTCACGTCCCGGCGGCTCCAGGGCGTCTACTACCGCGACCAGCTGGCCGCGGCGATCGAGGCAGGCGGTTTCGAGGTGGAGCAGTTCGTCACCACTGCCCACGACCTCGAGCCCGTCGAGGTCGAGCCGTTCTCCGGCGACCCGCTCACCGCTGTCGTACTGGCCGACGGCACCAGGCTGGCGGCGCCGACCGTCGTGCTCGCACAGGGAATGGTGCAGTCGCTGCCGGACACGGAGGTCGCCGGGCTGACGCGCTTCGCGGACGAGCACGGCCTCCTCTATGTGGCTCCGGGCATGCCCGCCGAGCGGGATTTCACGGGGCTCCCCGCCGGCCAGACGGTCATCGTCCGTGGTCTGGGAGCGAACTTCTTCGACGTCATCGGCGGGCTGATCGCGGAGTGGGGCGGGACCTTCGAACCCGTCGCAGGCGACCCGCACGGCCGCCTGCGCTACCTGCCGACCGGACGCGAACCGCACCTGGTCGCCGGCTCACGTCGCGGCATGCCGTATCGGACGAAGCCGATCCCCTACGCCGAGCAGCGTGACGTCACACCGCGCTGGGCGACGCCCGACTGGTTCGAGGAGCTCTCCCACCGTCGCGGCCTGGACTTCGCCACCGAGGTCTGGCCCACGATCGCCAAGGAGATCGCCGACCAGTACCTCAGCGCTCTCGCCGCCTGGAGGCCCGAGGCCATAGCAGCGGCGGCAGCCCCCGGACCCGAGCGATCCGCGGGCTCGGAGCAGGCGATGACCGGCACCTCGGGCGCAGTCAAGTCATGGTCCGCAGTCAAGCCCTGGATCGCGGACCTCGAATCCGCACGGACTGCCGAGGACGTGGAGCGCGTCCTCACTGACCACGTCGTCGACCCGCGCTGGTCCTGGAACATCGCGGATCTGCGCCGGCCCACCCGCGGCTGCAGCGTCACGTCCGACGAGTGGCGGGAGTTCGTCGCCGCGATCGTCGAGGATGAGCTCGCGTCGATGAGTGAGCCGGCCCGCCACCCCCGTGCGGCGGTCAACCGGGTCATGAGCATGCTGCGCGGCTCGGCACACCGTCTGGGGGCCGTGGGAGCGATCGCCGGCACCTCGCTCGTGCGCGACCTGCAGGGCTGGTTCGACGCGGACGGCCTGTTCCTCGCGTCGGGACCGCCGTCGGTGCGCGTGCGGAAGGTGCTCGCCCTCATCGATGCCGGGGTCATCGACCTGCTGGGACCGGAGACGGTGGTGCGCGCGGACGCCGACTCCGGCCGCTTCCGCGCCGAGTCGCTCATCACCCGGCGTGCGGTCGAGTCAGGAGTGCTGGTCGAGACCCGCATGTCGAAGGGGCGCGTGCCGGATACGAACGACCCGCTGCTGCGGTCGCTGCTCGACTCCGGTCGCGCGCGGATCCACCAGGTGGACGGCGTCACGACCGATTTCATCGAGGCGACCCGTGCGGAGGCCGCCGAGGCGGTGAGGACGGGGCACAACCTCGTCGCCGCATCCGGTGAGGTCGATGAGTCCGTCATCGTGCTGGGCATCCCTGCGTCGACGACGCAGCCGGGCAGCGCGATCGGCGCAACGCCCGGTCTGCCGTCGCCGCTGCTGGCCGGTGCGGACATCGCCGCGAAGCAGGTCCTCCGCCGCGCCGCACGGGTGCAGCTGGGATGACAGTTGGGATGACTGTTGGGATGACTGTTGGGATGACTGTCGGGATGACAACGGGGATTGCGGGGACAGACGAGGTCACCTGCATTCATCCGATATCGTTCCGCGTGACCTAGGATTCGACGCATGGTTGATTTCGCACGGTCGGAGCGGTCGACGCTGGGCGTCGAGTGGGAGCTCGGCCTCGTCGATCCCGCGACGCTGGACCTCGTCCCGCGCGCCGGTGAGGTCCTCGAGGCGATCGCCGGCACTCCCCTGGCCGATCGAATCGTGGGCGAGATGCTCACGAACACTATCGAGGTCGTCTCCGGCGTGCATCATTCGGTGAGCGGAGTGACAGGCGATCTCGAGGATGCGATCGGGCAGCTGCGGCCGGTGCTGGATGACCTGGGGCTCGAACTCCTGTGCGCCGGCACGCGTCCGTTCGCGCTGTGGCAGAACCAGGAGGTCACCGGTCACGCGCGGTACGCCGAGCTCATCAATCGCACCCAGTGGTGGGGACGGCACATGCTGATCTACGGCGTGCACACGCACGTGGGCATCGATGACCGCGACAAGGTGCTGCCGATCCTCGCGGCCCTCACCTGCTACGTCCCGCATCTCCAGGCGGTGAGTGCGAGCTCGCCGTTCTGGGAGGCGACGGACACGCACTACGCGTCGAACCGCGCGATGATGTTCCAGCAACTCCCGACGGCAGGGCTGCCCTATCTCTTCGACGACTGGGCGGGCTACGAGTCCTACATCGCGGATATGAAGCACACCGGCGTCATCGACGAACTGACGGAGATCCGCTGGGATCTGCGGCCCGCCCCGCACTGGGGCACGGTCGAGGTCCGCGTCTGCGATGGCCTGTCGACCCTGTCGGAGATCACTGCGGTCACCGCGTTCGTGCAGTGCCTGGTGGATGATTTCTCTGCTCGTCTGGATGCGGGCCAGACCCTGCCGACGATGCCGGACTGGTTCCACGTCGAGAACAAGTGGCGCGCTGCGCGCTACGGTATGGACGCGATCATCATCGAGGATGCGGCTGCGAACGAACGCCTCGTCACTGAGGTCATCGCGGATGAGGTCGAGCGCCTGCGCCCCGTCGCCGGGCGGCTGGGGTGTGTCGAAGAGCTCGAGCTGATGAACGGATTCGCCACATGGGGAGCCGGGTACCAGCGCCAGCGGGCCAGGCTGGCCGAGACCGGTTCGCTCACCTCTGTCGCCGAGCTGCTGGTCTCCGAGTTCCGCGCCGGCAAGCCGTAGCGGATAGGCCGCAGGGCACTTCCCTTCTTTCCCGATCAGAATGGCGGGGGGTCGTTCTCTTCTGCTGCCGTGCCGGAGTCCTGTGGCTCACGGGAGTCGTATGACTCACGGAAGTCGTGCGTCGTGCCGGAGTCCTGTGGCTTATGGGAGTCCGGTGGATCGCTCGGAGGATCTGTCGAGTCCCCGCGGAGGGAAGCCATCCTCCGACGGAGCTCCTCAGGCCAGGGAGGCGTCGCATCCGCCGGCGGAATCTGTCCGAAGGACACCACCAGATCGGGAACCCTGTCCGCCATGCGATCGTGCAATTCTGTCGCCAGCCGGTCCTCGATGACGGAGGCGCTGCGCGCGAGCTTCCCTGTGGACCGTGGTCCTCGCACGGAGTTCTCGCCGGATGTGAACTCGCCAGACTCGCGGTCCCCGGGCTCGCGGCCCCCAGGTTCGCACTCCCCCGACTGCCGGGCTTCGTCGTACGTGGCCGCAAGCTCGTCGATCTCGCCGCGCCTCGCCGCCCGCTGTGCTCTCGATCCGAAGAGCGGACTGTGAAGACTGCTGGTCACACCGCGCTCATACTCGTAGACCGTCGTCGTCATGGGAATGATCGTCCGCATCGCGATGCTGGACTCGCCGCGCTTCGATGGAGCAGCTGACTGGTCGCCTTCCGGTGGGTCCTCCGTCCTCTGGCTCACCGACTGGCGACTCACGGACTGCTGGTTCTGGGACTGCTGGCTCACTGACTGATGGGGCACGGACTGCTGGGGCGCGGACTGCTGACGTGTCCGCAGATCCTGACGGCGTCGCTCCACATCCGCCCGCAGCAGTGACACGAGGCGCTCGTCCCGAGTCACCCTCTCATCCCGTCTGGCGACGTCGAGCGACCGTCGTCCAAGACGCGCCTCCCACTCTTCCAGTCGCACGCGCTCTTCCGCCGGCCACGCTTTCACGCGCTGCCACTCTGCTTCGAGAGCCGCCTCCCGCACAGAGCGTGCCGCTGCCTGCTCCGCGTAGCGCCTTTCGCGCTTGGCTTCCTCCTCCTGGAGTTCCCGCCACGCTCCGGCGAGCACCGCATCGGCCGCGTCCGCACCCGTCAGCGGATCCGTGACGACACGTTCTCTCATGACGCGGCGCGCTTCAGCCCTCTCCGGAGAATCCTCCACCGCGCATGCGTCGCTGAGGATGCCTCCGTCGTCCACGGAAGGAGCCACTGTCGTGTCAGTGGTGCCGATGGACATGATCCATTCGATCTCATCCGCAATGGTCCGTCGCATGCGCAGGCGGCCTTCGGTCTTCGCCTGGTGGTGCCGTTTGCACAGCGGGTGGAGATTCGCCGGTTCGGTCCGACCTCCGAGTTCCGGCTGGTGGTGGTTGAAGGGTATGCCGTGGTCGATCTCGCATTCCACCGCAGGGCGCGAACAGCCCGGTGCGGTGCAGGTCTGCCATTTGCCCCGCACTGCGATCCGGGTGGCGCGGTCGGGTTCGTATGTCAATGCTGTGTCGTCGAGGACTCTGCCCGTCGTGGGGTCTGTGAGCATCCGATACCAGACGGTGGAGCTCGAGGCGACCATACGGGCCATGTCCGCCGGCAAGGGGGCTCCGGCTATCGTTCCCGGCCGATCGTCCAGCCCCATGAGCGTGGTCATCGGCACCGTCACGACGACGGAGGCATGCTTGCGCAGCACGGACGCCTCATCGGAGAAGGCGATGCCGACCCGATAGCGGGTCGTCGTGCCGTCCTCGTCGTCGACTTCCTCGAGTATCGTCTCAGTCCGCGGAGAGGCCCCGGTGATCACGTCGAACATCATCTGCCGGATCTGCCGCTCATCGTTCACCGCCAGCGTTCCGAGGGGCGGGAGTTCGTCCGACCCAGTCATCGGAACGGGTGGATCCACGACCTCTGCGGCGTCTGCTTCTGACACTCCGGCAGCAGCACCATCCCCTGCTTCTGCAGGGTCCTTCTGCCTCACAACAGTCTTGTCGATCGGAGTGACATCCACGTTCGTGAATTGACGCTTCAACGCTGCGGCGGAGAAGGCATAGCCCTGTTGGAACCATGCGTGCACGAGTGGGGCGGGTCCCCGGATGGAACCGATCGCTTCGCCGTCCGGCAGGTCCTCCACCCATGCCGTCCGCCGCGACCGCACCTTTGCCGCGAGCACCGGCTTGTCCAGCAGATCTGCTAGGAAGCGGCACACTCGGCGGGTGAACTGCCCCAGTGAGTACCGAGGATCCAACCCGACGATGAACACATCAAGCGCACGCAGATGTGGAAGCGACAGGCTCTCGATCCGCCGTACGATGGCTTCCCACCGATTGAAACGCAGGCGCCCTTCAAGAATCGCGCTCAGCGTGAGCGGCACGCCGACGTACGCGGTGATCGCCTGCCCGACGCGCTTCCGCGCTGTGCCGGTGCGCGTATTCAAACGCGCGCTCAGGGTGGCTTCATGCTCCGTCGTGAGCAGATACTCCGCATGGGCCCCGAACGCTTCGTAGCTCTCAGCCAACTGCGCATACTGCTCTGAGGTGCAGTCATCCTCATCGGACTCACAGTCCTCGAAGAGGTTCTCCATCCTCTGGCGCGAAGATTCCTCCGCCCGCGCCAGGGAGAGCGCAGTCGTGGCGAGGTCGACGAGTTCCAAGCCGCGGAGTCGATCCAGCGCGACCGACCGGGACGAGAGCCGCTCCGCACACGACGCCGCAGCACCGGGCCGAGGTTCAGATCCATGCTCAGCACTGGCACTGGCACTGGCACTGGCACCAGCCTCAAAACTAGTCTCGACGCCAGCACCAGGTGATTTGTCGCCGGAGGCTCCTTCGCACGTGCTCCACGGCGAGACGATCGCGCTCCAGTCCAGGTACTCGAGGCCACCGAGTACCGGATGTCCTAAATCCAGCGTCTCATAGAGTGCGTCCACGCTCGCGATCGGAGGAATGGAGACAAGGGGCTCGACACGACGCTGGGCACCAGGGAAGGGCTCAGACCGGTCCGCACCTTCCGCCATGCCACTCACCCGCCTCACGCCTCGTTGCGTATCTGCAGTCGATCGACTTCGATCGAACTCATGTTCTATTCTAGGGCAGAACGGATGAGCGCACAAGAGTGTTCGAGTGAGTTCTTCATCGTGGGGTGTGGATTGCAAAGAACAGTGGCGGGGTCCTCACGGTGCTACGTGGCGGCTCGCTCTCGCAGTCGTCTCCGGCTGACGAACTACCAGCTCCACAGCGTCGATCGGCTAGCTCTTCCTTGAAAGCCTGTCCGCTACGGATTGAATGCGGGCGCGCAAGAGTCGCTGAAGCAGCGCCGGGTACAGGTGCAAGAGCAGTCCGAGTGCAACCAGCCAAGCAGCGCCTTGCCATGCCCCTGTCGATAGCACGCCGAGGGCCATAGCCACAGTGACGAGAATGCAGAGGCTGTGGCCGACCTCGGAGCGCCGCGTGTGCTGATCGAGCTCTTGCAACCCCTCTCGCGTGCCGTTGAATCCGCGTTCTTCTGCTATGACCCGGTTCCATCCGATGACGTCGAGCAACTTCCCGAACAACCGGACCCCCAGTGCTGGGTAAAGCCGCGACTCCCAGCGCCCGACCCACAGCCAACCCAGATTCGGAATCTGTACTCGGGGGCCGACGATCGCGGACACCCACGCCATGAGAACGAAATGAGTGACCAAGGCGAAGGAGAACCCCGCAGGCCCGATGAACAGCCACGCCGCTGCAATAGCTCCGGCGGCGAGTGCCGTCGCCAACGACGCGACCAGCAAGACACGCGCTGATTCGAGAGGTTGAGACACACTCCAAGGCTATCGGCACATGCCGAGGCTATAGACGCACGTCGAGGACAACACTGCGCCCAAGATGTTCGTTGCAGTCTGCAATGCGAACGCTCCGCCTCAGAGCACCCACGCAGAACGCTCGCTCCGAGCCGCGGCTCTCTCAGCCCTCGAGCACGCCGCGCAGCTTCGGCCACGCCGCGGCGAAGCCGGGGTGGAGGGGGTAGTCCGTCACCTCGGGGAGCGGCACCCAGCGCAGCTCGACGCTCTCGATGTCGTTCACATACTCCTCGAGGTGCGCGAGCGTCCGCGCCACGACAGTCGTGTAGGACCACCCCTCCATGTCGACGACATGCGTGTGGATGATGCGGATGTCGGCCCCGTCGAGCTGAGGGACTCCGGCCTCTTCGTGGCATTCGCGGATCGCGCCCGTCAGAGGCGTCTCGCCCGCGTCGATCGCACCACCAGGGACGCCCCAGGTGCCGCCGTGGGCCGACCATGAGACCCGATGCTGGAGCAGCACACCTCGCTCCGGATCGTGCAGCAGCAGTCCAGCCGCGCCGAACAGCCCCCAGAACCTGCCTCTGGGGGTCTCGACCCAGCCATCGCCGGCTCGACGACGAGCACGCAGGTGCTCACGAAGCTCCTGCGACAGCTCGCCCGTCGCGCCCGGAGCGCTCTTCGCACTCGGCGCACCTTCCGCACCGGGTGCACCTTCCACCTTGTCAGCACCCTTCGCACTGGACGCAGGCTCAGGCGCGTCACCAGACGGCGCGTCACCAGACGGCGCCTCATCAGGCTGCGTCTCCTCAGACGAGGACATCGTCCACCTCCAGCGACGACAGCACTCCGAACTCCAGGCCCGAGGCCGCATTCCCCCGCGCAGCGATCTCCGCTCCCAGCGCGGCCACCATGGCCCCGTTGTCCGTGCAGAGGCCCAGTGGAGGGATCCGGAGGGTGACGCCGGCCGCCTCGCACCTCTCCGCCAACCGTTCGCGCAGCCGGGCGTTCGCAGCGACTCCGCCTCCGAGCAGCACGTGGTCGATGCCTGTGTCCTCGCATGCCAGCAGGGTCTTCTTGACCAGCACGTCGACGACGGCCTCCTCGAACGAGGCGGCGATGTCCGCCAGTCGCGGTGCCCTCGGTGACGACGCTGCCGAGGTGCCGGTCGGCTGGGCGGACACTGCCGCCTCGGCGGCGGTGACGGTGCGCAGAGCGGCAGTCTTGAGGCCCGAGAACGAGAACGAGAACCGACGCTCCGGATCGCGGAGATCCTTCTTCGTCGAGAGCCCGCGGGGGAAGCGCACCGCAGTGGGGTCGCCGGGGACGCCGCTCTCGTCGAGCAGCCCGGCGGCGGCGCGGGAGATGCTGGGGCCGCCCGGATAATCGAGGCCCAGGAGGCGGGCCGTCTTGTCGAAGGCCTCGCCGGCGGCGTCGTCGATGGTGGCACCCAGCAGCTCGATGTCATCGACGATGTCGCCGATGCGCAGGATCTCCGTGTGCCCTCCGGACACCAGCAGCGCGATGGTGGGCGTGTGCAGGCCGGGCGAATCCGGGGCGACGAGGTCCACTGCGACGTGTGCGGCGAGATGGTTGATGCCGTAGAGCGGCAGCCCCGTCGACGCGGCCAGCCCCTTCGCGGCCGCGGCGCCGACCATGAGCGCGCCGGACAGGCCCGGCCCCGCCGTGACGGCGAGCGCGTCGAGGTCGTCCAGAGTCACGCCGGCATCCGCGAGCGCCTTCTCGATCATCGGGCCGATCGACTGCACGTGCGCGCGGGAGGCGACCTCCGGCACGACCCCGCCGAACCGCACGTGCTCGTCCATCGATGTCGCGACGGTGTTCGTGAGCAGGGTGCGGCCGCGGACGATGCCCACGCCGGTCTCATCGCACGACGTCTCGATGCCGAGGACCAGCGGTTCGGCACGGGTCATCCGATCTCCTCGGCCAGCGCCTCGTAGCGGGTCGTCATCTGCGATTCCGGCACGTCGTAGGCGCCCGGGCTGTCGGTGAGCGTCCCGGCGAGCAGGCGCAGGTGTGTCTCCCACACGGGCCCCACCTGCGCGATCGCCTGGGCGAGGATGTCGTGGTCGATCCCCCGGTCCGCGATCGTGTGGGCCAGGGTGATGCGGGTGCCTGAGGCCCCGGCGGCGTCCGGCAGCGGCGCGAGCGTCAGACCCAGGCGGCCGATGCCGTCGACCTCGAGGAGGACGTGGGCGACGTCGGTGTCGTCCTCGGGCGCGGAGACGCTCAGAACGTGAGCGGGCACCGGCTGGTCGTCGAGCTCGAGGAGGATGTCCGCATCACCGGAGTCCGACTGATAGCCGACGAACCAGTTCTCGAGCAGTTCGGAGCGGGTGACGTACGGCCAGACCTGCGTGGGCGGCAGGGCGACCTGGGTGTCGAGGACGAGGTCGATGCCGTCTTCCCACTCGGTCACCGAGGCGTCCACCAGATGTTCCGTCATGCCCTCATCCTATGCGCGAAGATCGAGTGCGCGGGAGGCCGGCGTCAGAGGAACGCCCTCATCACGATCGCGTCCGCGCCCGCGTAGTAGGCAGGACGGCGACCCAGCTCGTCGAAGCCGAAGGACTGGTAGAGGCCGAGCGCCGCCGTGTTGTCCGCGGCGACGTCCAGGTGGAGGACCTCGGCGCCCGCATCCCGTGCGCAGTCCGCCGCGTGGGACAGCAGCCGCCGTCCCAGTCCGCGTCCCTGCGCAGACGGCGCAGTGCCGATCGTGAGGATGTCCGCCTGCGGACCCGCCACGCTCACGCCCACGTAGCCGCACAGCCCGTCACCGACCTCCACTGCGATCGTCATCCGCGCGACCGGGGACGCCAGCTGCGACCAGAAGAACTCCGGCGTCCAGGTGTCGGGGCCGAAGAGCACGGTATCGAGTTCGGCGACGCGATCGATGTCCCACCAGCGCATGCGCCGAAGCCGAGGCGCGGTGGGCTGCGGGGACGCGGTTGGCTGCGGATGCTCGGGGGCGGGTTCGGCGTGTGCGGCCGGGTCGGGGTTCGAAGCCGGGTCGGGATGCTTCACAGGGTTCTTCCGTCGATGGGTCGAGAGGTGTGCGTGCGGGGCGTGCGATCGGGTGACATGAGAGTGAGATCAGGCGGGTGAGAGGGGTCGATTCCGTCCTCTCGTCAGCTGAGAAGCGTTTCGCGGCGTGCGCTGGGCTTCGCGTCGGGCTCGCGCAGGTAGAGCGGTTCCGTCCCCCGCAGCGCGCGCCCGCTGGACAGGGCGCGATGCGCGAGGCGCGCCAACCACGCGGCCGTCGGATCGAGGGCGTTCGGGTCCTCGTCCTCCGGATCGCCGAGCACGTCACGGTACAGGGCGAAGCCGCGCCCCACACGCCGTGCCGGACGGCACTCAGCGAGGTCCGCGGGGAACAGTGCGGCCGGTCCGGACGCGGGCACGGGCAGGCCGGCGTCGTCGAGGCCGCTGTACGTCGTCGCGTAGACCTCCCGGCGACGCGCATCGGTGGCGATGGTGACTGTCGTGGCTGCACTGGTGCTCGGGGTGGCTGCGCCGGTGGCAGCCGTGTCTGCGAGTGCGCGGAGCGCCAGCGCATCGTGGCTGACGACGCCGTGGACCGGCACCCCGATCCCCAGTGCGGCACCGATGCCCGCGGCGATACCGGCGCGCAGACCGGTGAAGGGTCCGGGGCCGATCCCGACGACGACCGCATCCGGCACGAGGCCCTCCGCGCGGCCTTCGGCCAACACCTCTGCGAGCGCAGGACCGACGAACTCGACGTGGCGCCTGGCGGCGAACTCGGTCCGGTCGGCGATGAGCCGCTCGCCGTCGACCAGTGCGACGGAGGCCGCCGCCGAGGTGTCGATCGCCACGACGATCACGGGGCCTCCTCTGTGCTCGGGTCGCTGGTCGGGGTGCTGGTCAGGTCACTACGCAGGTCACTGTTCGGGTGACTGGTCCGGTCGCTGCTGGAGTCGTCAGTCGCGCTCGAGTCCGCGCGTGCACTCAAGTGGGCGCGGAGCTTCGTGAGTCTACCGGTCCAGGCCTCCCCGTGAGCGGTGAGGATGACTGTGCGGAATTCGTCATCGGAACCGTCCTCGTCCGGCTCATCGTGGCCGCCGCTGCCGTAGCCGTATCCGGCTCCGTCGGCAGCACCGCCTTCGGGAGCCTCGCCCTCGTGTTCCATCCTGCAGGTGGTATCCGCAACGCGAGGGGTCGCCCCATCCCGCACAGCATCTGCGTCTCGCGCAGCCTCCGCATCCCGCAGGATCTCCACGTCGAGGTGGTCGCCCAGGGTCTCCGCCATGCCGCGCCCCCATTCGACGACGGTGACCGACTCGTCGAGCCAGGCGTCGAGCCCCAGATCGTCGAACTCGTCGGCGCCTCCCAGCCGGTAGGCATCGGCGTGGATCAGCCCGGGTCCTGAGCCCCGCGGCGGGTGCTCGCGAGCGATGACGAACGTCGGCGACGACACCCTCCCGCGCACGTCGAGTGAGCGCGCGAGGAACTGCGTGAACGTCGTCTTGCCCGCACCCAGATTGCCGGTGAGGACGAGGACGTCGCCCGCACGGACCACCCGGCCGACGGCCTCGGCGAAATCGGCCATCGCGGCCCGCCCCGGGATGGTGAGCGTCACCGACAGGGGCTCCCGCTCGCGGGAGCCCTCTCGCGACGGCACTGGGGTGTCCTCACGCGACGGCGCTGGGATCGCGACCCGGTCGACGCGGGGGCCGATGCGCGTGACGATCTCGTAGTTGATGGTGCCGGCCCACTCGCCCCATTCCTCGGCGCTCGGACCCGTGACGCCGTCGCCCAGGACGGTGACCGCATCCCCTGTCTGGACGGGCGCATCACCTGCATCGACGATCATCTGGTCCATCGCGATGCGACCGACGACCGGCAGGCGGCGTCCGCGGATCGTGACCTCGGCGCGGCCGGAGGCAGGACGGGGGATCCCATCCGCGTACCCGCCGGCGACCAGGGCGAAGCGCGTGGGCTTCTCCGTCCTGTACGTGAGTCCGTAGGAGGCCCCTTGACCTGCGGGAACGTCCTTCACCGTGAGCACCCGGGACACGAGGGACATGGCCGGGCGCAGTCCCAGGTCCTGCGCGCTGGTCTGCTCGAAGGGGCTGAGTCCGTAGAGCGACAGCCCCACCCGCACCGTGTCACCGGGGACGTCGTCGTCACCCAGCGCGCCGGGCGAGTTCGCGGTGTGCGTCATGAGACCGCCGGGCGCGGCGAAGGGTCTGCCGGGGCCCGCGAGGAAGTCCGCGAGGACGCCGTGAACGGCTGCGAACACATCCTTCTGCTGGTGGGTCGCAGGGTCCCCCGGAAGGTCGGCGTTCGCCAGGTGGCTCATGAGTCCGACGATCTGCACGTCCGCCGCGTCGCTGTCACCGAGCTCTCCGAGGAACTCCCGCAGCTGCGCAGGGGTGAAGCCGCCGCGCCCCAGTCCGGTGTCGACCTTGAGGTGGACGCGCCCGGTCGTGCCGGTGCGGCGGGCCGCATCACGGGCACGGGCGAATCCGTCCGCGGTCGAGACTCCCACCTCGAATCCACGCGCGAGCGCAGGACCCAGGTCCGTCGTGTCGTCATGCAGCCAGAACAGGACGGTCGCCTCGTCTCCGCACGGCAGGCGGGAGAGGTGCTCGTGCAGGTCCAGGGCCTCGGCGAGGGTGGCGACTCCGAACCGTCGCACACCCGCAGCGAGCACCGTCGGCACCACCTGCGCCAGGCCGTGGCCGTAGGCATCGCCCTTCACGATGGCCATGAGGGTGCGCTCACCGATCCGCGCGCGGATCGCCGCCACGTTCTGCGCCAGCGCGTCAGCGTCGATCTGCGCGCGCAGGGTCGAAGGAGCCTCAGCGTGCATGCGTGTCTCCTCTTCCCGTCCCCGTCGGACCGACGTGCTCGATCCCTGCGAGCTCCGCCGCGATCGCCTCGACGATTCCCGAGGCGCTGCGTGCGGAGCGACCCGCACGATTGTGCAGGATGACGGCGAGTGCCGCCAAAGCTGCGGTGCGGCCTGCGGGATCGTCCGTCCGGTCCGGGCGCAGCCCGGTCGCGAGCGCGGCGCCCACCAGTCCTGCGAGCACATCGCCGCTGCCTGCGGTCGCCAGCCCCGGCGGCCCGGGTGTGGGCGCCCAGAGTCGTCCGTCCGGTGCGGCGATGATGGTGCGGTGGCCCTTGAGCAGGACGACCGCACCGGTCAGTGCGGCCGCGCGGCGGGCCCACCGGACGGGAGCGGATTCGACGTCCTCGCGCTCCAGATCGGACGCCTCGTCATCGATGCGGGTGAGCAGTTCCGTGAGCTCGCCCGCATGCGGAGTGAGCACCGTGCAGGGCGGCAGCGGTGCGGACGCGACGGCCAGCAGAGCGGGCAGCAGGGCGAGCGCGCCGGCGTCGAGCACGAGCGGCGTCCCCGTGCCGATCGCCTCACTGAGGAACTCCATCATGTCGTGGGGCTCGGGAGCACCCGAGCCCATCGTCCACGCCTGGACTCGGCCGGGGGCGGTCACGGCCTCGGGCGCGCGAGCCACGACCGCGTCCTGCACCGTCCGAGCGCCCTGCACCCGCAGCATGCCGACCCCGGCATTCACCGCGGCGAGGCTCGTGAGCACCCCGGCGCCCGGGAACTGCTGGGAGCCCGCGATGACGCCCAGCACGCCTCGCATGTACTTGTGGTCGTGGGGGCCGGGGCGGGGCCAGTCGCGGAGGTCGACGTCGTCGACGACCCACACCGCCGGGCCCGAGGTCGTGGTCGGCAAAGTCGTGGTCGGCAGGGTCGTCGTCGGCGGGGTCGCGTCGCTGTCGTGGGAGGGCTGACCTTCGTCAGGTTTCCCAGCGTCATGGGAGGAGCGGAGGTCCAGGCCGAGGTCGACGAACTCGATGCGCCCGCTCGCCTCCGCCCCGCCGGGCAGGTGGAGGCCCGCCTTCCTCCCGCCGAACGTGACGGTGATGTCGGCGCGCACGTGGACGTCCCCGCACTCCCCCGTCGTGGCGTCGACACCGGTGGGGACGTCGACCGCGACGACGACCGGGGAGGTGCTGTGGGAGGTGGAGGTGCCGTGGGAGGTGGAGGTGCCGTGGGAGGTGGACTGCTGCTGGCGAGACCGGCGGCGAGCCGCTCTCTGCCACGAGTCGATGAGCGTGCTCAGCGGTGGCTCGAGGCGCGGGCGGGCGCCCGTGCCCAGCAGTCCGTCGAGGACGAGGTCGGCGGCGGCCGCGAGGGCGGCGGTGCCGGCGACGGCCTCGGCGACGGCGGCCTCGGCGGCGGTGTCGGGGGCGGTGTCGGCAGCAGTGTCGGGGGCCCCGTCCAGCAACCGCGCACCGGCGCGGCGAGCGGCCCGCCAGCCCTCCTCGTGGAGGCGGCCCAGGGGTGCGGCGACGGTGACGTGGGCGCCGCGGTGGGCGAGGTTCGCGGCGGCGAAGAGCGCGTCCCCGCCGTTGTTGCCGGGGCCGGCGAGGACGACGACGCGGGCGCCGGTGACTCGGCCGCGAGTGGTCGTGAGCGCGCGGCGGCAGGCGGTGGCGAGCCCCGCAGCGGCCGGCCGCATGAGGGACTCGCCCCGGCCTGCGTCGATGAGCGGCTGTTCGGCGGCGCGGACTGCGGCGGCGCTGTGGGCGGGGACGGGCATGCTCTCAGACTAGTACCGGGAACCCGGCCCCGGGCACGTCGCGAAGTGCCCCAGGCACGTCGCGCGGAGCCTCCGCCCGGTCGCACGCAGCCTCACGACTGGCCGGCTGCGGCCCTCCGGTCCAGTTCCCGGTGAAGCCTGCGAGCGGCGAGGTGGGCGAGGAACAGGGACTGGTCCCCCAGGCCGCCGTCGCCGTGACGGGCACGCGGCGAGTGGTTGACCTCCTGAGCGGCGGCGTCGACTCCCGGCATCGCTGCGCCCAGGTGGCCGTACGAGCCGGGCACCCGCTGCAGGACGCGGGAGAAGTCCTCGGATCCGGTCCGCGGGTGCGGGACCCGGTGCACGTGGTCGTCACCGAACAGCTCTGCGAAGGTCTCGAGGAAGAAGTCGGCCTCCCCGTCGTCGTTGACGGTCGCCGGCAGGAGGGTCTCGAACGTGATGTCTGCGCCCAGCCCGTGTGCTGCGAGGAACGACTGCGCGACGCGGGGCAGCTCCTCCTCCGCCCGGGCTGTGGCCTCCGGAGAGAAGGTGCGGACGCTCATCGACAGGTCGGCCGTCTCCGGGATGATGTTCGGCGCCGTCCCGCCGTGGAACATGCCGACGGTGAGGACGACCGAGTCGAAGATGTTGAAGCGACGGGTGATGTACTCCTGGAGCTGGCCGATGAGGGCGGCGCCGGCTTCGATGGGGTCGAGTGCGTTCTCCGGACGAGCCGCATGCCCGCCCCGGCCGCGCACCGTCACGTCGAAGCGCGAGAACGCGGCCATGTACGGCCCCGGCCGCGTGTACGCGTGCCCGGGCTCCTGATCCGCTGACACGTGCACGCCGTAGGCGCCCAGGAGCGGGACTCCGGCGGCGTCGAGCACGCCCTCGTCGATCATCCTCCCCGCGCCGTCGTAGCCCTCCTCCCCCGGCTGGAACATGAAGACCACGTCTCCGGGGAGCTGCGCGCGGTGCGCGTGGAGGAGGTGGACCGCACCGACGAGGCCGGTCGTGTGGAGATCGTGGCCGCACGCGTGCATCGCGCCGTTGTCGGAGGCGAAGTCGAAGCCCGTCTCCTCGGTGATCGGCAGCGCGTCCATGTCTCCGCGCAGCAGCACTCCCGCGTGCGTCTCCTCCCGCCTGCCGCCGCGCAGCACGACGACCACGGAGCTCAGCCCCGCACCCGTCGTCACCTCCAGGTCGAGTCCGTCGAGCGCGTCCAGCACCGTGCGCTGCGTGAGCGGCAGGTCCAGACCGACCTCAGGGCTCTGGTGGAGGGACCGGCGGATCTGCTGGAGCTGAGGCAGGAGGGCATCGGCCTCGGCCGTGGTCGGCAAGGGTGCGGGCGGGTTCGCGGCAGGAGTCGGAAGGGACATGGCTCCAGGGTAGCGACGGGCGCGGACTGACGAGTGCGGGCGTCTGGGCGAGGACACACGGTTCATTCCAGATGCATGCGTGGAACGGGCCGGCGGAATGCTCGTGTGGTCCACAGGAGATAGAGCAGCCCCAAGACGATCCACCCGATGCCCAGCAGCACGGTGTGGGGTGCGAGGCTCGTCCACAGCCACACAGTGAGAAGGAAGCCGATGGTCGGGATGACGCCGTATGTGAGGATCGCGCGGACACCGCGCTGCTTCTCCTTCACGAGGAAGACGCTCACCACGCTCACATTCACGACGCTGAAAGCGGTGAGGGCCCCGAAGCTCACGATGGAGGCGACGAAGTCGACGTCGGCGAACACTGCGGAGATCGACACGACCGCGACGACGAGGATCGCCCCGACAGGCGTGCGGAAGCGCTCCGACAGTGCGCCGAAGACCCTCGTCGGCAGGACGCCGTCGCGACCCATGGCATAGAGGATGCGGGCGACGGACGCCTGAGAAGCGAGCGCGGACCCCAGCGCACCGGTCACATAGGCCGCCAGGAAGAGCGCCGTCAGGACTTCGCCGCCCAGCCGTCCCAGCATCGACAGCGCCGCGACGTCCGCACCGTCGCCCGTCACCACGTCCGGGGAGGTCATGTGCGCGAACCAGGAGATCGCGATGAAGAAGAAGCCGCCGATCACCGTCGTGAGGATGACCGCGATCGGGATGGAGCGCGTGGGCCTCTTCGCCTCCTCAGCCATCGTGGAGATCGCGTCGAACCCCAGGAACGACAGGCACAGAACTGCGGATCCGGCGACGACGGCGGGCAGGCTGAAGTCAGACCGCAGGAACGGATCCAGCGGGCCCGTATCCGGGTCGAACGCGCGGGACGCGAAGACGAAGAAGACGAGGAAGAAGACGACCTGCAGGACGACCAACACGACGTTCGCGCTCTTCACCACCGTGATCCCGATGATGTTGAGGGCGGTGACGAGCACAAGTGCCACCATGCTGAAGACCCACGCCGGGATCTGCGGGAACCTCTCCGACAGGTAGAGACCGATGAGCAAGTAGTTGAGCATCGGGAGCAGGACGTAGTCGATCATCACCGTCCATCCGGTGAGGAACCCTGCCCCGCCTCCCAGCCCCTCGCGGGCATAGGCGTACGCCGAACCCGCGGTGCGGATGCGCCGGCCCAGGAACGCATAGCTGCAGGCAGTGAAGAGCATCGCGGCCAGCGTGATGGCGTAGGCGCTCGCGAGGAATCCGCCCGTCACCTCGTTCACAATCCCGTAGGTCGTGAACACCGTCATCGGGACCATGTAGGCGAGACCGAAGAAGATCAGAGTCGGCACGCCCATCGACCGAATGAGGCCTCGCTGAGCAGGCTGGTGGTCGGACAGGACTGTCTGGTGGTCGGGTCTGGGACCTGGTGCCGTCATCGCGTGCGTCTCCTCATCGAGTGTCCGCGGGTTCATGTTGAGTGCTGCCCGTGAAGGGCTCTCACGGGTGGTGCGGTTGACACATCCGTCTCACCACGCCATATTGACCACGTGGTCAATACCACTGCCGATACAGTAAGCGGGGTCACAACCCCTGTCAATGGAGACGGAGTTGCGAATGGAGACGGAGCGCGACGCAGGACACGACGCGAAGCCGAGGCGGCGCAGACTCTCTGCCGCCAAACGGCGCGCGTCGATCGACGGCGCGGCCCAGGACCTCGCACTGGCGGACGGTCTGCAGAACATCACCCATCGCAGCATCGCGGGCCACCTGGGCATCACGCACACCCTGGTCGTGCACCATGCGTCTGACATCGGCGATCTGAGGGTACGGGCCTGCGAAGCACTGCTGCGTGAAGAGTATGAGACCGCCGAGGCGCTGACCGCCGACGCCCCCCGCGCGACGGATCAGCTCGTGGCGCTCATCCGCGAGCTGGGTCGCACGGGACGCGAGGACCGGGCGGGTGTCTGGCTCGACGGGTGGAGCATCGGTCGCAGAGATCCCCTCATGGCCCGCGCCGTGCGGACCGCCATGGACGCGTGGCAGGCACTCATCGTTGCGATACTCGTCGACGGAGCTGAACACGGAGAGTTCTCCGTCGACGATCCTCGGGCTGCGGCGTGGGAGTTCATCGCACTGCTCGACGGCCTCAACGCGCATATGCTCGTGGCCTACGGCGACCCGACCGACTACCCAGCGCGTCTCGCAGCACCGTTGGCCGCCCGGCTCTCACTCCCCACAAAGGCACTCTTCGACCCCCGCACCTCCGTCACTACAGTCGTGCTGAACAAGGAGACGCAATGACAGCCATCGAGGCCAACGCAAGCGATCTCACCTGCGACGTCGTCGTCGTAGGCGCGGGCATCGCAGGACTCACCGCGGCAGAACAGCTGGTTGCAGCCGGGTTAGACGTCCGCGTCGTCGAAGCCCGCGACCGCGTGGGCGGGCGGACTGAGGGAGGCGAGTTCGCCTCGGGCACGGTCGTCGAACTGGGCGGTCAGTGGGTAGGCCCCACCCAGGATGAAGTGCTCGCGCTGGCGCAGCGGCTGGGGCTCGAGACCTTCACGGTCTACGACGAGGGCTCCTCACTGCTCTTCGCTGACGGTACGCGCACCGAGGGCGACGATGACACGTTCGGACTGAGCACGGACGCCGCGCGGGCATTCACGGACCTCGTCGAGCACATCGACCGCACTGCGGCGACGATCGACCGGGAGGCGCCCTGGGACTCCGCGGACGCCGTGCGCCTGGACCGGATGACAGCAGCGCAGTGGCTCGATGCGCACTGCGGCGACGCGGACGCGCGCGCTTTCATGGACACCATGCTCGCGTCGATCCTCGCGGCGGAATCGGACGAGTACTCCGCTCTCCATCTGCTCTTCTACCTAGGCTCGGGCGGCGGACTCCACCGCATGATGCTCACGATCGGCGGAGCGCAGGAGTCACGCGTGCGCGGCGGTACCCACCAGCTATCGGAGAGGCTCGCGGAGAGCCTCGGCGAGCGAGTGCTGCTGGACGAGGAGGTCCTGCGCATCACTGGGTGGGACTCCGCCGACGACGCAGATTCCGAAGCCGTGGCCGTGACGACCGAGCACCGCACCCTGCGCTGTCATCGGGTCGTCGTCGCGGTGCCGCCGACGATGGCGACGCGCCTTTCGTACGACCCCCCACTGCCTGCCGGCCGCGACGTCGCCCAGTCGCACATGACCCCAGGGAATGTTCTGAAGTTCCAGGTCGAGTACCCGCGCCCGTTCTGGCGGCAGGAGGGCCTGAGCGGCATGGTGATGAGTCTCGATCATGACGTCTCGCTCGTCTACGACAACTGCGTGCCGGACTCCGACGCAGGCATACTCGTCGCGTTCGTTGAAGGCACCCATGCCCGAAACTTCAACTCGCTGGACGAGCGGGAGCGCGCCCGTCGAGTCATCGACGACCTCACCGCGTTCTTCGGGGACGACGCGGCGAGCCCCACCGAGGTGCTGCAGCGAAACTGGTCGGAGGAGCCTTTCACACGCGGCTGCTACGGAGGTCGGTTCGCCACCGGTCTCTGGACGACGGTCGGAGCCCACCTTGCTGCGCCGTGCGGGCTGATCCACTGGGCGGGGGCAGAGACGGCAGCCGTGTGGAACGGCTACATCGACGGGGCCGTCCGCTCGGGACAGCGAGCCGCCGCCGAGGTCGTCGCTGGGGTGCGCTGAGTCAGTCCCCTCGAGGGCGGCGGGCCGCCTCGCGCTCGGCGCGGCGCGCCTCCCGCGTCGCGCGGGCCATCGTGCGGAACCTCTCCAGCTCCGCGAGGGCCTCGGGCGAGCCGGGGAGCAGGGGCGCCGGCTGGTCGACCGGCGGCACGATCTTCGCGCCGTCGCCCTCGACCACGACGAACGTGACGGTGCGGTCCGCGTCGTGGGTGATGGAGAGGTGGACGGTCTCGCCGCCCTTCTGCCGGAAGTGCTCGAGCACCCAGCCGGTCAGCCGGAAGCTGGGCGCTCCGGAGAACGCGGAGACGACCTCGGCCTCCTGCCACGGAATGATCTGCGGCAGCTGGAGCGCCTTGACCAGCGCCTCCTTCGCAGAGAAGCGCGCGGCCAGGGACTCCGCGGACCGGCGCTTGCCGTTCTTCTTCAGCTGCTCGGCCGGGGTCAGCAGCCGGTCCAGCAGCTCCGGGACGCGCTCGATGTGCTCCGCGAACCGCGGCACGTCCGCGATGTCGACGCCTACTCCGATGATCGCCATGTCACCGACGGTAGCCGATCGCGCGCGTGCGCCGCGCACGCGCGGACCGGACCGCGCTCACTCCACGGTGACGGACTTCGCCAGGTTGCGCGGCTGGTCGACGTCGAGGTCCTTCGCCGTCGCGAGCTCCATCGCGAAGATCTGCAGCGGCACGGTGGCGAGCAGCGGAGCCAGCAGCGTCGTCGTCTCCGGGACGTAGAAGACCTCGGAGGCGAACTCCTCGACCTCCGTCTCCCCCTCCTCGGCGATGACGACCGCGTTCGCCCCGCGGGCGCGCACCTCCTGGATGTTCGACAGCACCTTCGCGTGCAGCGAGTCGCGGCCACGGCTCGACGGAACGACGATGATGACCATCTGTCCCTCGTCGATGAGCGCGATCGGACCGTGCTTGAGTTCGCCGGCGGCGAAGCCCTCCGCGTGGATGTATGCGAGCTCCTTGAGCTTGAGCGCACCCTCCATCGCGACCGGGTAGCCGACGTGGCGTCCCAGGAAGAGCACCGACTGCTCATCCTTGTGCCGGATCGCGAAATCCGTGATCTGCTGCTTCGTCCCCTCGAGGATCCGCTCGATCTTGCCGGGGATCGTCTCCAGCTCGGACAGGATCAGCTGGATCTCGTCGTTGTACTTGTTCCCCCGCAGCTGGGCGAGGTAGAGGCCCAGCAGGTAGCAGGCGACGACCTGCGACAGGAACGCCTTCGTCGAGGCGACGGCGATCTCCGGGCCAGCGTGCGTGTAGAGCACGCCGTCGGATTCGCGCGGGATCGTGGAGCCGAATGTGTTGCAGATGGCGATGACCTTCGCGCCCTGCTCCCGCGCGTGGCGCACGGCCATGACGGTGTCCATCGTCTCGCCGGACTGGGAGATGGCCACCACGAGCGTCTTCTCCGTCACGACCGGATCGCGGTAGCGGAACTCGTGCGCCAGCTCGACTTCGGTGGGGATGCGGCACCAGTGCTCGATCGCGTACTTCGCGACCTGCCCCGCGTATGCCGCGGTGCCGCACGCGATGACGACGATCTTGTCGACGGATTTGAGGATCGTCTCGTCGATGGTCATCTCCGACAGCTGGAGACGTCCGTCCAGTCCGAAGCGCCCCCGCAGGGTGTCCGCGACCGCCTGCGGCTGGTCGTGGATCTCCTTGTCCATGAAGGAGGGGAAGCCGCCCTTCTCCGCGGTCGCAGGGTCCCAGTCGACCTCGAACGGCTCACCCTCGACAGGGGCGCCTGCCGCGTCGATGATCCGCACCTGCTCCGGTGTGATCGTCACGATCTGGTTCTGGCCGATCTCCACGGCTCTGCGCGTGTAGTCGATGAAGGCGGCGACGTCGGAGCCCAGGAAGTTCTCGCCCTCGCCCAGTCCGATGACCAGGGGCGAGTTGAGGCGGGCCGCGACGACGGTGTCCGGGGCGTCCGCGTGCACGGCCAGCAGGGTGAAGGCACCCTCGAGCTCGCCGACCGTCACGCGCATGGCCTCGGTCATGTCACCGGTCGCACGGTAGTTCTTGGCCAGCTGGTGGGCGGCGACCTCGGTGTCCGTCTCCGAGGAGAACTCGACGCCGTCGGCCACGAGGTCCCGCTTGAGCTGCGCGAAATTCTCGATGATGCCGTTGTGGATGAGAGCGAGCCTGCCACCGTCCGCGAGGTGCGGGTGGGCGTTGTCGTCCGACGGTCCGCCGTGTGTGGCCCAGCGGGTGTGCCCGATGCCGGTCCGAGCGTCGGGGAGTGGATCGTCCGTCACCGCATCGAGGAGATTCGCGAGCTTGCCTGCGCGCTTGCGCGCCGCGAGCTCACCCCCTTCAGTGACGACTGCCACGCCCGCGGAGTCGTATCCGCGGTACTCGAGCCTTCCCAGGCCCTGCAGCAGGACGTCGAGAGCGAGGTGGTCAGCGCTGTTCGCAGCGGCCGACGAGACGTATCCGACGATTCCACACATGGGGAAAAGCGTAGCGGTCCGAGGCCGCGGCTCTCTGCATTCCACAGCCTGTCACCCCGGATCCGAAGAGAAATCGCAGTTTTCTCGTCTGTCTGGTCGTCACGGCTGCGCCGGCTTCGGGATGAGCCGTGGGATGAGGACGATGAGGGCCACCATGACGAGCAGCTCGATGAGGGTTTGGGTGACGACCACAGAGGCTGCGAGATCGAACTCCGCGGGCAGGGCGAGGACGAGCGGCAGCACGACGAGGGAGTTCCGCGTCGCACCGCTGAACACGACCGCGCGCCGGCCGGCTGGGTCGACACCGCCCAGCCGTCCGGCGGCCATGCCGATCGGCACCATGACCGCGGCGAAGAGGAGGAAGACCGGGACCACTCTCAGCAGTGAGCCCAGCTGCGCGCCGACGTCCGCGACCTGGGCGGCGACCACGACCGCGAGGGTGATGACCATGAGCGGCACCATCGCGCTCGATCCGACCTGCTCCACGACTCGTCCAGCGCGTGTCCGGTGCGCGGGGGCCTGTGTGAGAGCGGCCGCGGCGAGCGGGAGAACGATGATGAGGACGAACGCCTCGAGGAAAGGCGCGAATTCGACGGCGGAGACGAACTCGGCGCCGACGAACAGCCAGAGGTAGAGCGGGAGCAGCAGCATCTGGGCGAGCATCAGCAGGGGTGTGGCGGCCAGCAGGCGCTCCTCGTCTCCGCCGGCCAGCCCGGTGAACACGATGACGTAGTCGATGCAGGGCGTCAGCAGCACGAACAGCACACCGACCAGCAGGACCTGATCATCGGCCACGATCCGCGACAGCAGCCACACCACCATCGGCACCACGACGAAGTTCACCCCCAGGATGGTCGCGAGGAAGCGCCAGTCGCGGAAGGCCTGTCCGATCCTGTCGAAGGGGATGGCGAGGAACGTGGTGTAGAGCAGCAGCGCCAGCACCGGGAGGATCACCGCCGCGGCCGGACCCGCGAGGGCAGGCGCGAGCAGCCCGATGAGCGCGCCGATCGCCAGGCCCGCAAGATACAGCGATATCTGCCGGTCCTCCATCCACTGGACGATCACGCCGCCCCGGTCTCCACCAACAGCACGCCGCCCACGATGAGCACGATGCCCAACCCGCTCAGCCAGGTGAAGGGCTCCTTGAAGAGCACCCGGCCCAGCACGGCGGTGACGGAGACGCCCACCGCCGACCAGATGCCGTAGGCGACGCCGAGCGGCATGCCCTGAGCGAGGACGAGCGCCAGCAGGGAGAACGCCCCCGTATAGAAGACGCCGACGGCGATGTACCAGAGCCGCGAGCCATGGGATCCCATCCGCAGGGCGAGGGTGCCTAAGACCTCGAGCACGATCGCACCCGCCAGCAGCAGCCACGCCGTCATACGTCGACCACCTGCCGCCGCGGCTCCGGCCCTGGTGGTTCCTGCCCTGGTGTCTGCTGCCCTCGCCCCGTCGCAGGCAGGGAGCTTCCCAGCTCGACGCACAGCACACCGACCGCGATCAGCACGATGCCGACCCCCATGACCGGGGTGAAGGGCTCCGCGAAGACGACTGCCGACAGGACCGCGGTCAGTGCGACGCCGGCAGCGGCCCAGGCGCCGTACGCGACGCCCAGAGGCATGCCCATCCGCAGCGCCTGCGCAAGCAGGACGAATGCGCCCGCGTACCCCGTACCGGTCAGTAGGAACAGCCACGGGGCCTCGAGCGCGGCCTTCATCGACAACGACCCGCCGACCTCCAGGATCACGGCGAAGGCCAGAGCGATCCAGGCGCGCGTGCGGGCACTCACCGGTCCCCCGTGCGGCTCTGCTCGTGAGT
Organism: Brevibacterium sp. Mu109; assembly: GCF_900169375.1. NCBI lineage: Bacteria > Bacillati > Actinomycetota > Actinomycetes > Micrococcales > Brevibacteriaceae > Brevibacterium > Brevibacterium sp. Mu109. Next base: position 76,786 of record NZ_FXZF01000011.1, read on the forward strand.
GGGGCCCCGCTCGTGGGTGGGACTCTGCGATGCACGGGTGAGGCTCAGCGCCACGTCCAGGACCTCTGCCAGATCCTCGCGGGAGAAGGAGACGACTCCCAGTGCGCGGTCGAACCAGGCGCCGTCTGCGGCGAGACGTGCCGCGCGGTAGCGAGCCCGATCCGACGGCGACGCATCGATGACCTCGCCCATCCAGGGCGAGAGCGTGCTGTCCCAGAGCGCGACGAGCTGTCCGGACAGCTTCGCGTCGGACAGCAGTGCGAGGTCGCTCGCGTCGATGTCGTCGGTCATCGTGTATCGGATGTACGCACGCAGGCGCTCCACCGGCGACGGGGACTCCCCCGCGTACCGCTTCAGTCCGTCCAGCCAGCGCAGGGCGACGTGCTCCACCACCGCGACGGCGAGCGCCTCCTTCGTCCGGAAATGGTGGACGAGGCCGGGCTTCGTGAGGCCGACCTGCGCGGCGACGGAGTCGAGGGTCAGCGGCTCCCTGCGGCGCAGCACGGCCTGCGCTCCTTCGAGGATCTCACTCTTGGTCGACACAGCACGAACCTACCATATGTATGGTTAAGCAGAAGACCCTGGTCAGGCGTCATGTGGCGTGCAGCACCGCTGACATTCGGATCGGCTCGGATCCCCGCACTGTGAGCTGAGCCGGTCGTCTCATCCCCCACCCGGGAGACGTGCCTCACGTCCGACCGTGGAACAATCGTGGCCATGGTTGCGAATGCCGACGAGTCCCTCGTCTCCGATGCCGCCCGCAGGCTCGCCGGGCTGCGCCCCGCGCCCCGTCAGGACTCCGAAGCCGCCCAGTCCCCCTACTGGCACTTCACCCGCGAGCAGTGGTCGCGCCTGTCCGATTCGACCCCACTCCCGCTCACCACGTCCGACGTCGGACGGCTGCGCGGTCTGGGCGAGCGCATCGACATCGACGAGGTGGAGACCGTCTACCTCCCCCTGTCGCGCCTGCTCAACCTCTATTCCGCCGCGCGGGGCCAGAAGCACGACGTGACGCGCAAGTTCCTCTCGCCCCTGGCGAACGAGGGCTTCGAGCCCGCACCCCAGCGCACCCCGTTCGTGATCGGCGTCGCCGGCTCCGTGGCGGTGGGCAAGTCGACGACCGCACGTCTGCTGCGGGAGATGCTCGCCCGCTGGTCCGACACCCCGCGCGTGGAGCTGCTCACCACCGACGGCTTCCTCTTCCCCAACGCGGAACTGGAGCGCAGAGGCCTGAGCGGGCGCAAGGGCTTCCCCGAGTCCTACGACCGTCGCGCCCTGCTGCGGTTCATGGCGGCGGTGAAGTCCGGCGCCCGGGAAGTCCGCGCACCTGTCTACTCGCACCACACGTACGACATCGTCCCCGGAGCGAGCATCACGGTCCGGCGCCCCGACATCCTCATCGTCGAGGGCCTCAACGTCCTCCAGCCGCCGCGTCCCCGCGCAGACGGCAAGCTGGGGGTCGCGGTGAGCGACTACTTCGACTTCTCCATCTACGTCGATGCGGCCTCCGCGGACGTCCGCTCCTGGTACATCAGCCGGTTCCTGCGCCTCAAGCACGGCGCCTTCACCGACCCGGACTCGTTCTTCCACCGCTACTCGCAGCTGAGCGACACGGAGGCCAGGGACCTCGCGACTGAGATCTGGGACTCCATCAACGCCCCGAACCTCCACCAGAACGTCATGCCGTCGCGCGGTCGCGCGGATCTGCTGCTGCGCAAGTCCTCGGACCACTCCGTGTCGCGCATCCAGCTGCGCAAGCTCTGAGCGGGGCGGGCGCTGCCGGCCCCTCCACCCTCCACCCCTCCACGATGCGGAAATGAAACCGCAGCCGCCGGTGTTGACCTTCGGGTGCGCGCTCAACGTGCACGGAGGGAGGCCCCATGAGTATGCCCAGTCCGCACATGATGATGCGGCGGCAGACGAGCAGCGCGCCAGGGCGGCGACGCCCGCGACGTCCGCATCGACCGTCCGACGATCCGGCGGATCATCGGCTTCGCAGCACGCCAGAAGGGCCGACTCATCGGCTTCCTCCTGCTATCCGTCCTGGTGGCCGTCGTCGGCGTGATCACGCCCGTGCTCTCCGGCAATGTGGTCAATGCGATCACAGCAGGTGGGCCCCTGAGCACGATCGGCTGGCTCGCCGCAGGCATCGCCGGACTCGCGATCGCGGAGGCGGTCCTCACGATCGTCAACCGCTGGCTGTCGTCCCATGTGGGCGAGGGCCTGATCTTCGACCTGCGCACGGCCGTCTACGACCACGTCCAGACGATGCCGATCGCGTTCTTCAACCGCACCCGCACCGGCGCGCTGGTCTCCCGCCTCAACACCGACGTGATCGGTGCGCAGCGAGCGTTCTCGAACACGCTCTCCGGCGTCGTGTCCAATGTCGTCTCCCTCGCCCTCACGGTGGGCGTCATGGTGACGATCTCGTGGCAGGTCACAGTCCTGTCGATCCTCCTCCTGCCGATCTTCCTCATCCCGGCACGCACACTGGGAGACAGGCTCGCGAAGCTCCAGCACGAGGCCGCTGATCACAATGCGGCGATGTCCACGCGGATGACGGAGCGGTTCTCCGCGGGCGGCGCGACGCTGGTGCGCCTGTTCGGCTCCCCCGCCCACGAATCGTCCGAGTTCGCCGAGCGCGCCGGCCGCGTCCGCGACATCGGCGTGCGCGTCGCGATGCTGCAGGCCACCTTCGTCACAGCGCTGACCCTGGTGAGCGCGCTGGCGCTGGCCCTGGTCTACGGGCTGGGCGGCTGGCAGGCGGTCACGGGTCCGCTGGACGCCGGCCAGGTCGTCACGCTCGCGATGCTGCTCACCCGCCTCTACGGTCCGCTCACCATGCTCGCGAACGCCCGCATGGACATCATGAGCGCGGTGGTGAGCTTCCAGCGCGTCTTCGAGGTCCTGGACCTCGTGGCACTGATCCGGCCGCCCGCCGACCCCACTCCGCTGCCGTCCGGCGCACTGTCTGTCGCGTTCCGCGACGTGCGCTTCGCGTACCCCTCCGCCGCCGAGGTCTCGCTCGCCTCGTTAGAAGAGGTCGCCATCCTGGACGAGCGGGGCGGCACGGAGGTCCTGCACGGCATCGACGTCGAGGTCCCCGCGGGACGCACCGTCGCGCTCGTCGGCTCGTCCGGCGCCGGCAAGTCGACGATCGCGTCGCTGGTGCCCCGCCTCTACGACGTGACCGGTGGCGCGGTGGAGCTGGGCGGCGTCGACGTCCGCGACCTGTCGTTCGAGGACCTCCAGAACGCCGTGGGGATGGTGACGCAGGACGGCCATCTCTTCCACGAATCGATCCGCGACAACCTGCTCATCGCGAAGCCGGACGCCACCGACGAGCAGCTGGAGTCCGCCGTCGACCGCGCGCGCCTGACCGGTGTGCTCGCGAACCTCCCGGACGGCCTGGACACCATCATCGGAGAGCGCGGGTACCGCCTGTCCGGCGGCGAGCGGCAGCGCCTGACGATCGCCAGGCTCCTGCTCGCGTCACCGCCCGTCGTCATCCTCGATGAGGCGACCAGCGCGCTCGACTCGACGAACGAGGCGGCGATCCAGCAGGCGCTGGGCGAGGCGATGGAGGGCCGCACGGCACTCGTCATCGCCCACCGACTGTCCACCGTCAAGGCGGCGGACGAGATCCTCGTGGTCGAGGACGGGCAGGTCGCTGAGCGCGGCGGGCACGCAGACCTGCTCGCACGCGGCGGACGCTACGCGGAGCTCTACCGGACGCAGTTCAGCCAGGACCGCTGAGCGGCTCCCGCCCCCACGACCTGGCCCCGCTCAGAGGGCCAGGCGCTCCCCCACCACGGCGGCGAGGCGCTCGGCCTGCGACTGCGCGGCCTCCTGCGTGGCGGCCTCGACCATGACGCGGATGACGGGTTCAGTCCCGGAGGCGCGCAGGAGCACGCGCCCGGTCTCACCGAGCTCCGCCTCCACCGCAGCGACCTCCGCCCGGACGTCCGCGTCGTCGCCGGCGGCGGTCTTGTCGACGCCCTTGACGTTGATGAGGACCTGCGGGAGCTTCGGCACCTCTGCTGCCAGATCCGCGAGCGTCCTCTTCGAGGAGGCCATGCGGTGCATGAGGTGCAGAGCGGTCTGGACGCCGTCGCCGGTCGTCCCGTGATCCAGGAGCAGCACGTGTCCCGACTGCTCACCGCCCAGGGAGTAGCCGCCCTTGAGCATGCGCTCGAGCACGTAGCGGTCGCCCACCGCCGTCTCCTCGATCGCGATGCCGCGCTTCTCCATCGCCAGGCGCAGGCCCAGGTTCGACATGACGGTGACGACGAGTGTGTCGTCCGCGAGCGTCCCGGCCTCCTTCATCCCCAGCGCGAGGATGCCCATGACCTGGTCGCCGTCCACTTCGCGTCCCAGGGAGTCGACCGCCAGGCAGCGATCCGCGTCGCCGTCGAAGGCGACGCCCAGATCCGCCTGCTGTCCCACGACTGCGGCACGCAGGTTCTCGATGTGCGTGGAGCCGACCCCGTCATTGATGTTGTAGCCGTTGGGCTCCGCGGCGGTGACGATGACCTCCGCGCCCGCCTGTCGCAGGGCAGCCGGTCCGACGACCGCGGCCGCTCCGTGCGCGCAGTCGACGACGACGGTGAGGCCTGACAGCGGGCTCGCATCCGTCGTCTCGCCCAGGCCGCGCACCAGGTGCTCGGTGAACTCGTCCGCCGCGGCGGGGTAGCGCGCGATGCGACCGACGCCGGCCCCGGTGGGGCGCTCCCACTCCGCATCCAGCAGATCGAGGATCTCGTCCTCCTGCGCGTCCGTGAGCTTCGTGCCGCCCTGGCCGAAGAACTTGATCCCGTTGTCGGGCATCGCGTTGTGCGAGGCGGAGAGCACGACGCCGAACGCCGCTCCCGTCGCCTTCACCGCGTGGGCGATCCCCGGCGTGGGCAGGACGCCGACGTCCTGGACATCGACGCCCGTCGAGGCGATCCCCGCCGACGTCGCGGCGGTGAGGAACTCGCCGCTCACCCGCGTGTCACGACCGACGATCGCGACGGGGCGCTTGCCGAACGGCGCGTTCTCGGGACGCGCGAGCACGCGGCTGCCGGCCACTGCGAGCTGCAGGGCCAGGCGAGCGGTGATGTCACGGTTCGCGAGACCTCGCACACCGTCCGTGCCGAAGAGTCGAGACATAAGCAGGGATCCTTCCTGAGACTTTTCCGCCAGTCTACGGGGCCCGGCGATGCCCTCGCGTGCACTGCACGCGCATGGAACAGCACGAAGGCCCCCGACCAAGAGGTCGGGGGCCTTCGCACGTTCCGCTCCGCAGCATGCTGCAGAGGCGCTGGATCAGCGCTTGGAGAACTGCGGCGCCTTGCGCGCCTTCTTCAGTCCGGCCTTCTTGCGCTCCGGGACGCGAGCGTCACGGGACAGGTAGCCGGCCTTCTTCAGTTCCGCACGGTTGTTGTCGCGGTCGATCTCATTGAGCGAACGAGCGATGCCCAGGCGGACTGCTCCGGCCTGGCCCGACGGGCCGCCGCCGCTGATGAGGACGATCACGTCGAAGCGATCCTCCAGATCGAGCAGGCGGAAGGGCTCGTTCACGAGCTGCTGGTGCAGCTTGTTCGGGAAGTAGGTCTCCAGGTCACGGCCGTTGATCTTCCATTCGCCCGTGCCGGGCACCAGACGGACGCGAGCGACCGCCTGCTTGCGGCGGCCCACTCCCGATCCCGGTGCGGTGATCGACTGTCCGCGGCCACCGGCCACGGCTTCGCCCAGGCCAGCGGAGGCCGGGGTCTCAGTGCTGTATTCGGTGAGGTCGACGTCCTCGACTGTGTTCTCTGCCACGATTCTCCTCGGTAAGCTGTTCGACCCGCGCGCTTACTGCGCGACCTGGGTGATCTCGTACGGCTGGGGGTTCTGGGCTGAGTGCGGGTGCTCTGAGCCTGCGTAGACCTTGAGCTTGTGCATCTGCGCCCGACCGAGGCGAGTCTTGGGGATCATGCCGGTGACGGCCTTCTCCACCGCGCGCTCGGGGTGAGTCGCGAGGAGTTCGGCGTAGTTGACGCTCTTGAGGCCACCCGGGAAGTTCGAGTGGCGGTAGGCGCGCTTCTGCTCCAGCTTGGCACCGGTGAGCGCGACCTTGTCGGCGTTCACGATGATCACGAAATCGCCCGAGTCGACGTTCGGCGTGAACGTCGGCTTGTGCTTTCCGCGGAGCAGACGCGCGGTCTGCGAAGCGAGCCGGCCGAGAACGACGTCAGTGGCGTCGATGACGTGCCACTGGCGCTGAACATCGCCGGTCTTCAGGGTGTACGTACGCAAAGTTGCCTTCTTACATTCGTCAGTAGTCCTAGGGCCCATACACACCCACTTGCTCGAGTCGTGACGTCGAGTTCGCGGACGGGCCTGTCCTGTGCGCGCTACGCTTCCGACACGGATGACCCACCTGAAACCTGCAACGCGACTAGAGGCTTAGCGAGGAACGTGTGCTGACGTACGCAACGACGCTCAAATCTACCGCATCCGCACAGGACCCTGCAAACCCGCTCCAGCCGGTCCGCAGGCTTCGCCGGTAGGCTGACACGGTGCTCTTCCTCCGTGTGCTCGCGTCCGTCGCCTGCGTCCTGGGCCTCGTCGTCCCGGGCGCAGCCGTCGCAGCGCCTGCCCAGACCGCTGGATCCAGCGCTTCTCCCGCAGGATCCAGCGCTCCGTCCGCGGACGAGGACGCCGCGACCGGCGTCGTCGTGATCGGCGCCTCCGGTCTCACACTGTCGGACATCGGACCGGAGCGCACACCGAACCTCTGGTCGCTGGTGGAGGACGGAGCGTCTGCGAACCTCGCGGTCCGCACACTCACGCCCGCCACGTGCGCGGCTGCGGGCTGGCTGAGCTTCGGTGCGGGCGCGCGGATGCACAGCGTCGACCTCACACCGGACTGGTTCAGTCCGCTGCTCGCCCACACCTCGTGCCCCCGGATGGTCGACCCCGTCCCGGCCTCCGCCGCCGAGGCGCCGGAGGCAGAGGATCCCGACGCCGCCGAACCGTCGGTGGACTCCGATGTCTCCGACGACCCCGAGGTCCCCGCCGGCACGCCGGTCGCGGCCGGGCCCGCCACCTTCGAGGACTTCGAGCGGGTCCTCGCGGCGAACGCAGGCTCCGGATACGGCGCGGATCCGGGTGTCTTCACCCGCGCCGCGGAGGATGCCGACTGGTGCACAGTGGCCTACGGCCGTGGAGCCGCGTACGCGGCGGCGGACGAAGAGGGCCGTGTCGAGACCTGGGCCCCGACGACGAGCCTGGTCACGGACCCGACCGGCACCTCGGCGGATGAGGAGGACGAGCAGATCCTCGATTCCTGCGCGCTCACGCTCATCGACGCGGGCACCGCCGCGGACCCCACGTGGGAGCCGAACGCGTGGCACGCGTGGAACGACGAATCGCTGGGCCGCACGCGGACCGGGCAGATCGCGGCACTGGACGCGCGCGTGGGTCGCGTCCTCGAGCAGACTCCGGACACCTCCGACGTCGTCGTCGCCGGTCTGGGCGATGCCGACTACCCCTCGCGCCTGCGCGCGGTCATCGCCGCGGGCCCCTCCTACGAGCCCGGCACGCTGCGCTCCTCCTCGACCCGGCAGCCGGGCCTCGTGCAGCTCACCGACGTGCTGCCGGCAGCGATCGGGGAGGTCGGACTCGAATCGGAGGGCACGTCCCCCGCGGGATTCGTCGTCGACCCGTCCGACGACGCCTCCACGCGCATGGACGACCTGGTCGCGGATTCCCGCAAGGCCGGGACGGTCCACACGCACGCGCAGACCTTCAGCGTCTTCCTCGACGTCATCCACTACGCGCTCACGATCACGCTGGCGATCCTGCTGCTGGTGCCCGTGGTCCGGACTCTGCGGACGAAGACGCCCCGCACGCTCACAGCGCTGCGGACGTCCGGCGCGTGGGTGTGCTTCACGATCGGGCTGCTGCCGATGGCGAGCTTCGCCGCCGGCGTCCTGCCGTGGGGTCGCGTGCCGGCGCCCGGGTGGGGGCTCACAGGTGCGATCGCACTGGGCACGGCGGCCCTCGTGGCGGTGTCGATCGCGGGACCGTGGCGACGCACCTGGCAGGGCCGTGTGGCGGCGGTGTCGCTGGTGTCCGCCGTCGTGCTCGTCGCCGACGTCGCGCTGGGCTCGCGCCTGCAGTTCAACGCGCTCATGGGATACAACCCGATCGTCGCGGGCCGCTTCTACGGACTGGGCAATCAGGGCGCCGCGCTCTTCCTCGCAGCAGCGCTCCTGGGCCTGGGCATCATCGCGTCACGACTCGTCGACACGGGCAGGACCGTGACCGCGCGCCTGCTGGTCGCGGGGTTCGCCCTCGTGTCCGTCTTCGTCCTGGGCAACCCGGCGTGGGGTGCGAAGTTCGGCGGGACCGTCGCCGCGCTCGTCGGATTCACCGTCCTGCTGCTGTCCCTCTTCCGGATCCGTGTGAGCATCGTGCGCCTGGCGCTCATCGGGGCGGGTGCGCTGACGATCATCGTGGGCGTCGCGGGGCTGGACTACCTGCGACCGCCCGCCGAGCGCTCGCACTTCGGAAACTTCTTCGGCCAGGCCCTCGACGGTCAGCTCATCGAGGTGATCACCCGCAAGCTCGAGGCGAACCTCAGGATCATGGTCATCAACCCGGCGCTCGCGATCGTCGTGCCGCTGGCCGTCTTCACCGTCCTCTTCAGCCTGGCGTACCTGCAGCGCTACCAGGCCACTGCAGCACTCGCGCGACCGTGGGCGAACACCCTGCCGCCGGCGCTCGCGCACCCCACCGTCCACGCGGGCTTCCTCTCCGCGGCCATCGCACTGGGCGTGGGACTCGTCATCACCGACTCCGGCGTCGCGGTCCCCGCGACCGGAGCCATGATGCTCGTACCGATGCTCGTCGTCATGAGCGTGGGCATCGACCGTGACAGTGCCGACTCAGCGCGTGAGGGCTCTGCGGACAGGACATCCGAGTCGGCCGTGGAGGCCGAGGCGACAGCGGAAGCTGTGGAGGCCGACCGATGAGGCGCGCACTCGCGGCGGTGTGGGCCGTCATCCTCATCCTCGCACTGGCGGCCGCACCTGCGGTGGCGTCTCCAGCAGAGGTGGCGTCTCCCGCGCAGGACGAGGCGAGCGCTCACCCCGTCGTCTTCCTGGGCTTCGCGGGCGTCACCTTCGAAGACCTCGATCCGAACCGGACGCCGAACCTGTGGCGGCTCATCGACGAGAGCGCCGTCGGCTCGCTCACCCCACGCTCCGTACGGCCCACCAGCTGTGCTGCGGACGGGTGGCTCGCGCTGAGCTCCGGACGGCGCGCCGCGGATGAGCCCCGGCCCACGTGCCGCGTGCTGCAGGAGCCGATCGGCGGGTGGGTGCCCGACTGGGACGTGTACCTGGACCAGGCCGCGGAGGACAACTACACGCCCGCCGTCGGGACGCTCACCGAAACGGCGAAGGAGGCCGACGCCAGCGTCACCGGGATCGGCCCCGGCGCGGCCATCGGCACGGCGCAGCCGGACGGGCGCACGGAGGACTGGCAGCCCCTGCGCGAGCCCGGTGAGGTGGGTGAGCAGGTGGCCGCGGCGTCGTCGACATCCGACATCGTGCTCGTCGACCTCGGCAGCGTGTACTCGCCGGGACAGTCCGTCGCGGGCATCGACGAAGCGGTCGGCGAGGTCCTCGCATCGATCGACGAACTGCCCGCCGAGGGTTCCCCCACGATCATCGCCGCGTCGATCGCCGATGCACGCACCGATGATTCCCGGATGCAGTTCTCCGCCGTGCGCGGCGGGATCGGAGCCGGGGGCCCGATGGGCGGTCAGGGATCGTCCCAGCTGCTCACCTCGTCGTCCACACGGCAGCCCGGGCTCGTGCAGGTCACGGACCTCACCCCCACGCTCCTCGCGTCCGCGGGCGTCACCGGTACCGGCGGAATGGCGGGGGCTCCCCTGTCGTTCGTCGACGGCCCCACGGACGCGGCGAACAAGCAGCAGGCGATGATCGACCGGCAGACCGCCGTCCTCACCCAGGAGAACATCTCCGCATGGTTCTATGCCGCGTGGGGGCTCCTGCTCGCCGGCCTGCTGGTGACGTGCACGGTGATCGCCAAGCGCCGCGGAGTGCGGCGGGTCGCGAACGCGATGAAGGTCGGAGGGCTGCTCGCCGCGGCTCTGCCGGTGTCGACGTTCCTCGTGAACGTGCTGCCGTGGGAGCGGTCGCCGTCCGCGGACGTCGCGATGCTGGGCGGAGTCGTCGGGTGGGCGATCGTGCTCTCCGCGCTCGCGCTGCTGGGCCCGTGGCGCAGGCTGCCGGCCGGTGCTCTGGGCTTCATAGCCGCCACGACCGTCGGGGTGCTCGCCGTCGACGTCATCACGGGCTCCTCGCTGCAGATGTCGACGCTGCTGGGAGAGCCATTGCTCATCGCCTCCCGGTTCTACGGGATCGGCAACTCCGCGCTCGCGCTGTACTGCACCGCGCTCCTCCTGGGCCTGGGCGTCGTCTGCTCCTGGATGCACCGCCGCTGGGCCATCACGACAGTGGTCATCGTGGCGGTGCTCGCCTCCTGCGTTCTGCTCGCGACACCGGGGCTGGGCACCAAGTTCGGATCCGTGCCCACCCTCGTCCTGGGCACCGCCGTCTTCGCGCTCACCGCTGCCGGGGTGAAGCTGTCATGGCGCAGGCTGCTGCTGTTCGGCGGCGGCGCGGCGGGCCTCATGCTGCTCGTGCTGTTCCTCGATTGGCTGCGGCCCGCGGAGCAGCGGACCCACTTCGGGAACTTCTTCGACTCGATCCTCACCGGTGAGGCCGGCGCTGTGCTCCTGCGGAAGATCGGCATGAACATCGACATCCTCACGCAGAGCTGGCTCACGATGCTCCTGCCGTTCGCGCTGGCGGCCGTGCTGTGGGCCGCCATCTCCCCCGCCCGCTTCCGCATCCCCCTGCTGCGCGAGTGGTATCGCGACATGCCGCTGCTGCGCACCTCCGTCATCTCACTGGCCGTGCTGCTGACCGTGGGGACGTTCATCAACGACTCCGGCATCGTCGTCCCGGCCGTCGGCATCCTCTTCCTGGTACCGGCCCTCACCCACCTGGTGGGGCTGAAGGCGAAGGAGCAGCCCGCACTCGGGTGAGGGTGAGGGTGAGCGGACGGCTCCTGCTCCGCCCGTCTCGTGCTCGAGTGAGTACAACCTGGTCCACGGTGTGGCGCATTGAGACCTGTGGCGCATTGAGACCGGATTGTACTCACTCGAGAGTGCAGGCGATCATGGGCGGGAGATTCAGGCGGGAGATTCACCTTGGGATTGCAGACGGAGGGCCCGCACGTTTCCGTGCGGGCCCTCCGTCTGCCGAGGTACTGGCCCGGCCGAGGTACTGGCCCGGCCGAGGTACTGGTCCGGCTGAGGTACTGGTCCGGCTGAGTTTCTCACCAGTCAGTGATCCTGACTAGTCAGAGGTCCTGACCCGTCAGAGCCCCTTGCCGCGCTTGCGGCTGGCCGCCAGTGCCGCGCCGCCGGCTGCGACGAGTGCCGCAGCGAGGCCGAGGATGCCGCCCAGCTCTGCACCGGTGCGGGGCAGATCGCCGTTGTCATCGTCACGGGCATCGTCGTCACGGCCGTCATCGCCGTTGCCGCCGTCATCGCTGCCATTGTCGTCGCCGCCGTTGTCGTCGTCGCGACCGTCGTCACCGCTGCCGCCGTCATCACCGTTGCCACCGTCATCGGAACCGTTGTCATCGTCGTCCTCACCCGGCTGGGCATCGGTGACGGTGACGGTGAGGTCGAGCGAACGGCTGACGGGCAGCGGGTTGTCGTCCCACCACGCGTGCTCCGGATCCGCGATCAGCGTCGCGGTGACCGTGTGTTCGCCGGCCTCCACGTCGTCGCCGGCAGCGACGGTGAGCTCGCTCTCCGTCGTGCCCTCTGCGATCTTCTCGAGCACTGCGGACTCCGCAGCCGTGGCGTTCGCAGCCGTGAACGCGTCCTCGACTCCTGCGAGGTCGGCGGAGAAGCCCTCCGGCAGCTCGAGCGCCAGGTCGAAGGGGCCGTCGATGTCACGCGCGGCCTCGGTCATGAAGGTGAGCCCGACGTCGCCGCCCTGCTCGACCTCGATCTCCTCGCCGCCGGAGTAGGCGAACGACGCTGTGAGATCCTCCGTGTTGATGACGTCGAGCGCGAAGTCCGCCTGACGCTCCTGCGGATCCCCTTCGACGACGTCGCGGGTCTCGAAGTAGTTTTCCCAGACCTCGAAGTCGGTGATGCCCGACTGCTGGAACTCGCCGTTGGCGAAGGCGGAGAAGTTGTCGCCGCCGGAGGCCAGGAAGCTCAGTGTCGCGACGCGGTACTCCGCGTTCGGGTCGATCTCCTCACCGTTGAACTCGACGGACACGACGTGCTCGCCGCGCTCCGCGTCGGAGTCGTAGACGACGTCGAGCTCGTCGGAGATGCCCATGTGGAGGAACGAGCGCGACGCCCCGTCCGGCTGCCACTGCTCCTCGATGAGCTGGATGACGTCCGCACCCGTGAGCGTGACGACGCCGTGGTCGTTGGCGAACGGCAGGACGGCGTTGAGCTCGCCCACCGTCACCTCGCCCGGCTCCTCGCCGCCGAAGACGTCATCGACGAGCAGGTCGGTGCGCAGGCCGCCCGGGTTCGTCATGCCGAAGTCGGCCTCTTCGAGCTGCGACATCTCCACGCCCTCCTTGAGGGCGTCCGCCACGAGGTTGCCCAGCTGGGACTCGCCGCCGCGGTCCTCCGAACCGTCCTCGTTGAACGCGCGGGTGATGTCCTCGTCGATGGTCCCGACGACCTCGGAGCCGATCTCGTTCGCCGTCTCCTCGGCGTCCGCGACGATCCCGTCGACCTCATCCACGACGGGCGAGTCGAACGACTGGTCCGCGGTCTCGAGCAGTGCCTGCTCGTCGACCGACCAGTCGCCCTCGCCCTCGCTGGTGAGCGTGACCTTGCCGACGATCTCGCCGTAGCTGCCCGACTGGACGACGGGGCGCGTGCGCCCGTCGTCGCCCGGCACGGGGGCGGAGAAGTTCGCCTGCATGTGCGAGTGTCCGAAGAACATCGCATCGATCGACGCGTCCGCACCCGTGACGACGGAGTTGAACTCCTCGTTCGACGACAGGGCAGAATCCAGGTCGGAGACATCGCCTGGTCCCAGGTGCGCCGCGAGGACCGTCAGGTCCGGCTTCTCGTCGTCCGGCAGCGCTTCGAGCTCTTCTGCGGCGTCGTTGATCGCCGTGACGGGATCGCCGAACTCGATGTCCTCGATGCCGCCCGGGCTCACGAGCTGTGCGGTCTCCTCCGTCACTGCACCGATGACGCCGATCCGCACGTCGCCCTGCTCGACGATCGCGTACGGGTCGATCCCGTCCGCGACCTCAGTCGTGCCCTTCGCGTACACGTTCGCGCCGACGTTGGGGAAGTCCGTGTTCGGGCTGACGCGGTCACGCAGATCCGCGTAGCCGCGGTCGAATTCGTGGTTGCCCACCGATGCGGCGTCCGCACCGATCGCGTTGAGCACATCCATCGTGGGCTGGTCCTCCTGCGAGGACGACGCGTAGGTGGAGGCACCGATGTCGTCGCCGGCCGTCAGGATGGCAGTCTCACCGTCGAAGGCCGCGCGTTCGCGTTCGGCGACGGAGGCGACGCCGTGGCCGGCCTCTGCGATCCGCCCATGGAAGTCGGTGATGTTGAGCAGCTGGACCTGGGTGCCGGCGGGCGCATCGCCGAATGCGGGCAGCGCCGCCAGTGGCAGCACCATCCCCGTGGCGGCCGCACCAGCGACCACGCCGCGCAGGAAAGTCTTCTTCATCGTCGTCCTCATAACAGAAGGTGGGTGTTACGTCCGAGATTCTTGTGAATACACTCGAAGAATAGCCCGAGTTCGCATGAATGCGGCGTGAATTCCCATGAACGGTTGCAGCAGCGCTCAGCCGCGGAGCTCGCCCGGCTGCCTGCGGTTGCGCGCGGACTCCGCCTGAAGCGCCCATCCATCCGGCCCGTCGGGGTACCCGACTCCCTCGAGGACGAGACCGTGAGCAGGCATGAGGTGCATGGGCGGCAGTTCCGCACGGTCCGCCCCCGCCTCCGCTCGCGCCAGCAGCTGCGCGGGCTCCGTCACGCTCCACGCACCGGATCCCACACGCACCAGTCCGCCCACCAGCGCACGCACCATGTGGTGGCAGAACGCATCCGCGCGCAGGTCCAGCGCAATGACCCCCGAATCCTCCCGGACGACTGCGAGGTCGAGCAGCGTGCGGATCGTCGTCGACTCCGGTCGCGGCTTGCAGAACGGCAGGAAGTCATGGAGCCCCAGCACCTCGTAGGCGGCCCCCGCCATCGCGTCGTGGTCGAGCGTCCCGCGATGGACGACCGTGTGCTGCGCCGCGAGGGGGTCGCGCAGCGCCTCGTCGTCCGCGATGCGGTAGGAGTACCTGCGCCACACGGCGGAGAACCGCGCATCGAATTCTGCGGGCACCTCCTGCGCCCCGTGGATCACGAGGTCCGGGGCGCCCAGATGCCGGAGCACCCCGCGCAGCCGGCTCACCAGACCGTCGGCCGGCTCTCTGGTCCGCTTCCCCCTGCCGGTGAGATGGGCGAGCGCATCGGGCCGGAGGTCGCAGTGGACCACCTGCCCCCTCGCGTGGACGCCTGCGTCCGTCCTTCCCGCGACGACCGTGCGCACCCGCTCCCCGAAGACTGTGGCGAACCCCTCTTCGAGCACACCCTGAACGGTTCGCAGGGACGGCTGGGCCGCCCATCCGTGGAAGTCCGTCCCCACGTATCCGAGGTCGATCCGGAACCGGGACGGGGCTGCTGGAGGTGCCGCGGCTGCTGGGACTGCTGGAGCCGAGGACGCGTCGCCGTCCGGCGTCTGTGTCACAGGCCCTCCCCGACGCGTCCGGGCCGGTAGTTCTCCGAACCCGGCGAGGCATCGTCATCGATGTGGTGCTCATCGAGCTCCGACGGGGTGTAGTCGATCTCCGCGACCGTCGCGTACACACCGCGCCACGGTGCGGACAGGATCCGGGCACGCCGACGGGTGTAGGCGCGGACGCTCGAATTGTGATGCCGGACCGCGGTACCGATGTGGGTCTCGTGCGCCTCGAGCTGGGAGAGGAGGTCGTCGGCGAACCGGCACAGGGCCTCGGCGGAGGCCGCCTTCGTCCGGGCGCCGGACTCCGCCTTGTTGCCGGACTCTGTCCGAGTGCCCACCCTCTCCCGGGTGCCTGCGGCGACGGCGCGGACGGCATCGGTCACGACGTGCTCGGCGACACCGGCGTCGATGCGGGTGCGCACGGCCTGCGCGTTCGCCACCGCCGCTTCGAGGTCTCCGATGCGCGGATCCTCGCCCAGGACGCGCCCGGCCGCATCGACGTAGACGGGGACGAGTCCGTGCCGGGCTGCGCGGGCCACGTCGAACTGCCGACGGGCCTCCCGCGTGAGCGATCGGTTGAGCGACAGCTGGTTGTAGCGGGTGGTGAGGAGTACGACGATGCCTGCCACCAGCGCGATCACAGCGACGAGCACGACCCACTGCATGTGTCTGGAAGCCCCCACTCCGACGAAGTTCTCCGCGAGTCCCCAGGGACTCCGATACCCGCAGAATACACATGTTCACCGGTGGTTCAGGCGCCGTTGACCGGTGTGAGAACGCAGGCGGGTCCGGAGAGCACCGCGGATTCGCGAGGCGTTCGCCGGTACGTCACCTGTTCCACCCGGTATCCGTCATCTTCGTCACGTGAGATGAACCATGTGAGAGTCGCAGTGATCGCAGAATCGTTCCTCCCGCAGATGAACGGGGTCAGCCACAGCCTGCTCCGCGTGCTCGACCATCTGGCCGAGCGCGGAGACGAAGCCATCGTCATCGCACCCGGCAGTCGCGGCGATCGTCCGCGCGAGGTCGCAGGTGCCAGAGTCCTCCGAGTCCCCAGCTTCGCGATGCCGAAGTACCGCAAGGTCCGCGTGGCCCCGGGCGGAGTCGCCCGGATCCGGCGGCTGCTCGCGGACTTCGACCCGGACGTCGTCCACGTCGCCTCACCCTTCGTCCTGGGATGGCGGGGCGTGCTCGCCGCACAGGATCTGGGCATCCCGTCCGTCGCCGTCTACCAGACCGAGGTCCCCGCCTACGCCGCCCGCTACGGGATGCGCGGCCTCGAGACCGTGCTGTGGAACCACGTCCGCACCATCCACCAGCACGCCTCCCTCACGCTCGCACCGTCGTCCTACACGATCGACCAGCTCACCGGCATCGGAGTATCCGATGTGCGCCTGTGGGCCCGCGGCGTCGACTCCTCGCGGTTCGACCCCTCCCACAGGTCCGCGTCGTTCCGCGCGAAGGTCGGCGTGAGTGGGAACGGCACCGGGCCCGAGGTCGTCGTCGGCTTCGTGGGACGCCTCGCCGTGGAGAAGCAGGTCGAGGACCTGCGGATCCTGTCCTCGGTCCCGAACGTGAAGCTGGTCATCGTCGGCGAGGGGCCGCAGAAGGACCGCCTGAGACGTCTGCTCCCCGACGCCCACTTCACCGGGTTCCTGGGCGGGGACGCCCTGGCCCAGGCCGTCGCGAGCTTCGACATCATGGCCTCGCCGGGCGAGTTCGAGACGTTCTGCCAGACCATCCAGGAGGCGATGGCCTCCGGGGTCCCCGTCGTGGCGCCGGCGCGCGGCGGACCGCTGGACCTCGTCGACTCCTCCCGCACCGGGTGGCTGTACCGCCCGGGCGACCTCGAGGGGCTGCGCGCACACGTCGCGGACCTCGCCGGTGATGCGGCGAAGAGGAGGGCCTTCGGGCGGACGGCGCGGGAGACAGTGCTGGGCCGCACGTGGAAGAGCGTGTGCTCGCAGCTGATCGGCCACTATTCGGCGGCGATCGCGAGGCCCGCGCCGCAGGTCATCGGCCGGTCGTACACCGGTGGTGCCCGGTGGGCGCAGGACCGCGTCTGAGGGGTGGGGCCTGGGGCGCGCCTGAGGGGCACGGCGCAGTCGTGGGTCTCGTCTGACGGGCGCCGCCGGAGGCCCGTGCACGAGACCCGCACAGGTACAGCCACCAGCACACACGGCGAGACGCCGGCTACCGGTATGAAACACCGTGTTCAGGCGCGGTGTTTCATACCGGTCACCGGCGTTTCGCGAGAGCGTGAGCGGCTGGGCTCTGCGAGAGAGGTCAGCGAGGACGTGAGCGGCTGGGCTCAGGCTCCCTGGGCGGAGGTCCTGTCGTGGATGTCGACGTAGTCGCTGACGTCCTCCGGGGCCCAAGTCTCGACGTTCTTGATGTCCGGCATGTCGGTTGCGAGGAAGATCGGGTCCTCCCCCTTGCCCAGCTTCGCCCGGTAGTCGCGCAGCAGGCGCATCGCAGTCGGCGCGAGGATCGTGATGACGACCAGGTTGATGAGCGCGATCACGACCATCGACACCCCGGCGATGGACCACGCGAGCTCCACGGAGATGACGGAGCCGATGAACACCATCGCGACGACGGACAGACCGAAGGCCAGGTGCCAGCCGCGCTTCGACGTGAGGAAGTGGACGTTCGCCTCGCCGTAGGAGTAGTTGCCCAGCACGGATGTGAACGCGAGCAGCAGCATGATCGCGCCCAGGAGGATCGCCGACCAGGCGCCCAGGCTCGCGGTGAGCGACTCCTGGACCATGAGGAGGCCCTCGCCGCCGGTCGAGGGGTCCGGGAAGGCCACGAGCACGATGAACGCGGTGATCGTGCAGATGAGCAGCGTGTCGAAGTAGACGCCCAGCGTCTGGACGAGGCCCTGCTTGACGGGGTGGCTGACCGAGGCCGTCGCTGCGACGTTCGGCACCGAGCCCATGCCCGCCTCGTTGGAGAGCATCCCGCGCTGCACGCCGTTGACGATCGCAGCGCCGATGCCGCCGCCCACAGCCGCCTGCGGGCTGAAGGCGCCCTCGAACATCTGGCCGAAGACGCGGGGCAGCTCGCCGAAGTTCATGCCGACGACGATGAGTCCGATCAGCAGGTAGATGGCCGCCATGACCGGGACCATGTTCTGGGCGACGTTCGCGACCCGGCGCATCCCGCCGACCACGATGCCGGCGGTGAAGAGTGCGAGCACGATGCCCACGAGGAACGGCAGCCACGGCAGACCCGCCGGATCTGCGAAGGCACCGACGGCACCGCTCACGGCATCGGTGATCGTGTTCGCCTGCAGCGAGGTGAACGCCAGGGCGAAGCAGAAGATGAAGAGCAGCGCGAAGAACGCGCCGAACCCGCGGCTGCCCAGACCGCGATGGATGTAGAAGGCGGGCCCGCCCTTGTAGGTGTCGTCGGCGCGCACCTTCCACAGCTGGGCGAGCGTCGACTCGATGAAGCTCGCCGCGGAGGTGAAGAGGCACATGATCCACATCCACACGACGGCGCCGGGACCGCCGATGAAGATCGCACCCGCCACGCCGGACACGTTGCCCGTGCCCACGCGGGCGGCCGCGGAGATCACGAACGCCTGGAATGCGGACAGCGACTTCGTGTCATCCTTCGAACCCTCGTCGGACTGCGGCTTCTCCGTGATGGAACGGAACATGGCCGGCAGCATCCGGAACTGGACGGCGCCGGTGCGCAGCGTGAAGTACAGCGCCAGCAGCCCGACGACGGGCATGCCCAGCCAGGTCCACAGCCACCCTTCGGCGTTGCCGAGCCATGTGTTGAGGTCATCTATGAGTCCCATATGCGCCACGGTATCCGGAAGGGAGGTGACGTGTGACTCAGAGCACCGCTGTTATGACATGACTCACGTTCAGCGGAGGCTCAGCATCTCACTCGAGGCCGCGCGCTTCGAGGGCGCGCCCGGTGTCCTGCGCGTACTTCACCGTGCCCAGCACCAGCGGGATGGTGCGGGCGCGCAGGGAGCCCTCGAGACCTCGGGCGCGGGCGGAGTCTCCGGCGACCCGCGCGAGGTCGGCGATGACGGGGAGGCTGCGGACCACCAGCCCTGCGGCCAGGCCGACGGTCGCCGGTCGCAGGCCGACGAACCGCAGCGGCCACGCGAGGACCTCGAACACCGCGATCAGCTCGCCCACCGTCGTCGTGAGCATGAGCAGAGCGGCGGCCATGATGCACACGACGATGGTCGAGGAGAGCCGCAGGCCAGTGGCCCAGTCCGTGAGCCAGAGATGCGCGGCGAAGACGGCCACGATGATCAGGCCGATCCGCAGGACGGGAGCGACGAGTTCACGCAGCGGCAGACGGGCGCTGACCGCCACGGCGACGATGAGCACGAGGAGGCCCACGTTGACCTGGGCGTCACGCGTCGCCAGCACGACGACGCTCAGGGCGGCGACGCCTGCGAGCTTCGTCCACGCGGGCGATCGGTGCAGCCACGAGTCACCGGGGACCCGGCGCCCGAGGAAGCGCTGGCGGGCCCTCATGCGCGTGCTCTCACTGTGCGGGCTCTCACTATTCGTTCTCTCGCTATGCGGGCTCTCATGCGCGGGCCGTCACTCACGGGCCCGAGGCGCGCCGGACTCCACGGCGCGGGATTCCTCGGCGACGACCGCGCGGTAGGCGGCGACGACCTCGGCGGGGGCGCCGTCCGCATGCAGGCGACCATGGTGGATGAGGAGGGTGCGCTCGGCGTCCTGGGCGACCTCGAGGTCGTGGGTGGAGAGGATGGTGCGGACTCCGCGACGGGAGACGAGGTCGGCGAGCACGCCGCGCAGCTTCTCCCGATTCGCGAGGTCGAGCAGGGTCGTGGGCTCGTCGAGCACCAGCACTGCGGGGTCGACGGCGAGGACGGTCGCCAGGGCCACGAGCTGCCGCTGCCCGCCCGACAGCTCGTACACGCTGCGCTCCGCCAGATCCGCGACGCCCAGCTCGTCGAGGACTGCGAGTGCGCGGGTGCGGCGCTCGCGCTTGTCACGGACGAGGTGCTTGAGGGAGAGCTCGACGTCCTCGAGCGGGGTGGGCATGACGAGCTGAGCGGCCGGATCCGTGAAGACGAATCCCACGCGCCGCCGGACCTCACGTCCGCGGTCTGCGACGTCGAGCCCGTCGACCATGACCCGCCCCTCGTCGACCGGGATGAGCCCGTTGATGAGCTGGAGCAGGGTCGACTTGCCGGATCCGTTGGCCCCGATGACGGTCACCGTCGGCTCCGTGAGGGTGCACGAGACGTCCGAGAGGATCGTGCGGCTCGTCGCCTCATCCGGACGGCGATCGGCAGCCGGGTCGAGTACGTGGACGCCGGCGTTATCGAAGACGATCGCGGGGTCAGCCATCGGAGAATCAGTCATCGCCGGATCAGCACGGCGGGGAAGGCGCGGTGGACGACGACGGCCAGGGCTGCTGCGCCGGCGTTCTTCAGCACGTCCCCGGGCCAGAAGGCCATGTCCGCGACGAACGCCTGCTGCAGGGTGAGGCCCAGGTTGAGGGACATGCCCGTGATGCCCAGCGGGTGGACGGTGAGGAAGCTCGCGATCAGCCCGCCTGCGAAGAGGGCCAGCCACAGCTTCCAGCCGCGCAGGCGCTTGACGGCCCAGCCGGCGATCGCACCGACCACCAGCGCGTAGAGCGCGAAGCCCGCGATGTATCCGGCGGACGGTCCCGCAAGCACACCGAGGCCGCCGGAGAAGTTCGAGAAGATCGGCAGGCCGATGAGCCCCAGCGCCACATAGAGCGCGGTGGCGAGGAAGCCGCGCGCGGGCCCCAGGACCATGCCGCACAGCGCGATGGCGAGTGTCTGGAGGGTGATCGGTACACCCGCTCCGCCTACGGGGATCGCGGGCATCGCGGCGAACACCGCGAGCAGAGCCGCGAAGACCGCGATGAACGCCAGATCGCCGGCGCCCCATCGACTGCGGGAGGCCGAGACCTCGGACTGCGACACCGCTCCGCGGTCTGCGGTCGCTGCGTGTGACATGGGAACTCCTTCGTCTGTGCGACACCGTACTCCTGAACGGCGTTCAGGGCATGGGGCACACAGTACCTGAACACCGTTCAGGAGGCGAGGCGGACGGCTGCGCTTGGGATCAGTCCGTCACCGTGCGCACCACGCGCGCCGGGGAACCCACCACGACAGTGCCCTTCGGGACGTCCTTCGTCACCACGGACGCGGCCGCCACGACTGCGTCGTCCCCGATCGTCACTCCCGGCAGGACAGTCACGTTGGCCCCGATCCACACGTTGCGACCGATGACGATCGGAGCCGGGTGCATGTCTGCGCGCCGCGCGGGGTCGAGATCATGGTTGAGCGTCGCCAGCACCGTGTTGTGCCCGATCAGGCAGTCGTCGCCGATCGTCACTCCGCCCTGGTCCTGGAACCGGCAGCCCGAGTTGATGAAGACGCGCTTCCCGAGCGCGATGTTCTTCCCGAAGTCGGAGTGCAGCGGAGGGAAGACGGTGACGGTCTCATCGACGGGCCCACCGATGAGTGAGGCCAGCAGCTCACGCACCTGTGCAGGCTCGTGATACCCGCCATTCAGCTCGCCGGTGATGCGCAGCGCATCCTGACTGGTGCGGTGCATGACCTCGTGCAGCGGGGAGTCCCCCGTGATGGTCTGACCGGCATTCAGCGCTTCCAGGAGATCGTCGAGATCCATGGAGGCCTCCTTCATCGTTCCTGCGGACTGCCCCACTCCGCGAGCCGACTGCTCACGCCGCGAAAGGGCGAGTCACGCTGCCAGCGCGACTCGCCCGCTCACTCCCACTCGATGGTGCCCGGGGGCTTCGACGTCACGTCGAGCACGACGCGGTTGACCTCGTCGACCTCGTTCGTGATGCGGTTGGAGATCTGCGCGAGCACGTCGAACGGCACCCGCGTCCAATCCGCCGTCATCGCATCCTCGCTGCTGACCGGGCGCAGCACGATCGGGTGGCCGTACGTGCGGCCGTCGCCCTGGACGCCCACGGAGCGGACGTCCGCGAGCAGCACGACCGGGCACTGCCAGATCTCGTCGTCGAGGCCCGCCTTCGTGAGCTCTTCGCGGGCGATCGCGTCCGCGCGGCGGAGGATCGCGAGGCGCTCCGCGGAGACCGCACCGACGATGCGGATGCCGAGGCCGGGGCCGGGGAACGGCTGGCGTCCGACGATGATCTCGGGCAGGCCCAGGGCGCGGCCGATCGCTCGGACCTCGTCCTTGAAGAGCTCCCGCAGCGGCTCGACGAGCTGGAACTGCAGGTCCTCCGGGAGTCCGCCCACGTTGTGGTGGCTCTTGATGTTCGCGGTGCCGGCCCCGCCGCCGGATTCGACGACGTCCGGGTACAGGGTGCCCTGGACGAGGAACTCGATGTCCCCACCTGCGCCCTCACGGGACTCTGCGACGAGATCCGCCGCAGTCTGCTCGAACGAGCGGATGAACTCGCGGCCGATGATCTTCCGCTTGGCCTCAGGATCCGTCACGCCGTCGAGCTCGCCCAGGAACGTGTCGACCGCGTCGACCGTCACCAGGCGCACGCCGGTCGAGGCGACGAAGTCCTCCTCGACCTGCTTCCGCTCGCCCTCGCGCAGCAGTCCGTGGTCGACGAACACGCACGTGAGCTGGTCCCCCACAGCCCGGTGCACGAGCGCCGCCGCGACGGCGGAATCGACGCCGCCGGACAGGCCGCAGATCAGCTTCTTGTCGCCCACCTGCGCGCGGATCCGTGCGACCTGGTCCTCGATGATCGACTGGTCCGTCCAGTCCGCCTCCAGGCCCGCCACCTCGAAGAGGAAGTTCTCGAGCACCTTCTGGCCGTTCTCCGAGTGGAGGACCTCCGGGTGCCACTGGACGCCTGCGCACTTCCGTGCGCGGTCCTCGAACGCGGCGATGGGGGTCGAGGCGGTCGATGCGAGGACGGAGAAGCCCTCGGGGGCCTCCGTCACGGAGTCCGCGTGGGACATCCACACCTTCTGCTCACCGCTCACCCCGTCGAGCAGCGCGCCGCCGTCCGCGGCGACCGTCGCGACGGTCGAGCCGTACTCCCGCTTGCCGGTCTTCGAGACGGTCCCGCCGAATGCGCGGGCGAGCGTCTGGAAGCCGTAGCAGATGCCGAAGACCGGCACATCCAGATCGAGGACACCCGCCGACAGCGCCGGTGCTCCCTCTTCATTCACGGAGGACGGCCCGCCGGAGAGCACGATGGCCCGGGGATCCTTCGTGGCGAACTCCTCTGCCGTGGCGGTGTGCGGGATGACCTCGGAGAAGAGGCCCGCCTCCCGCACACGGCGAGCGATGAGCTGGGCGTACTGGGCGCCGAAGTCGACGACGAGGACCGGGCGTGATTGCGGGTGCGGGATACCCGCAGCGGAGGGGGACTCACTCATGCGTGCCATCCTACGTCCCCCGCCACCGTGCCGTTCACGCGCGCTCGTCAGCCGGCCACAGCGTCGCGCACCGCGACGACCAGCTGGTCGAGCGGCAGTCCGCGTTCACGGGCGGTGGCGACGACCTCGGCGGCGTAGGTCTCCACAGCCGGATCCAGGCCCGAGGCCGTCGGCAGATCCGCTGGATCGATCCCCTCGCTGATGCGGGTGCCGGCACCCCGGCGGGTGGTGACGATCCCGGCCTCCTCGAGTTCGCGGTAGGCGCGGGCGACCGTGTTCACGGCGAGCCCCTGGTCCGTGGCGTGCGCCCGGATCGCCGGGAGCCTGTCGCCCGCGAGCAGTTCGCCCGTCGCGACGGCGTCGATGATGCCGCGGCGGATCTGCTCGTACGGCGGCATCGCCGCACCGGCACCGTCGATCAGCCGCAGGTGGTCGTACTCGCCCATGTGCACTCCTTCAGTTCCCGTCTCAGTCACCCAGTGTGCCGGAGAGGCGCTCCCGCATGCGGCGGCTGGCCTCGTTGAGGCCGTGGACCTCGACGACGGTGCCGTAGGACTCGTACTTCTCCGTCACGGAATCGATCGCGGCCACCGTCGAGGCGTCCCACACGTGGGAGGCGCGCATGTCGATGATGACGCGGCTGGGGTCCTCCGCGTAGTGGAACAGCGTGTAGAGGTCGTTGGACGAGGCGAAGAAGAGCTCGCCTTCCACGGTGTAGCGGGCGACTGCGGCGTCATGTGAGCCATCGGCCGCGGGGACGACCTCCCGGTCCACCGTGACGAAGTGGGCGACGCGATTGGCGAAGGCCACCATCGCGACGAGCACGCCCAGGACCACACCGATCGCGAGGTTGTTCGTCCACACCGTCGCGACGACGGTGACGAGCATGACGGTCGTCTCCGACTTCGGCATGCGCCTGAGCGTCGCCGGACTGATCGAGTGCCAGTCGAACGTCGCCCAGGAGACGAAGATCATGATCGCAACGAGGGCGGCCATCGGGATGAGTCCCACGATGTCGCCCAGCACGACGACGAGGATGAGCAGGAAGACGCCCGCCAGGAACGTGGAGATCCGCGTCCGCGCACCGGATGCCTTCACGTTGATCATCGTCTGGCCGATCATCGCGCAGCCGCCCATGCCGCCGAAGAAGCCGGTGACGATGTTCGCGACGCCCTGCGCCCACGACTCCCTCGTCTTGTGGGAGCGGGTGTCCGTGATGTCATCGACGAGCTTCGCGGTCATGAGCGATTCCAGCAGACCGACGACCGCCATCGCCAGAGCGTACGGAGCGATCACCTGGAATGTCTCCCACGTGAGCGGGACATCGGGGAAGAACAGCATGGGCAGGGACTCCGGCAGCTCGCCCTTGTCCCCCACGGTCGGCACGCTCCACCCGCTCAGGACGACCAGCAGGGTGACGACGACGATCGCGACTAGCGGCGCGGGGACTGCCGTCGTGACCTTCGGCAGGAGGAAGACGATGAGGAGGCTCGCGACGACCAGCGGGTAGACGAGCCAGGGCACGCCGATGAGCTCGGGCACCTGGGCGATGAAGATGAGGATCGCCAGCGCATTGACGAAGCCGACCATCACCTGACGCGGGATGAACCGCATGAGCCGCGCGGCGCCCACGAGCGCGAGCAGCACCTGGAAGACACCGGCCAGGATCACGGCCGCGATGAGGTGGTCGAGTCCGTGCGAGTCCATGAGCGGTGCGATGACGAGGGCGACGGCACCGGTCGCCGCAGAGATCATCGCGGGTCGCCCGCCCAGGATCGCGGTGGTGACCGCCATGGTGAAGGCCGCGAAGAGACCCACCCGCGGGTCCACGCCCGCGATGATGGAGAACGCGATGGCCTCCGGGATCAGCGCCAGTGCGACGACGAGGCCGCCCAGCACCTCCGTCTTGAGCCAGCCGATGCGACCGAAGGTCCGCCGGACGCTCTGCCTCTCGTACGGGTCGAAGCGCTCCTGCACAGGCACCTCAGCGTGCACCGTCACTCCTTGGGTGCGACTACGACCGCCGCATCGAGCTCCGCTTCGACCTGGCGGTGGATGCGGCGCTCCAGGATGAACGACATGACGGGCACGACGCCCGCGAGTGCGAGGATCAGCAGGCGACCCAGCTTCCACCGCATCGACGAGTTCAGCCAGAAGCACGCGATGAGGTAGACGACGTAGCACCAGCCGTGGCTGATCGCGATCGCCGCGGCGAGGTCGAAGCCGCCGAAGTTCAGCGCCTCAGCGGGAGAGCCGCCCAGCACCAACGGCACGTAGATGTACTTGTAGAGCATCTCCACGGTGAGGATCATGAGCATCGTGCCGGTGATGAGCGCCATCACGCGGTAGAACCGCACGGCGTTCCGTGCGGACGTGAACTGCTTGACCGTCCACACCTCGTCCGGGTCGAACTGTGGCGCGGCATCGGGGTTCTGCGTCACTGCGGTGTTCCTCCTGCGTGCGTGTTCCGGGTGCTGCTGGTGTCCGTGTCGCCGGCGTCCGTGCGTCTGGTGTCCGTGCGTCCGGACTGCGTGTCGCTGGTCTGCGTGTCGCCGGTCTGCGAGCCCCTCGACTGCAGGTCCTTCTCGCCGGCCTGCTTGACGATGACGTATTCGGTGGGCCCGCCGAACTCCTCCTGCTGCTGTGCGCGGTGAGCGTCGCGCAGCAGCTGGAACCAGATGTAGAAGGCGAACCCTGCGAAGAAGATCCATTCGAGCGCGTAGATCGCAGACTGCCAGTCGACGCCCTTGCCGTCCTCCTCGGCCTCGAGGTCGACGTGCGGCATGCCGTCACCGGCGCCGGTCATGGAGGCGTGCTCCGGGAAGAGGACGCCGGAGTAGGTGTGGACGTCGAACATGTTGATCAGCTGCGACGTCGACACGCTGCGCACCTGCCCGTCCGGCAGGTCGGAGGCCTGCAGCGGCCCCTCGACGGGACCCAGCCGGGCTTCCATGTCGATGTCTCCCGCGGGTGCGGGATGGTCCGCCGCCGAGGCCGCATCGGCCACCCAGCCGCGGATCACCGGGATCGCGATGGGCTTGGCGGTGGCCGTATCGGGGCTGCTCAACTGGGCCTCCTCACCCAGCTGGGCGCCCGCGACCTCGAACATCGTCACGACCCAGAATCCGGAGTCCCCCTCGTGGATGCGGTCGGTGACCAGCACCTCGGCATCGGGGAGGTAGCGGCCGGACAGGCTCACGCGCTGGTCGACCAGGCGCTGGGGCATGGGCACCTGCGCGTCGAGCACGTCGTTGAACGGCCGCATCGTGTCGACGTCCTGCGCGGTGAGGACGTCGTTCTTATGCTGAGCGCGGTCGACCTGCCACATGGACAGGCCGACGAAGATGCTCGCCAGGACGAGCACCAGCGCGAGGAATGACAGCCATCGCGGTGTCAGCGCGAGTCGGAGCACTCAGGAGAGCTTCCGCTTATCGGCTTCCGGGGACACGACGACGTCGACGCGCTGGAACTCCTTGAGGTCCAGGTAGCCGGAGGTGGCCATCGCACGGCGCAGTGCACCCGCGATGTTCACCTCGCCGATCGCGGTGTGGCCGGGACCCTGGAGCACCTGCTCCAACGGGCCGACCGTGCCGAGCTCGACCTTGTGCCCGCGCGGCATCTGCGCGTGGTGCGCTTCTGCGCCCCAGTGCGAGCCGCGGCCGGGGGCCTCGTCCGCACGGGCCAGGGCGGTGCCCAGCATGACGGCGTCGGCCCCCATCGCGAAGGCCTTGACGATGTCGCCGGAGTGGCCCAGTCCGCCGTCGGCGATCACGTGCACGTAGCGGCCGCCGGACTCGTCCATGTAGTCACGGCGTGCGGCGTGGATGTCCGCGATGGCGGTGGCCATCGGCACGCGGATCCCCAGGGTGCGGTGCGTGGTGGAGGACGCGCCGCCGCCGAATCCGACGAGCACGCCAGCGGCGCCGGTGCGCATGAGGTGCAGCGCCGTCGTGTAGGTGGCGGCCCCGCCGACGATGACGGGGACGTCGAGTTCGTAGATGAACTGCTTGAGGTTCAGGGTGTCGTCACCGCTGGAGACGTGCTCCGCGGACACGGTCGTGCCGCGGATGACGAACAGCTCCACACCGGCTTCGACGACGGTGTTCCAGTGCTCGAGCGTGCGGGCCGGGGACAGCGCCGCGGCGACGGTGACGCCCGCGTCGCGGATCTCCTCGATGCGCGCGGTGATGAGCTCCGGCTTGATCGGCTCCGAGTAGATCTCCTGCATGCGGGCCGTGGCCGAGGCGCGGTCCAGTCGGGAGATCTCGTCGAGCTGGGGCTGCGGATCCTCGTAGCGGGTCCACAGTCCCTCGAGGTCGAGGACGCCCAGGCCGCCGAGCTTCCCCAGCGCGATCGCCGTCGCCGGCGACATCACGGAGTCCATCGGCGCCGCGATGAACGGCAGCTCGAAGCGATAGGCGTCGATCTGCCACGACAGGTCGACGTCCTGGGGGTCACGGGTACGACGGGCCGGGACCACGGCGATGTCGTCCAGCCCGTAGGCGCGACGACCCCGCTTCCCGCGACCGATCTCAATCTCTTGGCTCACCCTCCCAGCCTACCGGCTGGGCGCAGAGCCGATCCTCAGGGACCTGTCACGCAGACCGGTGGGCCCGTTCGCCGCTTCCGTGCTCGCGTGGCCGGTTCCTGCAGCGGCGTCCGGGGCACGCAGGCGGCGAATGGTCGCGGCCGGCTCTCATCCATGCGCCCACGTGAGGAACTCGTCCGCGTGGAGGACCGGCTTTCCCCACCCGGCGGCCTTCTTGGCCTTGCCCGATTGGGTACCGCGCTCCGCGACGACGAGCACATCCGTCCTGGTCTTCGTCATGGTCGGCACGGGGATCAGACCGCGGGTTCGGGCGAGGTCCTCCATCTGGTCGCGATCCAGCGATCCCAGGGTCGGAGAGACGACCTCTCCGGTGAAGCACACCCGCACTCCGGCCTGGAGCACTGAACCGGCCCCGGCCGCTTCCTCCAGTTCGAAGCCCTCCGGCAGGATGCTCACACCGAAGTGCTCCTCCACGTCGCGCAGCCGCACGACGATCTCCGCGTCCCGATCCGTCACGCGTGACCACGCGTCCTCGAGCATCTGCGCCAGCACGAGCGCCGGGTCGTCCTCGGCGGACAGGTTCCCGCCGACGGTGAATCCCTCCGGGCCTCGGGCACCGTCCGGTCCGGAGGTGCGGGCGAGGAGGTAGCCGCGGCCTCGGGCGAGGGTCGGGAAGGGCATGCCGCCGTGGCCTGCAGCGTCTCCCCGCAGTCCTGTTCGGGCGGCGAGGTCGCGGGCCGCACGGGCACGGGCGAGCGCGGTCGGTGCGCGGAGTCCCTCCGCCTCCGCCGCCGTCGTCTCGGTGAGCGGCAGCTCGACGCCCAGCGGCATGGGCTCGACGCGGCCGACCCGCTTCAGCTCGAAGTCGATCCAGCCCAGCGACTCGTCGATCCGGACTCCGACCGGCACGCGGCCGGCGAGCAGCGGCGACAATGCCGACCAGGCCTCCGACAGGAGCGGCGCGAGCTGGACGTCGCGGGTCGTGATCCCGAAGTCCGTGCGGGCCGCGTAGAGGTCGCTCGTGGGGTTCACGACCGTCGTCGCCTCGTCCCCGTCATCGGTGACGGCCGCGATCTCCACCGGCCGTGGACGGTAGCGGTCCCCCGCGTTCCCGACGGTGAGCGCAGACAGGTAGACGTCCCCCAGGGACGCCGCGGAACCGCCGGAACCCGCCAGGAAGCGCCGGATGCGGGGATCGGACTTCAGATCCCGTGGGAGGACGTCGCGTCTGAGCACCAGTCCCTCGAGGCTCGTGCAGCGGGAGAGCGCGACATAGAGCTGACCGTTGGCGAACGTCCCGCCCGTGAGGTCCACGACGACACGGTCCAGCGTCTGGCCCTGGCTCTTGTGGATCGTGATCGCCCACGCCAGCTTCATCGGAAGCTGGGTGAACGTGCCGATGACCTCGTGAGTCAGCGAGCCCCCGCTGACGACCGGGCGGGTGATCTCCCACGTGTGCGGACGGACGTCGACGGTGCGGTCGTCGCGCAGATGCACGTGGACGACGGGTTCGCCGTCGTCACTGCTGATCGCGGTGATCTTCCCGATCGACCCGTTCACCCAGCGATCGGACGGGTCGTTGTTCAGCAGCATCACCTGGGCTCCGACGGCGAGCGCGAGATCGTCGTCGGTGGGGTGCTCGAACCCGTCCGTGTCTCCGCGGATCTCCGCGCGGAATGTCTGGGTCGGAGCGTCGAGGCGCTCCAGCATCCGACGATTCCTGGAGCGCACGATGCGGTTGGTGGTGGCGAGCGTCAGCCAGAACTCGTCGAGTGCCGGCTCGAAGTCCGCGTCCGTGCGGGCATTCAGCTCCGCGCGGGCGTCGTCCAGCAGCGTTCCCTCCCGCACCGCATTCAGCAGGTCCACCAGGCGCGAGTCACCGACCTGTCGGAAGACCGTCGTGAGCTCGACCGAGGGGAACGCATCGGGTTCGAAGGACTTCGCGGAGAAGAAGTACGGCGTGCCGAAATGCTCTTCGACGTATGCCGCTTCGTCATCGTGCACGACAGGCGGCAGCTGATAGAGGTCACCGACCAGCACCAGCTGGACGCCTCCGAAGGGCTCTCCCGGCTGTGGGCCGAACCGTTCCAGAGCTGCGGCGAGCGCGTCGAAGAGATCGGCGCGCACCATGGACGCCTCGTCGATGATGAGGGTGTCCAGCGAGGCGAGCGCCTGTGCGAAGCGGCCCGGGTGGTACCGGCCGCTGCGCACCGTCTCCGCGTTCACCCCCATGGGGAACGAGAAGAGCCGATGGATCGTGTACCCGTCGACGTTCAGTGCGGCGATGCCGGTGGGTGCGACGGAGAGGACGTTCCGGTCCGTCGTGTCCACGAAGTGCCGGATGAGCGTCGACTTCCCCGTTCCCGCGCGCCCGGTGAGGAACAGGTGGCGACCAGCACTCAGGAGTTCCAGCGCGTGCTGGAACTCCTGAGTGAGCGTGAGGCTGCTCATCCTGCGGCGGAGAGCTCCTCGAGCTTCGCCTTCACCTGCGCCTGCGACGGGTTCGTCTGCGTGGACCCGTCGGAGAACAGCAGCGTGGGGACCGTCTGGTTGCCGCCGTTCGCCTCTTCGACGATGGCCGCACCGTTGGAGATGTCCTCGATGTTCACCTCGGAGTAGTCGATCCCGACCTGGTCGAGCTGCGGCTTGAGCCGACGGCAGTAGCCGCACCACGACGTCGTGAACATCGTGACGGCACCCTCTTCGGGCAGGAACTGCTCAACACTCATGTCTTCTCCTCCTCAGTCGAGCGCACCCCGGACATCGTGCGCTCTCACCACCGACAACAGCACCCGGCCCGCGACTGTTCCCGGGCGTGCCGTCGGGTCTCGCGCCGGGCGTGCGCCCGGGTTCGCAGCCGTGCGTCACACGCTCCAGTCCTGGTCACACGCTCCAGTCCTGGAAGGCCGCCGAGGTCGCCCAGAAGTGCAGTTCGTACACCGTCGCCTGTGCGAAGGCGTCGGCCATCCGCCCCCGGCCGTCCTCCGTCGTCCCGGCTGCGCATCGTTCGTAGAGCGTGACCGCGTCGTCGACGGCGGAGTCGAAGTCGGGTGAGTCGTACGCCTGCACCCACGCGGCGTACGGGTTGGCGGTGAGGTCGCCGGCGCGCTCGACGAGCACCTTCCCCATGTGGGCGTACACCCAGAAGCACGGGAGGACGGCTGCGACGCCCGCCTCGTAGGGCTCGGTCGCGGCGGTCGCCACGAGGTAGGAGACGTAGCCCAGCGTGGTCGGCGACGGCTCCGCGACGCCGCCGGGGGCGATCTCCTCGGAGACCTTCGCGAACCGGTCGTCCGACAGCAGGTCCGCGTGCATCACCGTCTCCGCCTCGACGGCGTCTGCGGCGGACCGGTTCCAGAACCGGGCCTCCTCCGCGGTGGGCGCCTTCGCCGCGAGCAGCGACATCGCCTTCGCGTATCCGTTGAGGTAGAGACCGTCCTGGTGGATGTAGTTCACGAAGGACTGGGCGTCCAGGTCGCCCGCGGCCAGTCGGTCGAGGAAGTCGAGCGCCTCGATCTTCTCCAGCGTCCCCGACACCCCGGCCCACACCGCGCTGCTGTGCTCACCCTGTTCATACGTCCGCATCATGCTTCTCCCTGTCCTTGACCGTGCCGACCTTGGTCTTGCTGTCCCTGTCCGTGCGGTCCTCGCACGTGGCTCGTGAGGTCGACCAGATGGTCGACCGGTCCGTGGGCATCGGCCGGGTCGTACGCGAGCCGCCACCCGGACCCCGACCCGATCGCGCGGGCGAGGTAGGCGAGTGCGCTGGCGACGACCTCGGCGATGGCGTCCGGCGACGACATGTCGCGGCCCGCATGCACTGCCGCCGCCGTCTCCGCGGTGATCGCGGCCGACAGCGTGCAGCCGGTCCCGTGCGTGTGCGGGGTCGCGATCCGCCGGTGGTGGAACTCGCGGAGGACGACGTCGCCGTCCTGGACCCACTCTCCCGAGGCCGCTGCCGCCGCCGAGGTCCCGGTCGCCGCCGCGACCGCGAGCACGTCGACGAGCCGGTCGCCGTCCATGTGGCCGCCCTTGAGGAGGACGGCGCGGGAGCCTCGGCGGACGAGCTCGATGGCCTGGGCACGCTGCTGGGAGACGTCTGTGGCCTCGGCGACGTCGTCGCCCAGCAGCAGGGCGGCCTCCGGGAGGTTGGGTGTGATGAGCTGGGCGACCGGAGTGAGCAGATCGCGCACCGCGGTCACCGCGTCGCTCTCGAGGAGGCGGTGCCCCGACGTCGCGACCATGACCGGGTCGACGGTGAGGAAGCCCAGGTGGGAGCGCCCGTCGTCGCGGGTCCGTGAGGCACGGTCCACAGCGAGTTCGACGAGCTCCCGGGACCCCAGCATGCCCGTCTTGGACGCGTCGACCGGCATGTCTTCGAGCACGGTGTCGAACTGATCGGCGACGAAGTCCGTGTCGATCGGGTAGACGCGGCTGACGCCGTGCGTGTTCTGGGCGACGAGGGCGGTGATGACCGTCGTGCCGTAGACGGCGCGAGCGGTGAACGCCTTGAGGTCCGCGTGGATGCCGGCGCCTCCGGAGGGGTCCGTCCCCGCGATCGACAGGGCGACAGGCGGGCGGGAGTGGGCAGGCACGGGCACTGACGCTGGCACAGGCGAGGTCATAGAGGCCTTTCGGGTGGAGCGAGGACGCTCAGTCAGGCGGCGAGGTAGGAGCTGCGGATGGCGTTCGCCGCAGCGCGGGGATCCTCGGCTGTGCAGATCGCGGACACGACGCAGATGCCCAGGAGCGGAGCGTCGCGCAGTGCGGGGGCGCGGTCCGCGGTGATCCCGCCGATCGCGACGGCTGGCAGTCCCATCTCTGCGGCGATGGACGCCAGGGCGGCGGTGCGCTCGGGGCCGATCCCCGCGGGTGCGCCCTGCTTGGTCGTCGTGTCGTGCACCGGACCGATGCCCACGAGGTCGACGAGCGCGGCTCCCGTCGTCTCGTCGCGCAGGGAGCCGGCGACGGAGAACTCGGCGGGGCTGCCGGCGGACAGCCCGACGAGAGGGTCCGGGCCCAGGACCGCGCGGACGTCCTCGACCGGTTCGTCGGTCTGGCCCACGTGGACGTGGACGTCGAGGCCCTCGGCGCGAAGTGACTTCACGACCTCGAGCCGGTCGTCGACGAAGACTGCGACGGGACGTTCGGACGATGCTGCGGGGGTCACGCCCGGGCCGGGTCTGCTGCCCGATCCGGATGCGGCGCCTGGACCGGGTGCGGCGTCAGACCCGGAGACATCCACCGGAGTGATCGACCGTCCGGTGGCCCGGATCGCGGAGATGGTGTCGCGGGTGAGTGCGGCGACCTCGGCGTCGGAGGCGTGCTTGTCGCGGATCTGGACGATCCCGACTCCGCCGGCGACGGCCTCGGCAGCGGTCTGCGGGACAGTGCGGCCGGCAGCGGCGCACTGCGCGGTGTCGGTGACGAGGTACAGGCTCCAGTCGTACGGAGCCAGACGCGCGGGCAGCACGGGGGTGGGGCTGGTCATCAGTGTGTCCTTTCCACGGTCTCGACCGTGACGTCGACTGCGGCGAGGTCGTCCTCCGACACCGTGTGCAGGGCGTCGAGGAAGGCGACGGCGAAGGAGCCGGGGGCCTCGGCGGTGCGTGCGGCGACCGCACCCGCGGCTGCGAAGTGGACGTGCGCGGTCACGACGGCGGCGAAGCGGTCCTGGGCCCGCTCCGGTGTGACGGCACCCAGGTAGGCCGCAGTGAGCGCCGCGAGCGAGCATCCGGTGCCCACGACGAGCGGCATGAGGTGGGAGCCGCCTGCCACGCGGGCGAGGAGGAGGCGGCCCGAATCGTCCGGGTGGGTGTCGATGATCGCGTCACGCGGGCCGGAGGCGGCGATGATCGCGCCTGTGTCGGTGGCGAGGCGACCGGCGTGGTCGAGGATCGCGTCGACCTCGTCCGTGGATTCGATGCCCCGTCCTCCGGCGCCCGCACCAGCCAGTGCCGAGATCTCCGAGGCGTTGCCGCGGATGCAGGTGGGATGGGACCAGGCGAGGCGGCGGATGTGCAGGGTGCGGTGGGCGACACCGCCGAAGGACACGGGGTCCAGCACCCAGGGCGTGTCCGATTCTGCGGCGGCTGCGGTCGCGGCATCGGCGGCGAGCAGCTGGTGGCTGGTCGCGGTGCCGAAGTTCACGAGGATGCCGTTCGCGATGCGGGCGAACTGGGCGGCGTCCGCCTCGTGGTCCAGCATCGCGGGCGAGGCCCCGGCCGCCAGCAGCACGTTCGCACTGAACTGCTGCACGACGGTGTTGGTGATGCATTGGACGAGCGGCACCTGGGCGCGCATCGTACGGAGGTGTGCGGCGACGTCGACTGTCGTCATGACGATCCCTTCGCTAGTACTGACTAGAGCAGGTTCGGTGGGTGTGGTCTCAGCCCTTCCCGCCGTGCACCGCAGGTGCGGCGCGCGAGGTGGGGCACCCCATGTCACATGTCCGAGCAGTCTAACTGCTGGCCGGCTGCGTGTGGGGTGGGCGTGTGAGGATGAGCGTGTGGGGTGGCTGAGCGACGGTGGATCGGGGTGGGGGATCGCCCACGGGAAGCGTCCGCCTAGGATCAGGTGACGCCCTGCACATGCCACGCATGTGTCCTCACCTGCTGATCGGAGGCTCCATGCCGGAAGTCCAGTTCTCCCACGCCGCCCCGATGGACGGGTCGTTCACTGAGATGATGTCGCTCGAAGAGATCGACACGAACATCTATCGCGCCGGCTACGTCTTCGAAGAGCCCTACGCCCTGTACGGCGGACAGGTCGCCGCGCAGTCGCTCATGGCGGCGGGACTCACCGTCGAGGCGGCGCGGAAGCCGCATTCCCTGCACGGCTACTTCCTGCGCCCGGGCAACGCGGCCAAGCCCACCGTCCTCCAGGTGTTCCGTGACCGCGACGGCCGGTCGTTCTCCGCACGCCGCGTCGTTGCGCTGCAGGAGGGCAAGGTCATCTTCAGCATGTCCGCGTCGTTCGCCCACCCGGTGGAGAGCCCCGAGTACGGCGATCCGCTGCCGGTCGCCGAGGCGCCGATGGGCACGCATTCCACGCTTCCGCGGATGTTCGGCTTCGAAGCGCGGACCACGGAGCAGGTCTACGCCGCGAAGGACTACCCGCTGCGCTTCTGGGCGCGCTGCACGGAGGACCTGGGCGAATCACAGTTGCTGCACCAGTGCGCGCTGACGTACCTGTCGGACATCTCGTCCGGTGTGGGCGCGTACAACACGGATGACTTCACGTCGGATGCGAGCCTCGACCACGCCGTGTGGTTCCACCGGAACGTCGACATGAACGGGTGGGTGCTCATGGACCTGCACCCCGAGGCCGTGACCCATGGTCGTGGGCTGTACCGAGGGCGGCTGGGCGCGGAAGATGGCGCGCATCTGGCGACGATCGCGCAGGAGACATTGTTCCGCCCGACCAAGAAGGACTGAGCCGCAGCGCTGACGGGCCGCAGTTCTGACGGGGCGGCGGGGCGCGACTCCGGCGACCCGGCGGGGCGCGACCGTCGTCACCCGCGCGACCCACCAGCTTTCATCAGGTCGCACGACTTCTTTCCTATGCGGTCTGATGAAAGCTGGTGGGTCGCGGTTGCGGTCGCGGTGCTCGTGGCCGACAGATCCGGGCGGCGGCT
Source organism: Brevibacterium sp. Mu109 (assembly GCF_900169375.1). Taxonomy (NCBI): domain Bacteria; kingdom Bacillati; phylum Actinomycetota; class Actinomycetes; order Micrococcales; family Brevibacteriaceae; genus Brevibacterium; species Brevibacterium sp. Mu109. The sequence goes on from NZ_FXZF01000011.1 coordinate 112,221, forward strand.
CGGCAGATCCGGGTCAGGGTGGCTGCTAGACCGCCCCTGCTCCGGCCTCGAGCTCGTCGTCGATGAAGCCGCGGCGGCTGGCACGGTAGCCGACGATCGCCATGAGCACTGTCGCGGCGACCAGCCCCAGCAGGATCGCCGACCACTCCCCCGTCGCGCCGTACACGACACCGACGATCAGCGGGCCCGCGGCCGCCACGAAGTAGCCGTACGGCTGGACGAAGCCGGACACGCGGGCCGTGACCAGTGGGGTCCGGCTGCGCGCGGGGATGAGAGCGATCGCGGTGGGGAAGCAGAAGCCGCCCAGCCCCAGCAGGAACGCCCACAGCAGCGGCCACGTGTCCGCGGCGAGGTACAGCCCCAGGTAGCCCGCGGCCGCGAACACGGAGAACACGACTGGATAGATCGCGAGCCAGCGTGATCGGTCGATGATCGTGGGCATCGTGAGTCCGCCGATGATGTTGAGCGCGCCGACGAGCGCCAGCGCCACGGATCCGACCGACGCCGACACGCCGTTGTCGATGTAGACCTGCGGCAGCCACCCCATCTGGAAATACGCGTTCATCGACTGCAGCCCGAAGAACAGCATGAGGAACACGGCGGTGGGTGCCCGCCACAGTGACGCGCGGGCGCGCGCCGGCGGGGTGGAATCGGATACCGACGCCGAGGCGGTAGCGGCATCCGAGCCGCCCGGCACCTCGGGAGTCGCGGACGCATCGACTGTCGCAGGCGCCTCGGGAGTCTTCGGTACCTCGGCAATCTCTGTCGCCTCGGCAGTCTCTGGCGCCTCGGGAACCTCCGGCACCACACGCGTCCGCGCGAGCGAGGGGAAGTCGAAACCGGTGCGCGCCGCGATGACCACCCAGACGACGACCTGGCCGGCGGCGAAGATCGCCCAGACGAACAGCGCGCCCCGCCACGCGTCATCGCCGTGGAAGAGGAGGGCGCTCAGGGGACCCAGCGCCCCGGAGAGACCCAGTACCGAGGTGTAGATCGTCATGAGCGCGATGATGTTCCGCCCGCCGTGATTCTTGATCCACGCGGGCAGCAGCACGTTGGCGAGCGCGATGCCGACGACCACGCAGGCGGTGAGCGCGATGAACAGCCAGAACTCGCCCACCCACGGCCGGGCCGCCAGGCCGATGAGCGTGAGCACCATGCCCCACGTGAGCATCTTGCTCAGCCCGAAGCGTGAGGCCAGGGGCACAGCGGCGAGCCCCATGACGGCGAAGAAGAAGCCGGGCATCGCCGTGACGACACCCGCCAGCCGGCCGCCGGCGCCGAACGAGGTGAGCACCCCGTCGAGCACGGCGCCCAGCGACGCGATGCCTGCACGGAGGTTGATCGCCGCGATGAACACGGCGACGAAGATCAGCAGCACCGGCAGATACCGCGTGGGGCGACCCGGCGCCGGGGAAGGAGTCATGCGATCATCCTCCCCTACCCCCGGCGCAGAGTAGACGGCCGGGGTGCAGGGGAGGAGCGCGAGTCAGTTCGAGTGGTAGTTCGGCGCCTCGACCGTCATCTGGATGTCGTGCGGGTGGCTCTCCTTGAGACCCGCAGCCGTGAGGCGCACGAAGCGGCCCCGCTGCTTGAGTTCCGGGATCGTCCGCGCACCCACGTAGAACATCGTCTGGCGGAGCCCGCCTGTCAGCTGGTTGGCCACCTGCCGCAGCGGTCCGCGGTAGGCGACCCGGCCCTCGATGCCCTCGGGGATGAGGTCCGTATCCGCCGCAACATCAGCCTGGAAGTAGCGGTCCTTCGAGAACGACTGTCCCTGGCGCGGTGCCATCGCTCCCAGTGAGCCCATGCCGCGGTAGCCCTTGAACTGCTTGCCATTGATGAGCAGGAGCTCACCCGGGCTCTCCGCGGTGCCGGCGAACAGCGAACCGAGCATGACGGCGTCCGCACCGGCGACCAGTGCCTTGCCGATGTCGCCGGAGTACTGGAGTCCGCCGTCGCCGATCACCGGGACCCCGGCCTTGCGCGCCACCTGCGCGGCGAGGTGGATCGCCGTGACCTGGGGGACGCCCACACCCGCGACGACGCGCGTCGTGCAGATGGAGCCCGGGCCCACGCCGACCTTGATGGCATCGGCACCCGCGTCGATGAGCGCCTGTGCTCCCTCGGTCGTCGCGACGTTGCCGCCGATGATCTGGACGTCACGGAACGCGGGGTCGGACTTGAGCGTCCGGATCATCTCCGTGACTCCGCGGGCGTGACCGTTCGCGGTGTCGACGACGAGTACGTCCGCGTCTGCCTCCGCGAGCAAGCCCGCGCGTTCGTACGCGTCGCCGTGGAAGCCGACCGCCGCACCCACGAGCAGGCGGCCCTGGCCGTCCTTCGCCGCGAGCGGGTACTCCTCGCTCTTGACGAAGTCCTTCACGGTGATGAGGCCGCGCAGCACGTAGTCGTCGTCGACCAGCGGGAGCTTCTCGATCTTGTGCTCGCGCAGGACCGCGTAGGCCTCGTCCGGCTCGACGCCCACCTTCGCGGTGTGCAGCGGAGCCTTGGTCATGAACTCGCCGACGGTTGCAGAGGCGAACTTGTTCCGAGGGATGAAGCGGAGGTCGCGGTTCGTGATGATGCCGAGCAGCACGCCGCCCCCGTCGACGACGGGCAGACCGGAGATGCGGTACTGGCCGCAGATCTCGTCGAGCTCAGCCAGGGTGCGGTCCGGCGTGATCGTCACCGGGTTGTCGATCATCCCGGACTCGGAGCGCTTGACGTAGTCCACCTGCTCGGCCTGGTCCTCCTTGGACAGGTTGCGGTGGATGATGCCCAGACCGCCGATCCGCGCCATGGCGATCGCCATGCGGGATTCCGTCACAGTGTCCATCGCAGCGGACACGAGCGGGATGTTGATCTCGAGCTCTCGCGTCACCCGCGTCGCGGTGGAGGCCTCCGAGGGGATCACGTCCGTGTCGCCCGGGAGGAGAAGCACGTCATCGTAGGTGAGACCGGTCAGACCGAAGGGGTCCCCCGCCACTGTGAAGTCTGTCTGGTCATCCGCCATGTGTCCCCCATCATCCTCATGAACCGCGCGCTGACCGCATGTGTGCGGGGCGACTGCCGCTGCCGCCTCGATGCTTCGCGTGTGCACGCCATGCTACTCCGCGACGGCACCGCGCCGGGCATGAGACTGCTCACGCCCGGCGCGGATTCACTGGTCTGGCGACGTGGTCACGAAACCGGCACGTCCCCGGATCACAGGAGACCGGCGACGAAGGTCACTCCGATCAGCACGGTTCCCGAGATGAGCATCGAAGCCGACGTGTATCCCACGATGTCGCGGAGCCGACTGTTGGCTATCGCGAGCAGAGGCAGCGCGAACAGCGGTTGGATCATGTTGGTGATGCTGTCGCCATAGCCGATGGCCATCGTCACGACGGCAGGGTCGACGCCGATCGTCTGTGCTGCCTCCAGCATCACCGGACCCTGCACGGCGAACTGACCGCCCGCACTCGGAATGGCGATGTTGAGCAGAGCAGCGGAGACGAAGGCGATGGGACCGAATGTCACCGGATTGGAGATATCGACGAAGAAGTTGGCGATCAGCGTGCCCAGTCCGGTCGAGACCATGATGCCCATGATCCCTGCATACAGCGGGAACTGGAGGAGGATGTCGCCCACGGTGGAGGCCGCATTCTTCACCAGCTGACCCACTTCGTACGTGGACCGTGACAGGAGCAGGAGTGCGGCGAGGAACGACCAGTTCACGATGTCGAGTGTGAGTGCGAAACCGTTCGTGGAGAAGTACCAGATGAGGTAGGCCGCGACGCCCAGTCCGAGGAGGAGCGGGACGATCCGGGAGGAGTCCATCCGGGCAGCCGGGCTCGTGTCCTCGTCATCGAAGTGCGCCACTGCGGCCTCGACCCCGTCGCCGGCCGCCAGGTCCTTCGGCAGCTGCACGATGCTCTCCCCGGAGCGAGGGCGAAGGGTCGGCATGATGAGAACAAGTGCCGGCACCACGACGACGATGCCGACGAGGTTCCACCACGTACCGAGCGTCTCCGACACCGGGATCGTCGCACCCAGGGTGTCGATGATGAAGGAATCTGGGGTGGCGGCCGCGAGCGGCGCGGAGCTCGAGTACCCCATCGACCACACGCTCATCGAGGTGTAGGCGCACGCGACCAGCAGTGGGAAGTGGACCTCGACGCCGCGCTGGCGCATCTGGACTGCGACCTCGCGGGCCAGCAGACCGCCGACGACGAGCGCCAGCCCCCACGTGAGCATCGACGCCGCACACGCGACGAGCGTGACCCACGCGTACGCCTGATACGACGTGCGGGGAAGCCGCCCCATCGCCACGAGGGCTCTGCGCACAGGCGCGGTGTTCGCCAGCGCGTGCCCCAGCAGCAGGATGAGGCACATCTGCGTTGTGAAGGCGAGCAGGTCCGACAGCCCGGTGCCCCAGCCGGCGAGCACGTCGACCGGCGTAGCCGGCGTCATCGCGAGCGCCATGATGACGACGATGACTGTGAGTGCGACCGCGAAGATCAGTGGAGCCGGCATCCATCGTTCGATGAAGCGGCTGAATGGCGCGGTGATCGTGCGCAGCGACAGGCCTCGACCTGTGCTCTCAGTCGATTCGGCTCCAGTGGCCGACTGCTCACCCACCGCAGCTTTGTGCTCTTTGCTCATGATGGTTCCTCTCTGAACCGGATCTGACATCGTCTGAGGTCTACTGGGATCGCTGGGATCGCCCTGGATCGCTGGGGATCGCTGGGGATCGCTGAGGACCGTCTATGCGGGCTTCGTTGCGGGGACCACTGCCCCTGCGGGAATCCGCACGCGATCATCGCCGCCGTCACCCTCGCCGGCACGACCCTCACTCGCTGCGATGCGTGCCGCCAGCAGGTCTCCCAGATGGGTCATGTGCTCGACCATCGCTGCGCGAGATGTCTCCGCATCGCGCTGCCTGAGCGCGTCGAGGATCGTGTGGTGGTCTGTGCACGAGGCTTCGAGCCAGCCCGACGTCTCCGTGTACAGCGACGGAGAGGTGTAGCGCAGGGTGATCGCCAGCAGCCACACCATCTTGGGTGCGTTCGCCGCCACGTTGATCATGCGATGGAACCGGTGGTTGGCTACGGCATAGGCGGTGTAGTCGTCTTCGCTGACTGCCCGCTCCAGCTCGGCCTGGACCGCGAAGAGCTCCTCGACGTCCGCGTCGGACATCTTCAGGGCCGCCCGGCTGGCGAGCTCGCCGCAGATGAGCGCTTGGGAGATGAAGATGTCTCGAATGTCCTCTGAGGACAGCGGCGAGACGACGAAGCCCTTGCGCGGGACCATCTCCACGAAGCCTTCGCCCTCGACTGCCAGCAGACCTTCGCGGGCAGGCGTCACGCTGATGTCGAGCTCCTCTGCGAGCTTCTCCGGATAGAGCCTGTCGCCCTCATGGAGCTTGCCCGCGATGATCGCCTCGCGCACCCATGAGGCGGCTCGATCGCTGAGTCTGTTGCGCCGGTTCCTGCGACTTCGCAGAGCAGTCATCCCGTGGCACCTCCCCTTTGAGATTCCGAAGCGAGTCATCCGCCTCGTGTTTACAGAATATTTTCTATGAACCATACTGGACAAAACGCATATGATCCAGACCACACGGCAGAGTCGCGGATGGTCGGCGAACATCAGCGCAGCGAGGATGCCGCGCGTGAGGAGAATCAGTGACGACTGCAGGCGAGACGACGAGGGAGGCCACAGCGGCCCACCCGTCCCCCACGACCGACGGACCACCTGCGCAGTCCCCTTCGACCTGGTACGGACTGCTCGAGCACAACGCCCGCACTGCTCCGCATGACAGCGCTCTGATCGATGGCGAGCGCACGCTCACGCACGCGGAGTTGCTCGCCCGTGTCCGCAGCCTCATCGGCGGCTTCGCGGACCTCGGAGTGGAGCCGGGACAGATCGTGGCGGTCTGGCTGCCCAACTGCCTCGAGTGGGTCGAGACCGCTGCAGCGCTCGCCGCTCTGGGCGCCACCGCACTGGGCATCAACACGAAGCTGCGCAGTCACGACGTGAGCGGCCTGCTCGCACGTGCAGACTGTGATCTGGTGATCACCGATCCCGGGTTCAGGGGAATCGGCTTCCGCGACATGCTCCGCGAGATCCATGCTGACGATCCCGAAGCCATCCGCCTGGTCGTGGAGGTCGCGCTGCCGTCTGACGAGGCGACCGCGCCCGAGGCCCCCTCCCCCGCTGCTCCCGCGGCATCCTCCGGTGCCGCGGCACCGGCCACTGCCGCCGACACCGGGACCACAGCCGAACCCACCCCGTTCGCCACGATCGACTACGCACGACTCCTGGAAGCCGCCCCTCGCGAACCGTCCACCCACGACGCGAATACCCACGCGAGCGCGTTCACGTCCTCCGGAAGCACCGGGGTCCCGAAGATCATCATGCACACGCAGGCCGGCCTCATCGGGCATTCGACCGCTGTGGCTCGCACCTTCGGCTACATGGATGCGTCCACCGTGGTGCTCGCCACTCTCCCCCTGTGCGGAGTGTTCGGTCTCAACACCCTCATGGCCGCGCTGTGCGCCGGGCGCCCCGCCGTGCTCCAGGCCGCGTTCAACCCGCGTCAGACGATCGACCTCATCGAACGGCACCGGATCACGCACACGAACATGGCCGACGCCATGCTCGCCATGATGCTCGATGCGGTGGAGGACCCCACACGGATCAGCACGCTGTGCGAAGTGGGATTCGGCAACTTCACCGCGACGGACGTCCGCGGCATCATCAGACGCGGAGGGGAGCTCGGCAAGAGGTTCTTCCAGACCTACGGCTCCAGTGAGGTCCAGGCACTCATGTGCTATCCGCCCGCCGACGCAGACATGGAGCGCCTCTCGCAGGGCGGCGGAGTCCCCGTCGCACCGCTCATAGAAGTCCGAGTCGCCGCCGATACCCCCGACTCCCCTGACACCACCGACGCCCCTGCCGCCCCTGACACCACCTCCGATGAGCCGCCGACAGGCGAGATCGAGATCCGCGGACCGTTCGTCTCCCCCGGCAGGATCACCGAGCACGGCTATGAGGACACGCCCGTCGATGAGGACGGCTGGTTCGGCACGGGCGACCTCGGGTACATGCGCACGGCAGACGACGTCGTCTATCTCAATCGCATGGGCGATGTCCTCAGACTGGGCGGCTTCCTCGTCGCGCCGCGGGAGGTGGAGGACCTCCTCATCACCCTGCCCGGCATCGGCGAGGCGCAGTTCGTCGCGGCACCGGGACCACGCGGCCTCGTACCCGTCGCCTTCGTGGTCTTGGATCCGGCCGCGGAGACGACTTTCGACGAAGACGCAGTCCTCGCCGACTGCAGCGCTGTCCTGGCCACGTTCAAGGTGCCCAAGCGTGTGATCCCCCTCGACGAGTTCCCCACGGTCCGCGGGGCCAACGGCGACAAGATCCAGCGGAACCGCCTGCGCGAGATGGCCGAGGACGTGCTCCCCACGCGCTGATCCGCTGCTCCCCACTCACATCTCCCTACCCACATATCCGCGCCCACGTCTCCGCACCCGCCTCTCCCCACGCACAGCACGAACAGAAGGATCTCCATGACGACCCCCACGCCCACGCAGATGCACGCGATCCGGCTCGAGGACTTCGGCGGCCCCGAGGTCCTCCACTCTGCGACCGTCCCCGTCCCCCAGCCGGATTCCGGCTGGATACGCATCCGCGTCGCGTACTGCGGCGTGTGCCGCCACGACCTCCTCACCCGAGCCGGGAGGTTCCCCCGCGCCATCCACCCGCTGACCCTCGGCCACCAGGTCAGCGGCGTCATCGATGCGGTGGGCGACGGTGTGGAGGGCTTCGCCGCCGGTGACCGCGTGATGTCGATGATCTTCTCGGGCTGCGGGACGTGCGACAACTGCATCGGGGGCAACCAGTCACTGTGCACCGTCGTCACGCCGAAGTTCCTGGGCGAGGACCTCGACGGCGGCTACGCGGAGTACGTCGTGATCCCGGCCTCGACCACGGTCCACGTCCCCGCCGAGGTCTCGCTCACGTCTGCCGCCATCGTCACCTGCACGTTGGGCACAGCGTGGCACGCGCTCGTGACGCGCGGAGCACTGCGAGCCGGTCAGGACGTCGTCATCACGGGAGCCAGCGGCGGTGTCGGGATGCACGCGGTCCAGATCGCAGCATCGCAGGGCGCCCGCGTCATCGCGATCACGTCGTCGGAGTCAGGGGCCCGGGTGGCCCACGATGCCGGAGCCCACGACGTCATCGTGGATCCGGAACGGAAGTTCGCGCGTCGGCTGAAGGATGACCTGGGGCTCAAGGCGGATCTCGTGCTCGAGGTCGTGGGCGCTCCGACCCTGCGCGAATCGCTGCATGCGGTGAAGCCCGGCGGGACGGTCGTCGTCGTGGGCAACGTCGAAGGCGCTGAGGTGTCGATCCCTCCCGCCTACCTCATCCTCAAGGAGATCGCGCTGCTGGGCACCAAGTCATGCACGAACCAGGAGCTCGAGGCTCTGCTGGCCGAGGTCGCCGCCGGACGGCTGAGCGCTGACGTCACCGAGGTCGTCGAGTACACACGAGCCCGCGAGGTGCACGAGAAGATGGAGGCGGGCGGGTCACAGGGGCGCATCGTGCTCGAGGTGGCGGGCGAGCAGGGCGCCGCCGCTCACACGTCCGCGTAGTTCACGCGTCCCCGCAGTCTCACACGTACGCGTAGTGCTGCGCCGCGGAGTGGACGTCCTCGACGTACTGGTCCGACGCGTTGTAGCGGAGGATGCCGTTCGACCACTCGTCATCCGATGCGAAGTCCACCTGCATGCTGCACAGATAGTTCGCCGCGGTGAACGCTGCGTCGTCGATCTGATGCGGATCCGCGCCGCCGAGCCCCCGCGCATCGACCGCGAACATCTCCCACGTCTCCGGGATGAACTGCATCGGGCCGACCGCGCGGTCGTACTCGGTGTCGCCGTCGAGCCGGCCGCCGTCGGTGTCCGTGATCTCCGCCGTGCCGTTGGTCCCGTCGAGCGGGATCCCGATGATCTCCGGTCGCACGTCTCCGTCCGCCGTCACCGAGGCCCCCTGCAGCCACCCGTGGCGGCTCTCGACCCAGCCGAGCCCGGCGAGGGTGTTCCACTCGAGCCCGCAGGTCGAGTGCTCCTCCCCCGCCCACAGCGCGGCTGACGCATACGATTCCAGCACCCTTTCCGGGATGCCCGTGCGCTGCGCGAGGTCCTCCACCCAGCCGGGGGCCACTGCGAAGTCCGCGGCGGGCGATCCGGCAGCCGGCTCCGCCCGGCCGTCGTCTGCCGTGCCCGAGGCCGCTGCGACTCCTCCGCCGATCCTCTCGGGGGCCTCGGGCCGGGACGGGGCGCCGTCAGCGGGACCGCGGTCGGCCTCGGCGTCGGAGGGGTCCGACTGCGGCCCGGGCGCCAGCGACAGGAACGACACGAGGATCCACAGCCCGGCACCCATCGCGAGCACGGTGAGGCAGGCGAGGACGGTGGCGAAGACACGTGCGGGTGACATGCGGATCGTCCTTCCGGGCAGTGGTGTGAGAGGCGGCGGAATCTGCTGCGTCGTGTGTCCGGGGCGCCGCAGGGCGCGGACAACGCTACCGCCTGCAGCGGAGCGCCCGCTGGGAGGCCGGCCGTGAGGTGCGCCGCACCCGCACCACGGTTCGGCGGGCGCCGCGACTCACATGCGTCGGTTCGCATGCGTCGGTTCAGATGAGTCGGCTCACGTGCATCGGTTCAGGTGCGTCGCCTGTGCTGGGCCCACATCCGCGATCCGGTGGCGAGCACTGCCACGACGACGGCGACGACCGGCCCCGAGAGGATCCCCAGCAGGTCCTCGACCCGCATCGTGTACGAGAAGGTGGCACCCGGGACCACGACCCCCGCCGCACGTGCCATCGCAGGCTGGGCCTCACCGACGACGAAGGGCGCGGCGAAGGCCAGCACCGTCCAGATCGCGGCGAAGGTGTAGAGGAACTTCGGTGTGACCCAGCGGAACGGAGCTCCCGACCGCATCCCGCGGGAGACGACGGCGAGTGCGAGGCACATGACGATCCACGTGCCGAACGTGGCGACGATCGTGAAGAGGTAGGGCCAGGAGACACTCACCGGCACGCCTTCGAACACGACGTCGATCGTGCCGCCCTCGACTGCCGCACCGCCGGCGGCGATGAGCGAGGCTCCGTCCATGACCCGCGCCGTCCCGGGCACGGTCCCCTGGAGCATCGAGACGATGCCCAGGACTCCGAAGATCGCGAGGATGCCTGCGCTGACCCAACTCGCCACCTCGAACACGACGAGTCCGATGCGGAGGAGGCGCGGTGGGCGGGGGATGTCGGGGTCCGGAGCGACGACGGAGGGGTCGGGAACAGTCACGGCGCACCTCTCGTCGAAATCGGATTCCATTCTAGTGGCCGCGACGACAGACACGAATCCGGAAGGACCGGAAGGACTCAGATCGCGAGCTGCGACCGAGTGGGCCGGAGGCTGAGCCTGCTGTCGAAGACGCGCCCCTCGCCCGTGAGCGGGTCGCGGAACTCCAGACGGCTCGCGAGCAGCTGGAGCGGAGACGACAGGTCGTAGGGGTCGGGACCCAGGTCCACGGGGTAGACGGGGTCGCCGAGGATCGGGGTCCCCCACCCATTCATGTGCACCCGCAGCTGGTGCGTGCGTCCGGTGTGCGGCGTCAGTTCGAACTCGCCGATCCGCGGGGTCGCGCCTGTGGGTGCGGTCGGAAGGTCACCGTCGGCCTGCGGGTTCGTCGAGGGCGGGAGACCGTCATCCGTCGGCAGATCGGCGAACGTCGGGAGGTCAGCCTCCCCGAGGATGCGCACGAGGCGAGCCTCCGTCCGAGAGTTCGGCGGGCCGGGGACCTCGCGCACCTGCCGGTCCCCCGACTCCTTGTGGAGCAGGGTGGTGCGGCAGGCGGCCCAGCCGAGCGGGACCTCGGCGGCGGTGGTCGTCTGAGAGCCGGCGCGGTCGGCACCGTCGACTGGCTGCGGAACGGGTGCGGAGACTGGCGCGGGCGGCAGGGCGGCGAGCGCACGGTAGGTCTTGCGGATGCGCCGGTTCTGGAAGAGCGTCTGGTAGGCGCCACGGGTCTCGGGCCGCTTCGACAGGAGCAGGAGACCCGCCGTCACGCGATCTAGACGGTGGATCGCGACCAGGTCCGGGTCGTCGCGCTCGACGCGCATGCGGGTGACGACGCATTCGCGGACGAAGCGGCCGTTCGGGGTGCTCGCGAGGAAGTGCGGCTTGTCCACGACGAGGAGGTGCTCATCCTCATGGACGATGCCGATCTCGACCGGCACGCGCTCCTCCGGCGGCACGTAGCGGTGGAACCAGTAGAAGCCGCCCGGGATGACGGGGTCCTCGAGGCTCACGCGGGAACCGTCCTCCGCGGTGAGCTCGCGCGTGGCGGTGAGATCGAGGATCTCGTCCTCCGAGGCATCGGGGAAGTCCGCGCGCAGCCACGCGCCCACGGACGGCGGTACCGGCTGGTGCATCCGCGGGTGCATGCCGGCTCCACCGGGAGCGCGCAGACGCGTGGCGGAGATCCCCTCGCGGGGCGGAAGAGGAGAACGGGCCATGATCCACGATCCTAGTCGCGGGCCAGCCCCTCCCCGTGGCAGGCGCGACCCACCAACATTCATCAGACCGACGGACTTCTTTCCTATGCGGTCTGATGAAAGCTGGTGGGTGGTGTGGCGACCGTGGCCTGGCGACTGTGGGCTGGCGACTGTGGGCTGGCGACTGTGGGCTGGCGACTGTCGCATGGCAGCGAGTTCCGCCGCGTGGGCTTCACGGGCGGCCGCGCGCGAGGTGTCCTAGACTGCCACTGAACGATCGTTAAGACGCGTGGGTCGAAGCCGATCCGCGCGTTCGTCAACACACGGAGCGAGGAAGCTATGCGAGTGTACGAAGCGGTGGCCCGGTACCTGGCCGAGGAGCGCGCCGGGCGGCCGGTGTTCGGCCTGATGGGCGACGCGAACCTGGGATTCCTGGGCGCCTACATGGAGCACGAGGGCGGGCGCTACATCGGGGCGGCCCTGGAGGGCGGCGCAGTGTCGATGGCTGACGGCTGGGCGCGGCAGACCGATGAGGTCGGGGTCGCCTCCGTGACCCACGGGCCGGCGCTCACGAACACCCTCACCGCGCTCACCGAGGCGGTGCGCTCCCACAGCCCGATCGTGCTCCTCACCGGTTCACCGCCCGAGGTGAACGGCCACTTCCAGTACACGGACATCGAGGGCTTCGCCCGCTACGCCGGAGCCGGCTTCGTCAAGGTCCGCAGGGCCGATGAGCTCCTCGCGATGCTCGACAAGGCCTTCATGCTGGCCGCCGCGTCCTCCACCGCCGTAGTGCTCGATGTGCCGTTCGCCCTGCTGCGGCACGAGGTCGAGTACCGCGCGCCCAAGCTCCCGACCGTGCGCGGCCACCGGGTCCTCCCGGACACGGAATCCGTCGACGAGGCGCTGGCCCTGCTCGTGTCCGCCAAGCGACCGCTGCTGGTCGCCGGGCGCGGCGCGGTGGTCTCCGGTGCACGTGAGCAGATCCTCGAGCTCTCCCGTGCGATCAATGCTCCGGTGATGACGACGGTGCTGGCCAAGGACTACTTCGACGGGGAACCGGAGAACCTGGGCATCCACGGGACGCTGTCCAACGCGGTCGCCATCGACTACATGGCGGATGTCGACGTCGTGCTGACCTTCGGCGCCTCGCTCAACGCCCACACCACGGACAAGTTCGACCTCATGAAGGGCCGGATCCTCATCCAGTCGGACGCCGATCCGGCGGCCCTGAGCGGCTACGGGCCGGCCGACCAGGTCATCGTTGCCGATGCCGCGGCTCTGGCGCAGGCGCTGCTCGACCGACTCGTCGAATCCGAGATCGACGTCAAGCACGCGGCGTACATGGATGCCATCGCGGCGGCGCCGCACCGGGAGGCCAAGGACATGTACACCTCCACCACCGGCGATGGGTACATCGACATGCGCGATGCCACCCGGTGGTTCTCCGGCGCACTGCCGAAGGGCGCTCCGCAGGTGAGCGATGTGGGGCGCTTCGTCTACTCGACGTGGCCCCACATCACAGTGGATGCCGAGCGCTGGGTGTACGCCGGGACCTTCGGGTCGATCGGGCTGGGCACCGCGACCGCGGTCGGTGTGGCCGCGGCGCACCCGGATGTGCCGACCGGGCTCTATGTGGGGGACGGCGGCCTCATGCAGGGGATCGTCGAGCTCAGCACCGCGGTGCGCCACAACCTGCCTCTGGTCGTGATGGTGCTCAACGACGACTGCTATGGGGCCGAATACCTCAAGCTCGACCACTTCGGCAGCTCGGTGGAGAACGCGCTCATCGACTGGCCGTCCTTCGCCGACGTCGCCCGTTCGCTGGGAGCTCAGGCAGTGCGCGCGACCAGCATGGAGGATCTCGAATCGGCGGAGCAGCTCATCGCCGACGGACAGTTCCCACTGCTCATCGAGGTCATCGCCGACCCGCACAAGGTCGCCAACCGCCCCGGACTGGTGCCGACGGCGAACTGACGCGGGCTCCATCAGCCACAGATCCCACCAGCCACCAGCTTTCATCAGGCCGCATAGGAAAGAAGCTATGCGGCCTGATGAATGCTGGTGGTTCGCGTCATGGGTCGCGTCGTGGGTTCGCGTCACACCCTGCCGCATTCCGTCATGCTGAGGTCTTCCCGCTCCCCCGGAAACATGCGGATCTTCTGACCAGTATGACCGTGCGCGTCGTGGCGTGACGGCATCGGTGCCGGTGAGGGCACCGCGCTCCCTACTGTGACGGTCATCGCACTGACACACAGGGAGAACCTCACCGCATGACCGACTCGCCGCCGCACCGGCCACACGCACTCCGCCCCTTCGCACTCGCGGTCACCGCCGCCGTCTCCGCCCTCACGCTCACCGCGTGCGGAGGCGCGCTCGTCACCGCAGCAGCAGACCCGGGCGCAGCAGCTGACCCGGCCGTCTCAGCAGACCCGGGCGCAGCAGCCCCCGTCACAACGTCAACCGCCCCCGCACCCGCCTCAACCGCCCCCACCGACGTCATCACGTACGGCCACCAGCAGGAGCCGCCCTGCGTGCACGGCGGCTGGATCGAGCAGGGCTACCTCTCCCACCAGGTCCTCGACGCACTCGTGTCCCTGGGCGACGACGGCGCGGTCGAGCCATGGCTCGCCACCGACTGGGACGTCTCCGACGACGACCTCACCTGGACGTTCCACCTGCGCGAGGAGCCGACGTTCTCCGACGGCACCCCCGTCGACGCCCAGGCGATCGTGGACAACGTCGACTACTGGCTGGAGGGCGGCAACAGCACCGCCAAGGTCTGGTTGGACGACTACGTCGAGGACGCCACCGCCGTCGACGACCGCACCGTGGAGATCGCGCTCAGCGATCCGTACCCGCTCCTGGCGGAGAACCTCACGCAGCCGTACTTCGGCATCCAGTCGCCCACCGCACTCGCCACCCGTTCGGCGGAGGAGAACTGCACCTCCCCGATCGGCTCCGGCCCCTTCACCCTCACGGAGTGGAACCGCGGCACGAACATCGTCCTCGACCGCCGCGACGACTACGACTGGGCACCCGCCACCGCGGCGACGCAGGGACCTGCGAAGGCGGAGCGCATCGACTGGCGGTTCCTCGCCGACCCCACCGCCCGCACTGCCGCCCTGCGCGCCGGCGAGCTCGACGCGATCTACGACGTCCAGGCGTTCGAATGGGAGAACCTGCAGGACGAGGGCTACGAGACCCACCTCTTCAACACCCCGGGCCGCCCGCAGCAGATCAGCTTCAACACGACGCGCGCGCCGTTCGACGACAAGCGCGTCAGGCAGGCGTTCGCGTACAGCCTCGACCGCGAGTCCGTCGTCGACTCCGTCGGCAAGGGCGTCATCCCCTACGAGGGCAACGGCTCCGTCGGCCAGGCGACCGACGGGTACAGCCAGGCAGCCGCCGATCGCTACTCCTTCGACCCGGACGAGGCCGACCGCCTCCTCGACGACGCCGGATGGACGCAGCGTGCGGCAGACGGGACCCGCACGAAGGACGGCGAACGCCTGCACATCGAGTTCCCCTACGCCGGCGGCCGCACGATCAACCAGGACGGCGCCGCGATCATCCAGGGCCTCCAGCAGCAGGCGGAGGCCGTCGGGTTCGACGTCACCCTCATCCCCTTCCCACCGTCCGAGGCCGCGGCCGGTGCCTACACCGGACCGGACGAGTACGACCTGTCGATCGGCTATTGGACCTCGATCAACGCGGGGATCCTGCACGTCATCTGGCGGCAGGAGGTCGGCGGAGAGCCGAATACGTCGAACTCCGCCTTCTACTTCGACGACGAGCTCGAATCCCTCATCCGCGAGGCCAACTCCACCACCGACCCCGCCGAGCAGGACGCCCTCTACCAACAGGCCCAGGAGACCATCGCCGACGAAGCACTGTCGATCGGCGTCTACGACCGCCTCAGCACACTCGCCGCGAGCCCCCGGCTGCACGGCCTCCGCCAGGAGAACTCACAGGGAGGACCGGTCTTCCATGACGCATACATCGCCGACTGACACGACACCCGCCGCCGCACGACCCCACACCCACACCACCGCGCCCGAGGCCGCAGCCGCGCTCCAGCCGTCTGCCGCCTCCCAGCCCGCCGCACCCCCGCCCAACACCTCACAGCCCGGCGCCGACCGGGCCGGCCTCTCGCACGAGACCGGCGCCTCGGCCTCGGGATCCCGCAGGGTCCGCGCCCGGGCCGTGGCACGCGCCGTCGCCGTGCGCCTCCTCGGCTCGCTGGTCGTCCTGTGGGGCGCTGCGACCGCGGCGTTCCTCGCGCAGGTCGCCCAGCCGGGAGATCGCGCGACGACGATCCTCAACCTGCGCTCCGGCCAGTTCCAGGAACGGACCGCGGAAGAGACCGCGCCCGTCGCCGCCGAGTACGGCTTCGACCAGCCGGTCCTCGCCCAATACGTCGACTACCTGGGCGGGCTGCTGCGCGGCGACCTCGGCACCTCCTACCAGCAGCACCGGCCGGTGTGGGACGTCATCGCGGAGCAGCTCGCTCCCACGGCGGTGCTGAGCCTCTCTGCGATCGCGGTCGCGTGGATCCTCATGATCGTGTGGACGACGCTCACCGCGGGGCGGGCCCCCTGGCTGCGCGGCATCGGCTCGTCACTGGAGATCGCCGCCGCCAGCCTCCCCCACTACTGGCTGGGCGTCATCCTGATGCTGAGCCTCGCGATGCAGCTGGACTGGTTCCCCGTGGTGGGCGGGGGCGCGGTGGGCCTCGTGCTGCCGGTGCTGACGCTCGCGATCCCTCTTGCCGGATTCCTGGGCCAGGCCGCGCGCACGGACTTCGAACGAGCACTCGCGCAGCCGTTCGTGCTGAGCGCACGGATCCGCGGCCTGTCCGACACCGGCGTCCGCCTGCGCCACGCACTCAAGCACTCGCTGCGCTCACCGCTGCAGCTGTCCGGCTGGGCTCTGGGCGCGACGGTGTCCGGCGCGGTCGTGGTGGAGAGCGTGTTCAGCCGCAGCGGGATCGGCCGGGTGCTCGTCTCCGCGATCGAGTCGCAGGACCTGCCCGTCGTCACCGGGATCGTCATCCTCATCGCGGTGATCTACGTCCTCGCCGGCCTGCTGGTCGACGCCCTCACACTCACCCTCGACCCTCGGAGGAACGCATGACCACCCGACCCGCACACGTCGAGGCGCCCGCACCATCCACCGAACCGCCCGAGGCCGTCGCCGGTCCCGCACGCGGGGGCCCCGCCGGGACCGCGCGCAGGGGCACCGCCGGGACCGCGGCCACCGACCCGGCCGGGACCACACCGACGGACCCGACCGGCGCCTCGGTCGCGGTCGCCTCACGCGCGCGGCGCGCAGCCGCCTCTCTGCCGGCCCACGTCTGGGTGGCCGGAGCGGGACTCGCGGTGTTCGCCGTCGCGGCGATCGCACCCGACGTCCTGGCACCCGGCGACCCGGGTGAGATCGACCTCGCCGCGACGCTCAGCGGCCCGAGCCTCGAGCACTGGTTCGGCACCGACGAGCTGGGCCGCGACCTCTTCACCCGCGTGGTGCACGGAACGCGGGACTCGCTGGCGGTGGGCCTGGGGGCGGCAGCCGTGAGCATCGTCCTGGCGCTGGTGCTGGCCTCCCTCACCCTGACGGGCCGCGCGGTCGCAGCCGTGGTCGACCGCGTCATCGAGATCCTCTTCGCGTTCCCCACGCTGCTGCTCGCGCTGCTCGTGGTGGGGATGTTCGGACCCAGCCCCACGACCCTCGCGATCGCGGTGGGGATCGGGTCCGCCCCCGGGTACGCCCGGATGATCCGCGCTCAGCTGCACGCAGCGGCGGACTCCGGCTACGTCGAGGCGGCGACCGTGCTGGGGCACCCCCGCGGCCGGATCCTCGTCCAGCACGTGCTGCCGAACGCCCTGCGACCGCTGGTGGGCGTCTTCACGATGTCGATCGGCCAGTCGATCGTGTGGGCCTCCAGCCTCGCGTTCTTAGGGTTGGGCGTCGCACCGCCGTCGCCCGAATGGGGTGCGCTGCTGGATGCGGGCCGCACCTATCTCACCGCCGCAGGATGGCTGGTCGTCATCCCGGGGCTCGTCATCGTCGCCCTCTCACTCTCCACGACCGCCGTGGGAGCGCACCTGCGCGACCGTCTCGAAGGAGGACACTGACATGACCACCGCACTCACGACACATCCATCGGCTGGCGGCGAGATCGTCCGGACAGGTGCCGCTGACAGCGCCACCGGCACGTACGCCGGTCCAGCCGGACATCCGGTACCCGGCGCCGAGGTCCCCGCAGCTCCCGCTGCCCTGCTGAGCGTCCGCGACCTCATGATCGGGTTCGAGCACGTGGACGGGCCGCTGGTCCGCGGCGTCTCGTTCGATCTGCACCGCGGCCGCTGCGTCGCGCTGGTCGGCGAATCCGGATCGGGCAAGAGCCTCACCGCACGCACCCTCGTGGGCCTCACCGGCGCCGGCGCGCAGGTGAGCGCGCAGCGCCTGGTGCTGAGTGGAGGGCAGGCTGCGGGTGACGGGGACCCCGGGCAATGGGAGGACCGGGAACACCCGGATGGCCGGAAGGACCTGGACCACAGGGGTGGCCTGGACGACAAGGATGACCTCGATCTGCTGCGCCTCACCCCGCGGGAGTGGCGGCGGGTGCGCGGCGGGCGGATCGGGTTCGTGCTCCAGGACGCGCTGGTGTCGCTCGATCCGCTGCGGCGGGTCGGTGCGGAGATCGACGAGGCGCTGCGCATACATACGGGGCTCTCCCGCCGCGCGCGGAAGGACCACGTCCACCGCCTGCTCGCGGATGCGGGTGTGCCGGAGCCTCAACTGCGCGCCCGGGAACGACCGGCCCAGCTGTCCGGCGGTCTGCGGCAGCGGGCTCTCATCGCCTCGGCCCTGGCAGCCGGCCCCGAGGTCCTCGTCGCCGACGAGCCCACCACCGCCCTGGACGCCACAGTCCAGGCCCAGGTCCTCGAGCTGCTCGCGCAGCGGCGCGCAGCCGGTCAGTCGCTGATCCTCATCAGCCACGACCTAGCCGTCGTCGCGGAGCTCGCGGACGAGGTGCTGGTCATGCGAGCAGGCGAGGTCGTCGAGCAGGGCACCCCCGAGCAGATCCTCTCCTCCCCCCGGCACCCGTACACCCGCGCTCTCATCCAGGCGATCCCCGGCCCGCACACGCGGGGACGGAGGCTCGCAGGCGAGGGTCAGGCACACGAGCCGGCCGGGGCCTCGGCGCCGGTTACCGAGCCAGCACCAGTGCTCGAGCCAGTGCCGGTGCTCGAGCCAGTGCCGGTGCTCGAGGTGCGAGGCGCGCGCAAGTCCTTTCGGACGCCCGGCGGCGAGCGCCGGGTCGCAGTCGACGACGTGACCTTCACGCTGGGCCGCGGCGAGGTGCTGGGCATCGTCGGAGAATCAGGTTCGGGGAAGTCGACGACGGGGCGGATCGTGCTCGGGCTCGAGGACCTGGATGACGGGCACGTCCGCCTGCTGGGCGAGGACTGGTCCGACGCAGCGGAGGCGCGGCGGCGGGTGCTGAGGCACCGACTGTCCGTCGTGTGGCAGGACCCGCTCAGCTCGTTCGACCCGCGGTGGTCGGTGCGTCGCATCCTCGACGACGCGATCCGTGCGGCGAAGCGAGCAGACGCTCAGGCGGATTCCCGCGCAGAGGCCACTGTCGAGCAGCTGCTCGAGGCAGTGGGCCTCACAGCGGCCGTGGCCGACCGGGATCCGGGCACTCTGTCGGGCGGTCAGCGGCAGCGGGTGGCGATCGCCCGGGCGCTGGCGGGGTCGCCCGATGTCCTCGTGCTCGACGAGGCGGTGTCCGCGCTCGATGTCTCCATCCAGGCCCAGATCCTCGACCTGGTCCACGACCTGCGGGCGCAGACGGGGCTCAGCTGCCTCTTCATCTCCCACGACCTGGGAGTGATCGCACACCTGAGCGACCGCGTGCTCGTCATGAAGGACGGCGCGGTCGTCGAGGAGGGCCACCCGCGGTCCATCTTCGAGGACCCCCAGCACCCATACACACAGACCCTGGTCGACAGCGCACTGGGGCTCGCGACCACATCCACCACCACACCCACGGAGGCATGACCATGACCCGACCACTCCTCTTCAACGCGTTCCTCATGAACACCCCGTCGCATATTCAGCACGGGCAGTGGCGCCACCCGGACGCTCGGCAGACCGAGTTCGAGGGCCTCGACCTGTGGGTCGACCTCGCCCGCACGCTGGAGCGCGGCCTCTTCGACGCGATGTTCTTCGCGGATGTGTCCGGCCTCTACGGACCCGCCGACGGCGTCTACACCGACAACGTGCACGAGGGCCTGCAGATCCCCAGCAACGACCCCACCGTCCTGCTGGGTGCGCTCGCCGCGGTGACGGAGAGGATCGGACTGGCCACGACCTCGAATGTCATGCAGAACCACCCGTTCAACTTCGCCCGTCAGATCTCGACGCTCGATCACCTCTCGAAGGGCCGGATCGCGTGGAACATCGTGACCTCGACGCAGGAGAACGCCGCCCGCAACTTCGGGCTGGACGCGCTGGTGGAGCACGATGCGCGCTACGAGTGGGCGGAGGAGTACGTCGACGTCGCCTACAAGCTGTGGGAGGGCTCGTGGGACGAGGACGCCGTGCTGGTCGACCGCGAGGGCGGCCGATACTCCGACCCTGCGAAGATCCACAAGATCCACCACGAGGGCGAGCGCTACCGGGTCGAGGGCCCGCATCTGCCCTCGCCCAGCCCCCAGCGCACGCCGCTGCTGTTCCAGGCGGGCGGCTCACCGCGCGGCATCGCATTCGCGGCGCGACACGCGGAGGCCGTGTTCATCGCTCCTCCGAATCCGGAGGTCGCCCGCGACCACATCGCGAAGACCCGTGCGCAGGCGGTCGCCGCAGGCCGCCATGCTGATGACATCCGGTTCTTCCCGGGCATGAGCTTCGTCATCGGGTCGACTGAGGCCGAGGCGAAGGCGAAGGAGGCGGAGCTCCACGAGTACGCGTCGGACACCGGCTACGCCACCCACGCGTCGCTCGGCATCCAGCCGGATGGGTCCAGGCTGCCGGCGGACACTCCCCTGTCCGCGATCCCGAACAACGGGGGCCGTGGCCACGTCGAGTGGCTGCGCGCCGGACTGGGCCGTGAACCGGTCCTGGGCGACCTGGCCCGCGAGCGGATGATCGGCCGCACGGTCGTGGGCACCCCGGAGCAGATCGCGGATTCGCTGGAGGAATGGCGCGATGCCGGCGTCGACGGGATCAACGTCGTGAACTGGCGCCTGCCCAGCAGCTACGAGGAGTTCATCGACGATCTGCTGCCCACCCTGCAGGAGCGGGGTCTCGCGAAGACCGAGTACGGGGAGGCCACGACGCTGCGCGGCCGCATCTTCGGCAGCGACCGCCTGCCGGACCGCCACCCGGCCGCGCAGTACCGGGGTGCGTTCGGTGAGGGTGCAGCGGCGGGACAGCGGCTCGCATCCGCGCCCTCTCCTGCCGCGGGCTGACATCACCTCGAAACGACGAGACTGTGATGTCTCGAGACATCGGTGACAGTTCTGTATCAGGACATCGGTGACAGTTCATGTCTCAGGACTTCGGTGACACTCTGAGATTCTTCCGTGGTCGACCTCCACGCCTGCCAGTCGGATCCGGCCCGTGCCCAGAGGCATAGCGAACGCCTGCTGGCGGCCAGGCGTGCTCAGCAAGGATCACGCCGGCCTCGTCGATGAACTTCACTCCTGTGGGGTCCCACACGACGAGGACGCCGTGGCCGGCGTGTGGATGCGAGACCTGGAAGATGATCCCCTTGACGCTGATAGCGCCGTTCTTTCCCACGATGCGATGCCGTTTGCCCTCTGGATCGTTCTTCTTGATGCGGGCCTGCGCACGATCCGACAGCGGCGCGGGAACCGGCGTCGCAGCCGGGGTCGAGGACTGCTCGAGGGGTGCGGGTACGGGCATCTCGACAGCTGTGGGTGGTGGTCGGGGCGAGTCAGCGATCGGGGTGGTGTCCCACGCCTG
>NZ_FXZF01000015.1:0-105348 GCF_900169375.1 Brevibacterium sp. Mu109
ACCTGGCCACCAACGCAGCGAAATCGCTGATCTACGCCCATCCTGACCATCTGGCGGGAGTCCGGGTCCTCGGGATCGATGAGCACTGCTGGAAGCACGTACGCGGACAGGGCAAAGATTCCTTCGCGACGATCTTCGTGGACCTGACTCCACTCATCGACGGCACCGGCCGGGCGCGTCTGCTCGATGTCAAAGCGGGACGTTCCGCCAGAGTCGTGACCACCTGGCTGCAGGAGCGTTCCCCAGCATTCCGCGACGGGGTCAAGGTCGTCACGATGGACGGGTTCGCCGGCTACCACAGCGCGACTACAGAGTCGTTGCCGGAGTCCGTGCCGGTGATGGATCCCTTCCACGTCGTCCAACTCGCCGGGCAGAAGCTCACCGCCTGCAGACAACGCTTGCAGCAGCAGATCCATGGACATCGCGGCCGGAAGAAAGACCTCCTCTATCAGGGGCGACGGACTCTGCTGACGAGGAGATCTCTGCTGAAGAAGAGGGGCACAGATCGGCTGGAGCGGCTGTGGGCCGAGCACGACGATCACATCGCTTTGGAGGTGACGTATCTGGTCTACCAGGACGTCATCGATGCCTATCAGCATCCCGACCGGAAGACCGGCAGGCGGCTCATGCAGACGGTGATCGACCAATTGCGCAGGGGCCTGCCGCACGGACTTGAAGAGCTTGCTCAACTAGGCAGGACGCTGTGGCGGAAACGGGCGCAGGTGCTGGCGTTCTTCGAACGTGGAGGCGCATCGAACGGTCCGGTCGAGGCGATCAACGGACGCCTCGAGCATCTGCGAGGTATCGGCCTGGGTTTCAGGAACTTCGGGCACTACGTACTACGCTGCCTGCTCCACTCCGGACAGCTATCGAACCGAGTCAACGCACTCTGAAACCGGAAGAGCCGCTAAAACGCGTTACTCCGCGGGTACGATCACGGAAGCCCCGTCATCTTCGATCATTTCCCACTGGGCCTCCGGCTTGAACGTCTCTTCAGCAGAGAAGGAACGTGAGCAGAAATCAAAGTCGATGCGGGACAGTTCGAGAGTGCTGACGTCCTCGTTGCTGCGGAATATTAGCCACTGCAAGTCGTCAGAGCTGTCGGCATCTACTTCAGAAGCTGCAGCGGCAAGCACTGGATGAACATCGCCCTTCGGCTCGGCGTAAGGACAGACGATGAGCAACTCATCCCAAGCCATGTCGCCACCGACACTCGAAGGCAAATTAAACGTTCTACTTTTCGAAGAGATATCCTCAAGCTCGGCCTCGAACGAACTTGCCGTCGAGCACCCTGGCAGCAACAGCACTCCCGCCAACGCTAGAGAAAGCGTTGATACAGCTTGCACCGATCGCACTTTCACGTCAGACATCGAACCACCTTATCAAGCAATCTCGACGCGATCCGAAACCCCTAACATTGTCAGGTGAGCCAATACCGGGCGCTGCTGGATCAACCAAAGCCAGCGATGCACACCACGGGGACTGTGATGCCGGCATCGCTGAGCTGGGCGTGAGGAAGGAACTGGTGACAGGTTCGGTTTAGGCCGCGAGTGTGAGCGGCTCGGCTAGCTTGGCTTCGAACTCGATGGGCGTCAAGCCGCCGAGGGTGTCCTGGGCGCGCTGGCGGTGATACTTCCGCTCGATCCAAACGACGATGGCGAGTCGCAGCTCCTGCCGGGTCGCCCACCGCTGCTGGTTGAGGACGTTCGTTTGCAGCAGTGACCAGAACGACTCCATGGCCGCGTTGTCCCCCGTAGCGCCGACTCTTCCCATCGATCCGACGATGTCGTGGCGGCGCAACTCGCGGGCCATGGCTCGGCTGCGGAACTGGCTGCCCCTGTCGGCGTGCAGGATGCAGCCGGCGACCTCACCGCGGCGCGCGACAGCGTTTCGGACGGCGTCTACGGCGAGTTTCGCGGTCATCCGATCTGAGATCGAGTACCCGACGATTCGGTTGGAGAACACGTCCTTGATCGCGCAGCAGTAGAGCTTGCCTTCGCTCGTCCAGTGCTCCGTGATGTCCGTGAGCCAGAGCCGGTTCGGTGCATCGGCGCGGAACACGCGCTGGACGTGGTCGTCGAACACGGGCGGCCCGGCCTTCTTCCCCTTCCCGCGTCGCCGGCGTTGCGCGGACGAGAGAATCCCCGCCTGCGAGCACAGCTTCCACGCCGTCCGGCGGCTCATCCGCCACCCCGCTCGGCGGGCCTCGTCGGCGAGGTATCGGTAGCCGAACGTCGGGTCCTCGTGGTGCGCGTCGTGCAGCGCGTTGATCCGATATGCGCGGAGCACGTCCGCGTCCCGGACGGGGTCGTTGCGCCACCGGTAGTAGGGCTGGCGGGCGAGCTTGAGAACCCGGCACGACACCGTCACGGGGATCCCCGCGTCGGCGAGCTCAGATACGAGCGGGTACGTCATTTTGGGGAGCCACCAAGCCGCAGGTTCGCCTGCGACAGATACGCTGCCGCCCGCCGGAGAACCTCGTTCTCCTGCTCGAGCAACCGGATCCGCTTCTTCAACTCGCGAGCCTCGGCAGCGTCCGCAGCCGTCTGACCGGGACGGTTGCCGTCCTCGACGTCTGCTTGGCGGAGCCAGTTCTGCAACGTCGCTTCGCTGATACCGAAGTCGACGGCGATCTGCTTGATGGTGACGCCGCTTTCGCGGCTGCGAGCAACCGCAACGACGTCCTCGCGGAACTCTCTGGGATAGGGACCGGGCATGATGACATCCTCCCCGCCAGCGCCTCCCGGCACTAACGATCAGTTGTCACCAGTTCCTTCCTCACGCCCCCACCAGCGGCTCATGGGAGCGAGCTGCTAGCGGGACGAAATCACTCGCACTCTGGCGGAACGAGACCTGCCCCAGTGAACCAAAGCGTTGTTGGATAACCGACTTATGAGTCAGACAGATTTTTGAGTCAGCGCACCTTCCGCGAGATCGCGGGTCGAACAACTTGAACCCGCCGCAGAACTGCCCAGCCGAAGCCACTCGCCAGAGACGCTACCGCAACGCGACAACGAGAATCGGCCTCTGCGAGAGCTCCGCAGAGACCGATCAAAGTCCCAGGTCAGCGGGACAAACGCTTAGCACCTGATGGTAAAGCGGAACCTGTCCATCGAACCCAACCGGAGGCCGAGAAGATAAAATCCCTGGTCAGAGACCCTTATTAGACATTAAATCTAAATTCGACCACGTCGCCGTCCGCCATGACGTAGTCCTTGCCTTCCATGCGGACCTTGCCTGCCGCCTTCGCATCGGCCATCGAACCCAATGAGTCCAGGTCCGCGAAGGACACGACCTCGGCCTTGATGAAGCCCTTCTGGAAGTCCGTATGGATGACACCGGCAGCCTGCGGAGCAGTCCAGCCCTTCCCGATCGTCCACGCGCGGGACTCCTTCGGACCGGCGGTGAGGTACGTCTGCAGTCCCAGCGTGTCGAAGCCCACCCGGGCGAGCTGATCCAGGCCGGCCTCATCCTGGCCGCTCATCTCGAGCATCTCCGCAGCCTCGTCCTCGTCCAGCTCAGCGAGCTCCGCCTCGAACTTCGCGTCGAGGAAGATCGCCTCGATCGGCGCGACGAGCGCACGCAGCTCGTCCTTCTTCGCATCGTCGGCCAGGATGTCGTCATCGACGTTGAAGACGTAGAGGAACGGCTTCGTCGTCATGAGCTGCAGATCTTCCAGCGGCCCGACGTCGAACCCGTCGCCCATCGCCTGGAACAGCGTGCGCCCCTCCTCGAGGATCGCCTGCGCTGCGGTCATCGCTTCGAGGACTGCTGGATCGGTCTTCTTCTGCTTGACCTCCTTCTCGATGCGCGGCTGCGCCTTCTCGAGCGTCTGGAGGTCGGCGAGCACAAGCTCGGTGTTGATCGTGTCGATGTCGTCCGAGGGCGAGATCTTGCCGTCGACGTGCACGACGTCCTCGTCCGAGAACGCACGGATGACCTGGCAGATGGCCTCCGCCTCACGGATGTTCGCGAGGAACTGGTTGCCCAGGCCCTCCCCCTCCGAGGCGCCGCGGACGATGCCGGCGATGTCCACGAAGCTCACGGTCGCCGGGAGGATCTTCTCCGACCCGTAGATCTCCGCGAGCCGACCCAGCCTGGGGTCGGGCAGCGGGACCACGCCCACGTTCGGCTCGATCGTCGCGAACGGGTAGTTCGCGGCGAGAACCTGATTCTTGGTCAGTGCATTGAACATGGTCGACTTGCCGACGTTGGGCAGTCCGACGATTCCGATAGTAAGAGCCACAGGAGGAGAGTCTAGTCGGTCATGTCCGCGGCTCGTGCTTGCATGGTCACCATGGAAGCGATCACCCTCTCCGTGGCTCTCGTGCTCGTCCTCGCCGTCGGCATCGCCATCGGCTGGTGGCTGGGCCGAACGCGTGCGCATGCACAGACCCAGGACCGACTGGTCCGTGCGGAGACGACTGCGCAGATCCTGTCGGAACGGACGGAGGCGCTCGAGGCCGACGCCCAGGTCGCCGGTGAGCTCACCGCCGCGGTCGGCCCCCTCACCTCCGACGTCCGCGCCCTCTCCCAGCACGTGGCAGGACAGGACCGTCAGCAGACGGCACGACTTGCAGGACTCGATGAGCAGCTGCGCCAGCTGGCTGTCCAGAACCAGCAGCTCCAGACCTCCACGCACGGCCTGCTCACAGCACTGTCGGCCGGCGGCAGTCGCGGAGATTGGGGCGAGGTCCAGCTGCGGCGCATCGTGGAGCTCTCGGGGATGACGGAGCACATCGATTTCAACGTGGAGGTCACTGCCACCACCGATGCCGGACGCATCCGTCCGGACATGGTCATCGATCTTCCCGGGGATGCGCACATCGTCATTGACGCGAAGGCACCTCTCAGCGGTCTGGAGACCGACGCGGACGGCACTGCTGTGGCGGGTGCACAAGCCCGTGCCGTCAGGAGGCACGTCACGGCTCTGTCGAAGAAGTCGTACTGGCAGGCATTCACCCCCGCTCCTCGCTTCGTCGTGTGCTTCATCCCCTCCGACGGACTCCTCGCGGCAGCAGGCCAGGAAGATCCTTCACTGATCGACGACGCCCTGTCGGCAGGCGTGGTCCTCGCGTCTCCTTCGACCCTGCTGGGGCTGCTGAAGACCGTCGCGCTCAACTGGCAGCAGGCCGATCTCAGCCGCAGCGCCCACCAGATCCTGGACCTGGGCCGCGATCTCCACAACCGTGTCGTGACGCTCACTGAGCACCTCACGCGGATGGGCTCCAGCCTGGACAGGAGCGTCGAAGACTACAACCGCCTGGTCGGCTCCTTCGAGTCGCGGTTCCTCCCCACTGCACGGAAGCTGTCTGCAACGGGGGTCTCCGACACACCGCTCGCCGACCCTGAAGAACTCTCCACCCGCACGCGCGGACTCACCGCACGGGAGTTCAGCCCGGCCGATGGCGCTCACCCCAAGCCCCACCTGTAAGAGCCTTGCACGTTCGCTGATAGCGTCCTGGGTGGCGCCGGGATGTCTCGTGTTCTCCCACATCAGCCGCCACCCCATGCTTCCGACCTCAGAAGGCAGTCGAACGTGACCACCGATCCGTCCTCCGCCGGCGACTCACAGCATCGCGGCACTCTGCCGCCGCAAGCCCCCGCATACGGCCAGCAGAATCCAGCCCAGCCGCTTCACAGCGAGGCCCAGCACCCACAGCCTGGATACCCGCAGCACCAGCAGCCACAGGCGCCCTACGTCCAGGCACCCGGCTACAACAGCCCGCCCCACTCAGGCCAGGCCCACCCGCAGTCGGGCTATGCCCAGCACCCCGGTTACACCCAGCAGCCCGGCTACTCCCAGCAGTCCGGGTACGGTCAGCAGCCCGGGTACAGCCAGGCACCCCACGGTCATCAGCCGCCGTACGAGCAGGGTCCCGACACCGGGAACTCCGCCGGCACAGCACCGAAGAACGAGTACTTCGATTTCACGGACTACCGCTTCCGCATGCCCACTGCATGGCCGAAGACCGTCGCCGCAGCGAAGCCGTCGTTCCGTCAGGGCTTCGGCAGCATCTTCCAGACGGCACATATGCCGATGGACGCACGGATCGGCTACTGGGTCTGGCTCGTCGGAACCGTCCTGGCGATCGTGATGTGGTTCTTCTCCATCGCGGTCATCGCATTCGGCGTGCTCATCAACCCGTTCACGCTCGTCGCGACCGGCATGGTCGGCATCTTCGGCGGTGTCCGCTGGGGAATGGTCCTGCTCTTCGTCGCGACCATGGTGTTCGTGCTCGTCATGATGGTCGTTCAGCTCTTCATGACGCTCAAGCTCCGAGAAGGCGCGGAATGGGCACGCCTCGCACTCACCGCCATCACGCTTGCGAGCATCGTCTACTCGATCATCCTCACGGCCGCCGGGCTCGAATCCGGGGGCGCGGGCAGCGTCGTGACCAACATCCTGTCGCTCCTCATGGTCGCGTTCTTCTGGTTGCCGAAGGCCAATGAGTGGTTCCTCCGCACGACGGACGGTGACACCCCTCCTGCAGGTCCACGTCGTTCCGCCCGTCACTGAGAACGTCTGTCGGGTCCCCATCCGTCTGTTCTCCAGTTGACGGTTCTCCACCCGATGTGCCGCGGCCCGTGCACTCCCCCACTGGGAGTGCACGGGCCGCGGCGCATTCAGTCCGCTGGATCCGGATCCAGCACCACCGGTGAGTAGTTGTAGAGCCGCAGCTTCACATCCTGCGTGTGCAAATCCACGTCCAGCAGGCTGAGACCTGCAGGATGGCTGTGGACCGCACGCGCAGGATCAAGACCGACCAGCTCCGCGAGCATCGCGCGGACCGGGCCGCCGTGCGTGACGATCACCAGCGCCTCGCCGCCCGCCTCCGCACAGTCTGCTGCCGCCCCGAGCAGCCCCGCCGTCACGCGGCTCGTGAGCTGCTCGAACGATTCCCCGCCCGGTGGTGTGAGCCTGCCGGCGCGCCACGCCGCGTACGCCTCCGGACTGTCGGCACGGATATCAGCCGAGTACCGTCCTTCCCACTCTCCCAGCGACGCCTCGTCCAACCTGCTGTCGCACGCGTCCGGCTCGAGACCCAGTTCCTGCGCAGTCTCCGCGGTCCTCCTCAGACCGGAGACGACGACTCTGTCGGGTGCCACCGCTGCGATCGCAGCCGCCAGACTGCGCGCCTGGCCCCGACCCGCAGCGGACAGGGCGATGTCCTTCTGCCCCTGCAGCCGTCGTTCGCCGTTCCACGCCGTCTCCCCATGACGGATCAACGCCACGCGGATCATCGGCCACTCTCCACATCCGACGGGTCACGGTGCCTGTTGGGGAACCGTTCCCCGTGCTCGTCGAAGCACGCCTCGGGCGCAGCCGGAAGCCGCACCCCCACGGGCCCACCGGTCACTGCACCGCTCGGGGCATCGGCCGTCACATGCACGCGCGTGCCCTCAGCCACATCGATGCCCACGACCCAGCGCTCGGCCATCGGCACCTGATCGACCAGCGTGCCCTCCAGCACCGCGCCGGCCTCTCCCGGTTCCGCGAGCGTCAGAGATCCCGATCGGTAGAGGGCTCGCACAGTACCGCTGACACCCTCCGGCGCCTGTCCGACGTCCACTCCCGCCAGCAGCAGTCGGCCATCCCGCACGACGCCGTCGATCACGTTCGCGGGCGGAGTGCCCATGAACGTCGCGGCGAAGGCCGTCGCCGGCTCCTCGATGAGTTCGCGCGGCGTCCCGAACTGCTCGATCCGGCCGTCGCGCATCAGCGCGATGTGCGTGGCCATCGTCATCGCCTCGACCTGGTCGTGCGTGACGTAGACGCTCGTCGCACCGGTCGCCCGGTGGATGCGCATGAGTTCGCTGCGCGTCTCCACCCGCAGCTTCGCGTCCAGGTTGGACAGCGGCTCGTCGAACAGCAGCATCTCCGGTTCCGGCGCGATCATCCGTGCGATCGCGGTGCGCTGCTGCTGCCCGCCGCTGATCTCCCCGGGGTAGCGAGAGGCGAGCGCCTCGATGCCCAGGAGCTCCAGCACCTGGGCCACTCTCTCGTCCCGGCGCGTGCGCGGCACCTTCGCCACTGTCAGCGGCCACTCCACGTTCTGGGCGACCGTCTTGTGCGGCCACAGCGCGTACGACTGGAACACGAGACCGGCATTGCGCTTGCTCGCCGGCACCGATGCACCGGAACCGCGGGCGATCAGTCTCTCGCCGAACATGATCTCGCCGGCGGACGGGTCCTCGAGGCCGGCGAGCATGCGCAGAGTCGTCGACTTCCCGCATCCGGACGGTCCCAGCAGGACGAGGAAGGATCCGGCGGGCACGTGCAGCGATATGCCGTCGACGGCCGCAGCGCCGCCGAACCGCTTCGTGAGCCCCTCGAGCGTGAGCGATGCTGCGCGTCCACCACCCGCGGCATCGGAAGCGACCCCATCAGGATCCGCTCTGTCGTCGACCGCCGTCGTCGGCGCATCCATCTGCATCGTCGTGCTCCGTTCACTTCTCGGGGTCAGATTGTCGCGGGTCTTGTCGTCGCGGGGCTTGTCGTCGTGCGTCCGGGAAGGGTGCGCCGTCATCCGTCATCGCTCCAGGGCTGTGAGGCCTTCTCGAAGCGTCTGACCAGGAGCGTCGCGCCCACGGAGATCACCGCGATGAGGACGGTGACCGCGTTCGCCAGCTGGGTGAAGTTCTCCGACGAGTACTGGTAGGTCAGCACCGCGAGGACGGGCATGGCCGGTGTCGCCAGCAGCACCACGAGGCTCAGGTCGCGCACCATCTGCACGAACACCAGCACTCCCCCGGTCAGCAGTCCGCGTGCGGTGAGCGGTGCGACGATCGACCGCAGGCGGCGGAACAGGCCGGCCCCCGCCATGACCGCCGAATCCTCGACGTCGCGGGACACCTGGCTCATCGCCGCGGTCCCGGAGCGCACTGCGAAGGGGATCGTCGCCGCGACGCCTGCCAGCACCAGGATCGCGAACGTCCCGTACAGGCTGGGGAACGGTCCCCACGATGCGCCGAACTGTGCGATGAAGGCGGCACCCAGCGCGATGCCCGGGATGAGGAACGGCACGAAGCTCACGACGCTCAGCGTCCCGGTGAGCCAGCGTGGGCCCGACGATCGTGTGAGGACGTAGGCGATGAGCAGCCCCAGGATGCCGGCGCACACCGCGACGGCGACTCCCAGCAGCACGGTGTTCCACGCCGCATCGAGGATCTGCGGGTTGCGCAGGACACCCCGCTGCCCCTGGGCGAGCGCGGGATCCGACTCGCCCAGCCAGTAGTGGAGGGTCAGGCCGGACGCGAAGTCATTCGTCCGCCGGGTGAGCGACGAGGCGACGAGCACCAGTCCCGGAAGCACCGTCGTGCAGGCCGCGATGGCCCACGCGATCGCAGCCACCGGCCACGCCCACGGGCCCATCCGCGTGGTCCGGCGGCGACCGCCCTTGCCGCTGATCGTCTCGAACCGACTGCCGCGACCGGTCACCCGCGTCGAGGCGTACATGACCATCGCCGCGACGACGATGAGGACGATCGACAGGACGTATCCGCGTGACGTGTCACCCGTCGTGATCGAGCCGTAGAGCCGCGTGGACAGGGTGTGGAACCGCACCGGCAGTCCCAGGAGGGCGGGGGTGACGAAGTTCGAGACTCCTTCTGCGAACGCCAGCAGTGCACCGGAGATGATCGCCGGTGTGACGACCGGCAGCGCGATGTCCTTCGCGACGGCGAACCGTGACGCTCCCGTCATCTCCGCCGCTTCGAGGATGTCCCCGTTCACACTGGCCAGCGATGCGGCGATGAGCATGAAGGACAGCGAGAAGTAGTGCGCGGTCAGCGTGAGCGCCACCGGCACCGGCCCCCACGCCAGCCAGTCGGGCACCGCGAGGCCCCACGCCGCGAGCACGCCCACGGACCCACCGACGAGGTCGTTGCGGAAGACCGACTCCCACGCGAGCGCCAGCGCGAAGCTCGGCAGCGCGAACGGGATCGTCGCGAGCACACCCAGGATCTTCCGACCGGGCAGGTCGGTCATCACGACGACCCAGGCGAGGAAGCCGCCTACGATCGTCGACAGCAGCGCCGTCGCCACCCCCATCAGCAGGGAGTTGCCCAGCGGGCGCCAGAGCAGGTTCTCGGAGATCCGGCTGGCGAAGACGTCTCCCCAGGCGTCTCTGCCGTCGGCCGCGAACGTCGTGTTGAGCAGTCCGACCAGGGGTGCGATGACCAGTACGGCGAGGACCGCCAGCGTCCCCCACGCGAGGACGACGGTGGGACCGGGCATCGCGAGGGGCCGGCGCCTCGGCGGTCGTGCACCGGTCGGGGACGACGGCGTCGTCCGCGTGCGGGCCGGTGCGGGAGGTGCGTGCGTCATGCGCCGCCTTCCGACGTCGGGCCCGCCGCCGAGGTGCCGGTCATCCGTGCGGTGACCGGCACCTCGGCGGCGGGGCGGGGATCAGGACAGGGACAGGAGGAAGTCGGACACCTCACCGCGGGACTCCGCGGTGGCGGCCGGGTCGATGTCCCAGGCGCCCAGCTCCTCGAGGGGAGCGGCATCCTCCGGCGCGTCCACGTCCGTGCGGACCGGGTAGTCGCCGGGGACGTAGAACGGCTCGTACCCGGCACCGCCGGTGGCCGAGTCGTCCCCCATGAGGAAGTCGGCGACGAGGCGGGCACCCGCGGGGTTCGCCGAATCCTGGACCATGCCGATGGAGGCGGGGAAGGTGATGCCCAGAGCCGGTTCGGTGTCCAGGGAGGCCTGGAGCGCCCAGCCCTCCTCCTCGTTGTCACGGCGGTCCGAGTAGGACGTGATGCCCACCGGAGGATCATCCTGGTCCGTGGCGCCGACGGCCGCATTCACGTTGTCCGTATCGTCGACCAGCACCAGGCCGTTCGCGTAGAGGCGCTTGAGGAACTCCTCGCCGGCGTTCTGGGTGCCGTCGAGCTCGATGGCCTCGCCCGTGTGGGATTCGTAGGCCTCCGCCATCGCATCGGACTGGAGGACGATCTCCGTCATGAGGTCGAGGTAGTCGCCGCGGACGTTCGGATCGACCATGACGACCTTCCCGTTCCACTCCTCCTCCGTGAGCTCCCAGAGGTTCTCGATCGGGCTGCCGTCGGGGTGGGCCTCCTCGTTGTACATGAGGATCTTCGTCGACAGGCGATTGGCCAGCAGCGGCTCCTGGTACTCCTGCGGCACGGTGTCCGCGACGCGCTCGGGCACGTAGCCGGTGAGGATCCCCGTCTCCACGAGCTCGGAGAGGACGACCGGGGCGTCGGAGATGTAGGCGACATCGGCAGAGGGAGCGCCCGCCTCCGCCTCGGAGGACAGACGGGTGATCTGCTCGGTCGACGAGATGTCGTGGCCGATGAGGTCGATGCCGGGGTACTCCGCTTCGAACGCCTCCTCGACCGCGGCGATGCGTGAGGTGAACGAGTAGACGGTCACCTCGCCCTCCTCCTCGGCAGCGGCGACGAGCTCGTCATGGCTGAACGAGTCGTATTCGTGGGCGGCAGAGGCATCGGAGGCCGAGGCCGGCTCCGTCTCCGGCGATCCGCCACCGCAGGCGGCGAGGCCGAGGGTCAGGGGAACGGCGACGGCAAGGGCGAGGCGACGCTTGAGCATGAGGACTCCTTCAGGGATCCGTGGGAGGCACGAGTGTGGGTGTCACGAGACGAGGACGTGGCGGTGAGTGGGCAGGGTCGACGAAGGTCAGTGGGTGCGGAAGGTGGTGAGACCCGGGCTCGGGGACCTCGGGCGCGGTGTCCGGGCGGAGCCCGGTGGTGTCACTCGAACGTGCGCAGCAGCGAATCGAGCCTGTCGAGAGCAGGCAGGGTCCGGTCGGGATGTCTGTGGGCGAGCGTGAGGACGAGTGCGTTCGCCACTGCCATGGGAACGGTCAGGGAGGAGAATCCGTCGCGGTCGCTGCGACGCGCGGCCACGAGCACATCCGGAGCGGGATCGAGGGTGTGGAGGGTGTCGGTCACGAGCACGGATCGTGCGCCGACTGCCGCGGCGTGCGCGAGCAGCCGTGTCAGCAGCCTCGGCGGTCGGCGGAAGGCGAACGCCAGGACCAGATCATGTTCGGTGAGTGCTGTGAGACGCTCTGCGAGCTCGCGCCCATCCCCGTCCAGCACGACGACGCGGGTGCCGAAGCGCCGGAGTCTGCGTTCGACCAGCTCCGTGAGGACGTTCGCGTTGCCGCGGGCGAACACGTGCACGGTGTCCGCCGCGGCGATGGCGTCGGCGATCTGGTCCAGATGTGCCTGGTCGACGCATTCCGCGACGGCGGCCAATGATTCGACCTCCGCGCGCAGGAACGTGTCGAGCACCGTGCCCGTGTGATGCTCCGCCAGTTCTGCGCGCATACGGTCGCCGGCCCCGCGCAGCGGCTTCTGAGCTTCGCGCCGCTCCTGCCGCAGCTCCTCCCGCAGGTGCGGGTAGCCCTCGAAGCCCAGCTTCTGGGCCAGGCGCGTCGCCGCGGCGGGGTGGGAGCCGGCATGACCCGCCAAGTCGTCCCCGCTCCAGTGCACGGCGTCCTCAGGCGAGGACAGGAGGACGTCGACGAGTGCCCGGTCGGTCCTGGTGAGGCGACCGCGCTGTGTCTCGATGCGCTCGTGGAGGGTCATGCCCTGAACACTAACGGCAACGGCTCTTGCAGGACAGCGGATTCCTGCAAGAGCCGTTGCCGTTCATGGACTCTTCATCTCATGCGCCGCTGAGCCTCCCGGGGTTCACCCGGGTTCACCGGGTGTTCGCCGTCAGTCGGCAGTCGCGCTGCCCAGCACCTCGCCGTCCTCGTCGAGCGCTTCGACGACGACGCTGTCCGCGTCCTCGGGCAGCGGGATCGGCGTCTCGAAGCCCGCACGCTCCGCCGTCGCGAGCTCGGTGCGCGCACCAGCGTCGGGGCCGCCGAGCACGCGCCACTGCGCGACCTCCGTCGCGCCGTTCCACGAGGCGTAGACGGTGGTCTGGTCGTCCTCGGTCTTCTTGTCCGCCGCGGGCGGCTCGGTCGGTGTCGCCTCCCACTCGGAGAGGTACGCGCGGTAGTTCGAGTCCGCACCCACCGTCCCGTCGCGCAGGACCTCACCGTCGGCGAAGTACTCCGTGAACGACGGCAAGGCTCCCCAGCCGATCACGACGCGTCCGTCCTCGAGCTCCTGGTAGCTGCCCTGGTTCGCGGCGATGCGGGGAACGGGAGGCAGGAACTCCTGGACGAGCTCCGCTGTCATCTCGTCGGTGTCCACGTCGATCTTCATGCCGCGGGACGAATCGCCCAGCGTGGGCGACGACTGATTGTCGAACAGCGTGATCGTGCCGTCGGGCGAGCGCTCGACATCGTGCTGCCACGCGAAGTACAGGTCGTCGTCGGCTTCGAAGTCCGACGACTTCCCGCCCAGCGTCCAGTTCACGCCACCCGACTCGCGGTCGACGTTGTAGAAGGCATGGGTGTTGCGCGCGTCCACCAGCAGCGAACCGTCGTCGTCGACAGAGACGGAGTTGCCGTGGAAGTAGTCGTAGGGCTTGTCCTCGGTCCCCGCGTCATCCTCGAACTCACGCTCGGAGTCCGTGACCGGGATGTGGTCGAGCGAGCTCCAGTCGAGCAGGACCTCGCCCGTCTCGATATCGACCTCCTGGACGACCCCGTCCCAGACCCAGCCGTCGGACTCCCCACCGATCTCCGTGAGGTCCGCCTGCTTCGGGACGTAGGCCATCAGCAGCATCGTGCCCTCGTCGGTGATCGTCGTCTCGTGGAGGTCGACCATCCGGTGCGGCAGATCATTGCCCATGCCGACCCGCGCGATCTCCTCGTAGGAGTCGTCGACGACGACGACCTCGCCCTCGGCCAGGGGCGTGTCGACGATGCCCTCCCACCAGGTGAGGACCTTCTCGCCCTCGTACTCCTGGACGCGCATGTCCCAGCCGGCCGTGGGCTCCGAGGAGCCGTC
The DNA here is from genome assembly GCF_900169375.1 of Brevibacterium sp. Mu109. Taxonomy (NCBI): domain Bacteria; kingdom Bacillati; phylum Actinomycetota; class Actinomycetes; order Micrococcales; family Brevibacteriaceae; genus Brevibacterium; species Brevibacterium sp. Mu109. Next base: position 13,906 of record NZ_FXZF01000015.1, read on the forward strand.
GGACTCCTCGTCCTCCTGGATCCACACCGGCTCCCCGTCCTCGTCGACGATCAGCTTCCCGGACCACAGACCGGTCTCCTGCGACTTCGGCCCGACGAAGAAGTACTCGTCGGACCGATCATCGTCGGTGCTGTCCAGATCGATCGGTGGAGCTGTGAGGTCCGTGCTCTCGTATTCGGTGAGCTCGACCTCGTCGGCGTCATCACCGCCACCGTTCGAGCATCCCGCCACCCCGACCAGCACTGCGGCAGACAGAACCGCCGCCCCTCTGCGCACCCTGCGGTTCGCCGACATCGAATCATCCTTGTCGCTTCGTGTTTAAGCGGTCTCGTCCGCGACGAACCGCCCTGTGACAGCACCACACTAAGCGAATGATCAGGATCTGCGCGGCCGCCTCGCGGCGAGCAGGGGGCAGCAGGGGCCGGCAGAGGCGAACCGCGCTCAGCGCAGTTCGTGGTTCCGGTCCGCGCCGTTCTTCTTGTTCGAGGTCTCGAGGCCCGCCGCCTTGAGGTCCTTCCGCAGTTCGCGGGGCAGGGAGAAGATCACGTCCTCGTCCGCCGTGCGCACCTCTTCGACGTCGCCGTAGCCGTAGTCGGCAAGCAGTCGCAGCAGATCGTGGACCAGCAGGTCCGGGACGCTCGCACCGCTCGTCACGCCGATCGTCGAGACGCCGTGGAACCACTCCTCATCGACCTCGCGGGCGAAGTCGATCCGATGGGCGTCCTTCGCGCCGTGCTCCAGCGCCACCTCGACCAGGCGCACCGAGTTCGACGAGTTCGACGACCCCACGACCAGCACGAGGTCTGCGCCCGGAGCGATCTTCTTGACCGCGACCTGGCGGTTCTGGGTGGCATAGCAGATGTCGTCGCTCGGCGGAGCCTCGAGGTGGGGGAACCGCTGCTTGAGGATGTCGACCGTCTCCATCGTCTCGTCGACGCTCAGAGTCGTCTGCGAGAGCCACACGAGCTTGTCCGTCTCCGGCAGCTCGACGGTGCGGGCCTCCTCCGGATTCTGGATGAGGGTGATCGAGTCCGGCGCCTCGCCCATCGTCCCCTCGACCTCTTCGTGGCCCTCGTGGCCGACGAGGACGATCGAGTAGCCCTGCTTCTCGAACCGCACCGCTTCACGGTGCACCTTCGTCACGAGCGGGCACGTCGCGTCGATCGTGTCGAGGCTGCGCGCTGCGGCCTCCTCGTGGACCGCCGGCGACACCCCGTGGGCGGAGAAGACCACGCGGGCGCCTTCCGGCACTTCGTGCGTGTCGTCGACGAAGATCGCACCGCGCTCGGAGAGCGTGTCGACCACGTGGCGGTTGTGGACGATCTCCTTGCGGACGTAGATGGGCGCGCCGTAGTGCTCCAGCGCGCGTTCGACGGCGATGACCGCGCGGTCCACCCCTGCGCAGTATCCGCGCGGGGCGGCGAGGAGGACGTTCTTCTCACCGCTCTCCGGCTGACGGATCTCCGAGGGGTCCTTGCGGCGGCGCGGCATCGCGGGGACGGGCACAGTCACAGTCGCAGTCATGCGGATGATTCTACGCGGCACTCCTCAGAAGGGGCTGGGCACCGGGGAGTCGTCCGTCACCCCACCGACCCGTGTCCGTCGCCTCGTCTAGGATCGGGGACACCCCGCACACGATGAGAAGAGGAGCGGACCGTGGCGCAGCGCATCTCCGGGACCCCCGGGACCCTGGGCGATCAGCCGGAACGCCCACCCGCCGCGGCGACGGCGGCGGACACCTCCGCGGACAACCCCTGGCCGGTCAGCCTGCTCGCCCACAAGATGAAGGCCTACATCGATCGCATGTCGACGGTGTGGGTCGAGGGCCAGATCATCGAACTGTCGAACCGGGCGAACGCCAGCTATCTCACCCTCCACGACACCACGGAGGACATCTCGCTCCCCGTGCAGATCTGGCGCAATGTCCGGGACCGTCTGGACGCGCAGCTCACGGAGGGCTCCCGCGTCGTCGTCCAGGCGAAGGCGAACTACTGGCTCGCGAAGGGCCGCCTCACGATGCAGGCGTACGACGTCCGCGCCGTGGGACTGGGCGAACTGCTCGCACGTCTCGAGCAGCTCAAGCAGATGCTGGGGGCTGAAGGGCTCTTCGACCCCGCGCACAAGAAGCCCCTGCCGTTCCTCCCCTCCCGCGTCGGCCTCATCACCGGCCATGATTCCGACGCGATGAAGGACGTCCTCCGCAACGCGACTCTGCGCTGGCCGGCCGTGGCGTTCGAGGTCCGCAACGCCGCGACGCAGGGGACGAACGCCGTCCCGCAGGTCATGGCGGCGCTGGAGGAGCTCGACGCGCACCCGGACGTCGATGTCATCGTCATCGCCCGCGGCGGCGGCAGCCTCGAGGACCTGCTGCCCTTCTCGAACGAGGCACTGGTCCGCGCAGTCCACGCAGCAAGCACTCCGGTCGTCTCCGCGATCGGCCATGAGGCGGACCGTCCGCTGCTGGACGACGTCGCAGACATGCGCGCCTCGACTCCCACGGATGCGGCGAAGCGGATCGTCCCGGACGTGGCAGAGGAGCAGATGGGCATCCTCCAGGCCCGCGCCTCGCTCAACGGCGCACTCGACCGGCTGCTGCAGAGTGAGGCCAGGGCCCTGGCCGACGTCCGCGGCCGTCCCGTGCTGGCCCAGCCGGAAACGATGATCACCGGACGGGAACAGGACGTGTCGACGCTGCGTGCCAGATCCTGGCAGGCGCAGGCGGGACTGGTGGGCCGCGCTGCGGCAGAGATCGAGCACCTCCGCACTCAGGTGCGCAGCCTCTCCCCCCTGAACACCCTGGCCCGCGGCTACGCCGTCGTCCAGACGGAGGACGGTGCCGCCGTGCGCAGCCACGAGCAGGTGGATGCGGGTGACCGCATCTCGATCAAGCTCGCCTCCGGGCGCCTGACAGCGCAGGTCGATGACTCCTCGCCGGACCCCCAGTCACGGGACCTCGGCGATGGTCCCCGGCAGAACACCGACGACAGCACTTCCAAGGAGTGACCATGGCAGATGAGCAGAACAGCACGACGACCGTTCCCGGCGGAGCGACGGACGGGATAGACGCGCTCAGCTACGAACAGGCTCGCGAAGAGCTCGTGACGACGGTGCGCACCCTCGAGGCCGGCAGCCTCACCCTGGAGGAATCGCTGCGCCTCTGGGAGCGGGGCGAGGCACTCGCCGATCGCTGCCAGAACTGGCTGGACGGGGCGAAGGACCGCTTGGAGAAGGCCCGTGCCGCCCGTGACGAGCAGGACGGAGCGGCGCAGGGCTGATCACCCATCGGCCGCTGGGCGGCCCTGGTGCTGATCAGTCGTCCTGATCAGTCGTCGGTCGCCACGGCTCCGATGGACTGCACGGAATCGGCCGCGTACTCCTCCAGCGGACCCCATTCGTCGGCGCCCACCAGCAGGAGCACCGTTCCTTCGGCCTCCCCCAGAAGCGCCTTGTCGGTGGAATCGGTCCCTTCGAACCGGGTGAACGAGGTGCCGCCCAGGTCGGACTCCCCCGTCTCCGCGAATTCCTCGAGGTACGACTCCGCCCACGCATCGGGGGTCTCCTCTGCATCCGTCTGACGCAGCGACGCCCACCCGTCGTCCCCGTCGACCCAGGACACGTACCAGGTCTCCACGGGAGGGGTCCCGCCCTCACCGAACGACGCGGCGTTCGCATGCCATCCCTCAGGCATCCCCGGCACCGCCAGGTCGAATCCTGCCTCCGGCTGCACGTTCTGGGCCACGGCGCCGTAGTCGACCTCGCGGGTGATGTCGCCCTCAGGACGCGGCGCGAGCGCAAGCGCGGCCAGCACCAGCACCAAGCACGCCAGCAGCGCGATCGCCATGTTCACCCAGTTGTAGTGCCGCCGGATCACACGCATCTCTTCGCGCGAGCCCGCCTTCGTGCGCGCCAGCGCCTTCTCGCCGGGGAACAGCTCCGGTTCCTCGTGCGGCCGCTCCGGTCCGGCGAGGCCGCCGTAGCGCGCGGTCGACGACGGGAGGGGCGGCGGGGTGGCATGCTGCTGGTCGTTCACACCTGCATTGTCCCCCGTCTCACCGCACGACGACCAATCGCCGTCCCGCCGCGACGATCCAGCGTCGGGTCCAGCCCGGGCAAGTGGCACAATGAGTGGCATGGCAGACAACTCCGCGCCCACGTCCCCCGGCGACGACGCCCCCGTCAAGGCTCACCACGCCGGAGGACGCGGCGATCCGGACGCGCCCCCGGTCACCGTGACGGATTCGTGGTCCGAGCGCCTGCGCATCCAGGAGGGCTCTCCCGATCGCAACCTCGCGCTCGAACTCGTGCGCGTCACGGAGGCGGCGGCCATCGCCGCCGGACCGTGGGTGGGCCGCGGCGACAAGCTCGCAGCAGACGGCGCAGCGGTCGCAGCCATGCGCAACGTGCTGTCGAGCGTGAGCATGGACGGCACCGTCGTCATCGGTGAGGGCGAGAAGGACGAAGCCCCGATGCTCTTCAACGGCGAACGCGTGGGCGACGGCTCCGGCGCCCAGGTCGACGTGGCAGTCGACCCCGTCGAGGGCACGACGCTCACCGCCCGTGGGATGCCCGGCGCGATCTCCGTCATGGCGGTCGCAGAGGCCGGCGCGATGCTCGACCCGTCAGCCGTCTTCTACATGGAGAAGCTCGTGGCCGGTGCGGAGATCGCCGATGTCGTCGACCTGCGGCTGCCGGTCGGCGAGAACATCCGCCGCGCCGCCAAGGCGAAGGGCACGGACACCAAGAACGTCACGGTCACGATCCTGGACCGCCCGCGCCACGAAGCGATGATCGACCAGGTCCGCGAAGCCGGCGCCCGCATCCGCCTCATCACCGACGGCGACGTCGCGGGTGCCATCGCGGCCGTGCGCCCCGGCACGGGCATCGACATGCTGCTGGGCATCGGCGGAACGCCGGAGGGCATCATCACCGCGTGCGCGATCAAGGCGCTCGGCGGCGTGATCCAGGGACGCCTGTGGCCGCAGTCCGACGAAGAGCGCCAGAACGCCGTCGAGCACGGACTCGACCTCGACACCGTGCTCTCGACGGATGATCTGGTCAGCGGCGACAACACCTACTTCGTCGCGACGGGCATCAGCGCCGGCGACCTGTTGGACGGCGTCCGGTACGAGGGCGACCGGGTCCACACCCACTCGCTCGTCATGCGATCGAAGTCGGGAACGGTCCGCAACGTCTACGCCGAGCACCGTCCGGACAAGACGCACTCCTACGAGGAAGCCGCGCGCGAAGCCGCACGGCGGGGCCTCGTCTGATGGCGGACACGACACAGCCGACGACGGGTTCCGAGGCCGCAGAGTCGACGGAGGCGCAGCCGGAGGCCTCCGCGGACAGGCGCATCGAGCGCACGAATCCCGCACGTCGCTTCATGACGCCCACGGACGCGCTCCGGGCCGTCCTCGACGGGAACGAACGGTTCGTCTCCGGCACGCCCCTGCACCCGAACCAGGGGGCAGACCGTCGCAACGCGCTCGCGAACACGCAGGAGCCGTTCGTCTCGCTCTTCGGCTGCTCCGACTCCCGCGTCGCAGCAGAGATGATCTTCGACGTGGGCCTCGGCGAGATGTTCGTCATCCGGACTGCGGGCCAGGTCACGGACGGCGTCGTGCTGGGCACCCTGGAGTACGCCGTCGACCTCCTCAGCACCCCGCTCCTGGTGGTGCTCGGTCACGACAGCTGCGGGGCGGTGACCGCCGCACACGATTCGTTCGACTCCGGAGAGACGCCGGGCGGGTACATCGACGATCTCGTCGCCCGCATCATGCCGTCCGTCGCCCACGCCCGCGCACAGGGCCGCGAGGGCATCCCCGGCGCCGTCACGCAGAACACGATCGACACCGTCCACCGCATCCCCCAGCGCTCTCCGCTCATCAAGCGGGCCCTGCGCGAAGGCCGTCTGGAGATCGTGGGCCTCACCTACCGGCTGGACGACGGTCGCGTGAACACCGTGTCGCACCTCGGACCGATCGTGGACGCCAACGGCATTCCGGTCGATCTCCTCACCCGAACCTGACCCGACCCTCCAGCGCACCGACGGCCCCCGGCCGCAGACGCGCTGCACGCACCCACCAGATACCGCACCCCGTGACTTCGAGGAGTGAAGGAAAGAATGACGCAGGAATACCGCATCGAGCACGACACGATGGGCGAAGTGAAGGTCCCCGCTGACGCCCTGTACAGCGCACAGACACAGCGTGCGGTGGAGAACTTCCCGATCTCCGGCAAGACGCTCGAGAGCGAGCACATCGCCGCACTCGCCCAGGTGAAGAAGGCCGCCGCCTCCGCGAACGAGGAACTGGACGTCCTCGACGCCCAGCGCGCCGCGGCGATCCGCACCGCGGCGGACAAGGTGATCGCCGGCGACTACGACGCCCACTTCCCGATCGATGTCTTCCAGACCGGTTCGGGCACCTCGTCCAACATGAACACCAACGAAGTCCTCTCGACGCTCGCGAACCGCGAGCTCGAGGGCACCGACGTCCAGGTGCATCCGAACGACCACGTCAACGCCTCGCAGTCGTCGAACGACGTGTTCCCGACCTCCGTCCACGTCGCCGTCGCGAACGCACTGGTGAAGGACCTGCAGCCGGCACTCGACGTGCTCGCGACCTCGCTGGAGAAGAAGGCGGAGGAGTTCCGCGACATCGTGAAGTCCGGTCGCACGCACCTCATGGATGCCACGCCGGTGACGCTCGGGCAGGAATTCGGCGGCTACGCCGCACAGGTCCGCTACGGCATCGAGCGCATCGACGCCTCGCTCCCCCGCGTCACGGAGGTCCCGCAGGGCGGCACAGCGGTCGGCACGGGCATCAACACCCCCGCAGGCTTCTCCGCCCGGGTCGTCGAGCTCCTCGCCGAGCAGACCGGCCTGCCCATCACGGAGGCGCGCAATCACTTCGAGGCACAGGCGAACCGCGACGGACTCGTCGAGGTCTCCGGCCAGCTGCGCACCATCGCGTACGGCTTCATGAAGATCAACAACGACCTGCGCTGGATGGGTTCGGGCCCCAACACGGGTCTGGGAGAACTCCAGATCCCCGACCTGCAGCCGGGCTCGTCGATCATGCCGGGCAAGGTCAACCCCGTCATCTGCGAGGCAGCCATCCAGGCCGCCGCCCAGGTCATCGGCAACGACACCACCGTGTCGCTCTCCTCGACCAACGGCGCCTTCGAACTCAACGTGGGAATCCCGGTCATGGCCGCGAACCTGCTCGAATCGGTTCGCCTGCTCGCCAACACCTCGCGGGTCATGGCGGAGAAGATGATCGACGGGCTCACCGCGAATGAGGAGCGCGCACGCTTCCTCGCGGAGGCCTCGCCCTCGATCGTCACGCCGCTCAACAAGGTGATCGGCTACGAATCGGCCGCGAAGATCGCCAAGTACGCCGTGGCGGAGAAGGTCACGGTCAAGGAAGCGACGATCGCGCTGGGCTTCGTCGAGGACGGCTCCCTCACGGAGGAGCAGCTCGACGCGGCCCTCGACGTCACGACGATGATCGGCGAGTACCGCTGAGCACGGCTCGCTGAGCATGTTCTGCTGAGGCGCACACGCCGCGCCTCGATCCAGAGCACATGACACCCCCGGAAGGATTCCTCCCGGGGGTGTCATGTGCTCTCAGCCGGATCCAGGCGATCGAGCCGTCGCTTCTGCACACGAATCGCCGCTTCCACGTGCCACAGTGACGTCTCGACGTGCGGAAACGACGTCACGACGCCTCAGCCGGCCTCACTCACACCAGCTCGGCCTCCTCCAGCACCTCGGTCACGAGCGCGGCGATCGCGGACCTCTCGGAGCGGACCAGCGTGTAGTGCGCGAACAGCGGATGCCCTGTCAGCCGGTCGATGACGGCGGTGATGCCGTCGTGCCGTCCCACCCGCAGATTGTCGCGCTGCGCGACGTCGTGGGTGAGGATGACGCGGGAGTTCTCCCCCAGCCGCGACAGCACCGTGAGCAGGACGGTCCGCTCCAGTGACTGCGCCTCGTCGACGATGACGAAGGAGTCATGCAGCGACCTGCCGCGGATGTGCGTGAGCGGAAGGACTTCGAGGAGCCCCCGGTGGACGACTTCGTCGATGACATTCTGGCTCACGAGCGCCCCCAGGGTGTCGAACACCGCCTCCGCCCAGGGGTTCATCTTGTCCCCCTCGGAGCCGGGCAGGTATCCCAGGTTCTGACCGCCCACCGCGTACAGCGGTCGGAAGACCTTGATGGACTGGTGGCTGTGGTCCTCGAGCACGGCCTGCAGCCCGGCCATGAGCGCCAGCGCGGACTTGCCGGTGCCTGCCCGCCCGCCCAGGCTCACGATGCCCACGGACTCGTCGGTGAGCGCGTCGATCGCGATGCGCTGCTCCGCCGATCGTCCATTGACGCCGAACACCCCCTGATCGCCGCGGACCATTCGGATCCGATCGTTCCCGACGACGCGCGCGAGCCCGGAGCCGCGGGGACTCGTCAGCACGAGGCCCGTGTTGATCGATTCGTGCGCCACGGCGTCGGTCTGCAGCCAGCCCTCGTCGAACAGGGTCGACATCTCCTCCTCGTCGAGGCCCAGCGATGACATGCCGGTGAAGCTCGAATCTCCGGCCTGCTCGTTGAGGTACTGCTGGGCGGCGAGACCCAGCGACGCCGCCTTCACACGCATCGGCACGTCCTTCGTCACGACGACGACGGTGGACCCCTCCGCCTGCAGATTGCGAGCCACCGCGAGGATCCGCGTGTCGTTCTCCGCGCGGTCGAACGTGCGCGGCAGCTGGGTCGTGTCGACGTGGTTGATCTCCACACGCAGGGATCCACCGTCCTGACCGACCTGGAACGGACGGTCGAGTCTGCCGTGCTCCTCCCGCATCTCATCGAGGATCGCGAGCGCGCGGCGCGCGGTGTAGCCGAGCTCCGGATGGTGTCTCTTGCCCTCCAGCTCAGAGACGACCACCAGTGGGATGACGACCTCGTGCTCCGCGAACCGCAGCATCGCGCGCGGGTCCGACAGGAGGACTGAGGTATCGAGGACGTAGGTGACGAGTGCGCTCACGGCCGAGCTCCCCTTCAAGCTTCGAAGTCCGAGGCTGCGTCCCTGTCCTTCCCCGACGGGGCCCAGCCCCGGAGCCGGCTTCCTGCCGACACCTCCACGCTAGCCCCGTCCGCGCCCCCGCGTTCGGACGCGGCGGGCGAGTCCCATGGCCATCGGGTGAACGACCGCTGAACCGCCGCCGAGGTCCCGGTCACCCGGTCGTCGCAGTCACCCGGTCCTCGCAGTCACCCGATCCTCGCGGTCACTCAGTCCTCCCGGTCACTCGATGCCCGCGGTTGCCCGATCCCCGCGGCCGCCCGGGTGCGCCGGCCGCGCACGCTACTTGCCGTAGCGGCGGTTGCGCTCCGCGTACGCACGCAGCGCGCGCAGGAAGTCCGTGCGCCGGAAGGCCGGCCAGTACGCCTCGCAGAAGTAGAACTCGGTGTATGCGCTCTGCCAGATGAGGAAGCCGGACAGCCGCTGCTCGCCGGAGGACCGGATGATCAGGTCCGGGTCCGGCTGGCCCTTGGTGTAGAGGTGCTCGGAGATCCCGTCCTCGGTGACGGACTCGATCGCGTCCTCGAGGGACCGCCCCTCGTCCAGACTCTCCCGCAGCAGTTCCCGGACCGCGGCGACGATCTCCTGCCGGCCGCCGTACCCCGCTGCGATGTTCACCCTGACGCGCGCGCGGGCGTGGTCGGTGGACGCCTCCACCGCGCCCTCGAGACGGTCGCGCAGAGCCGGAGGCAGCAGCGCCAGGTCACCGACGAGGTTCACCTCGATGCCGTCGCGCTGCGCGATGTCGTCGACCATGTCCGCGATGATCGTCCCGAGCGCCTCGACCTCTTCGTCCGACCGCTGGAGGTTCTCCTTCGACAGCACGTACAGGGTGACGACCTCGATGCTCAGCTCATCGCACCAGCCGATGAACTCGACGATCCGCTTCGCGCCGGCACGGTGCCCGTCCTCCGTCGTGGTGCCGAACTCCTTGGCCCACCGACGGTTCCCGTCGGTGATGACCCCCACATGGCGCGGCAGACGACCGGAGGGTTCGAGCCCCGCGGCGATGCGCCGGTTGTAGAGCCGGTACAGCCACGAGCGCGGCGACGTCGGCATAGATTCTCTCCTTGGGGGTGAGGTGCTTCCCAGCCATTCACCCTACTATCGGAGTATGGACCTTCTGGAGCACCCGAACGACGCCTCGTCCGCGTCCGCGGGCGACACCGCGCTCAGCGACAGCCCTGCGGCGAAGCCAGCCCGCGGGGCTCGCAAGCGCACCGCGCTGCGCCATGAGCTCACGAAGCTCGCGGGACAGATCCGTCCCAGCTGGCGCGGGTGGATCCACGCCGGGGCGTTCCCCGTGAGCCTGCTCGGCGGGCTGGCCCTCATCATCGTCTCCCCGACGATCGCGTCGCGGATCGCCGCCGCCATCTTCACCGTGACCGGCATGCTCCTGTTCGGCACATCCGCCGTCTACCACGCGGGACGCTGGAGGATGCGGATCCGCCTGATGCTGAGGCGCTTCGACCACGCGAACATCTTCCTCATCATCGCGGGCACCTACACACCGCTTGCCGTCCTCTGCCTCGAGGGGACCGCGCAGACCGCCCTCCTGGTCACCATGTGGTCGGCCGCGATCGTGGGAGTCCTCTTCCGCATCCTCTGGACGACGGCCCCCCGCTGGCTCTTCGTGCCCGTCTACGTGGGGATCGGACTCGCAGGCGTGGGCTATGTCCCCGGCATCTGGATGGAGAGCCTGCCCGTCGGGATCCTCGTCGTCACCGGCGGCGCCCTCTACATCATCGGTGCGGTCGTCTACGGCCTCAAGCGGCCCAATCCCGCGCCCACCGTGTTCGGCTTCCACGAGATCTTCCACACCTTCACGGTGCTGGGCTACGGCTGCCACCTCGCGGCGCTGCTCGTCGCCGCGTCACACGCCTACTGACGCGGTTCGTCGCCCGCCGCCGGCGTCCCCGCAGGAACATCGTCCACGGACGCCTGCGCATCGCTCCCATCCAGGGTCCCCGTGTTCTGGGGGCCCGTCCTGGGGCCGCGCTCGATCGGGATCGGATGGTAGCGGACCACGCCCGCCCGCGCCCGCATCCTGCGCTGGCGCTTGAGGAGGCTGCGGGCCAGCAGGACGACGGCGGTCGCGAGGAAGAACGTCGCGAGGAACCCGATCGTCCCGGGCGTCACCAGTTCGGCATCGGGGTAGCCGCCGTCAGCAGGCGGTTCAGTCGCGGCTGCGACGATGAGATCGATCATCGGTCCTCCTCCAGGACGGTGGGATCGACGGCATCGGGCAGGAGGTCATCCGGCACGACGTCTCCGTCATCGTCCGTCACCCCGGCGAAGAGGTCGGACTCGATGAAGTCCTGCGAGCGGTCCAGCGGGGGACGTCCGGTGCTGTCGTGGGCGAGCTCGAACTCCTCGGTGAGCCAGTGCTTCCGAGCCGCTGCACGGCCGCCGGAGAAGAATCCGCCGTTCGGGTCGATCTGGGTCGCATGGGCGATGAGGGCCTGATCCCGCACGGAGAAGAACTCCCCGCTGTGCACGCGCGCCGTCAGCCACGTGTGCCGCTCCTCGTCGCGCTTGGCGAACCACTCCAGCTGTTCCGCGAAGGGCGATTCCCCTCCCTCAGCCTCGATGAGTCGATGGATCTCGAGGAACTTCCGAGCGGACAGGTCCTGGTTGAAGTACACCTTCTGCACGCGCCACGGATCGCCCAGCTCCGGGTTCGACCCGCTCTGCGCCGCATGCTCCAGTGCCACCATCGACACGTCGTGCGTGCGGATGTGATCGGGGTGGGGATAGCCGCCCCGTTCGTCATAGGTCGTCACCACGTGCGGGCGGAACCTGCGGATGACGGACACGAGCGTCCGCGCGGACACCTCGATCGGCACGCGGTAGAAGCTGCCGCGGGGCGTGAGCTCGTCGGGATCACCGTCCGGCAGTCCCGAATCGACGTAGCCTGCCCACACGTGCTCGACGCCCAGCGTCCGTGCGGCCTTCGCCATCTCCTCGCGACGCAGGCCCGCGATGTCGCGGATCGCGGCGGGCGAACCCTCCAGCGCGGGGTTGAGGATGTCACCGGCCTCACCGCCGGTCATCGTCACCACCATCACGCGAGCCCCCAGCGCGGCGTACTTCGCACTGGTCGCGGCGCCCTTCGACGCCTCGTCGTCGGGGTGCGCGTGGATCGCCAGGAGCCTGAGGCCCTCGTAGGGGGTGGTGGTGTGGGAACGATCCCGCATGGACGGATGACCTCCGGTCGGCGCACGGTGGCGCATGATGCTCGACTGCCCGCGCGCGGGCCCGCGCGCAGAGACCCCTCCAGGGTAGTCGCCGCACTGGCCGCCCACCCAATCGGAGCGGTGTTCGTCGCCCCACACCGTGCCGCGGTCCCGTCTCGCACGTCCCGTTCCCAGGCGGGTCTGGAACAATGGAGGACGTGACAGCCACTGCCGATCTCAGCTCCCGCTACGGGGGACGCCCGTCCCATGTCAGTCCCCCGCCGTCGGGACGCCGTCGGATGTCCCGCCCTGCGATCATCGCCACCGTCGTCGGCCTGGCCGCCGCGAGCGGAGTGGCCGCATGGTATGGGCTGGCCCCCAACCCCACGCCGGACGGCACGAAGGACGTCGGCTACGAGATCGTCGACTCGACGCTCACCCGCGCCACCTTCTCGGTCCAGCCCGACGACTCGCGCGACATCGTCTGCGCGGTCCGTGCCGTCAACGCCCACGACGCCGTGGTGGGGTTCACGGAGATCAACATCCCGGCGGATCCCGCAGCCGATTCCTCGACGCCGCAGGTCGTGACCACGGACATCGCGACCACCCAGCTGGCCGCGTCCGGTCATCACGAATCGTGCTGGTACGCCGACGATCCGCAGATCTGAGCACCCCGATGCGGCTCGGCGCACGCTGCGACGATGCAGGTGACCTTGTGACCGGCGACATGACACGGTAGAATCGCGTTTTCAGGAACGATCCCGGATGGCGTCCCGCCTACCGGGATCATTCACTGCCGTACGCGGACCATCGGGTCCGCAGACCGAGGCCCGCAGCCCCTGCGGGCCTCTCGCACACGAGGAGGACCAATGACGGAAGAGGTCATCGGCGAAGAGACCTGGCTGAGCCAGGAGGCCTTCGACCGCCTCTCCAAGGAGCTCGAGACCCTGCAGGGCCCCGGACGCGCGGAGATCGCGGAGAAGATCGACTCCGCCCGCGAAGAGGGCGACCTCAAGGAGAACGGCGGCTATCACGCAGCGCGTGAGGAGCAGGGCAAGATCGAGGCCCGCATCCGCCAGCTGGAGCACCTCCTGCGGCATGCGACGGTCGGCGAGGCGAGCTCGGACCTGAGCGTCGCCTCTCCCGGCACCGTCATCACCGCGACCGTCGCCGGCCGTGAGATGCGCTTCCTGCTGGGCTCGCGTGAGATCGCAGGCGCGAACACGGACATCGACGTCTTCTCCGAGGCGTCACCGCTGGGAGCGGCCGTCAACGGCACGAAGGTCGGCGATTCGACGTCCTACGAGGCGCCGAACGGCAAGTCGATCTCTGTGACGGTCGACAAGGTCGACGCCTACAGCTGAGCAGGTCCGCTCGCTTGAGCACGTGAGCCGCTCTCGCGGCTCGGAGCATGCAGGAGGCCCGCACGGAAACACTCCGTGCGGGCCTCCTGCATGCTCAGCGCGGACTCGTCATCGCGCGCAGGTGACATGCTCCACTCGTGTCAGCGGCGCCCATACCCGTGGTCGGACTCGCCATCTGCAACGTCCTCGGGAACGTCCCCCTGATCCGCGTCATGCCGCGCACTGCTGTGATCGGCCGATCGCGGTTCGTCCGCCGCCGCACGTCCGCCGGCCGTTCCGCGCCCGCTCGCCGGGCCATGCTCCCCGGCGGCGTGGGCCTCGGCTGTCGCACCGTCGTCGGCGCCGGACCTCGCAGAGCGAGCCTGCGTGGACTCGTCCGCGAACGTGGCACGGGCTGAGCCAGGCGTCGTGTGCGCCTCCTGCTCGGGGACGGACGCGCCTGCGCCGGCCGGGACTGCCGTCCGGCCTCGGCGGTCCGCAGCCTCCGGATCGTGTCGAGGCGGCTGATCGTCGTCCGGTATGTCCTTCTCCTTCTGCTCGGCGAACATGTCGTCGCCGGCGAGGAAGCGCACGATGGTGTTCGCGACGGCGATGACCGGCACCGCGAACAGCGCACCCATGATGCCGAACAGGAATGCACCGGCCGCCACGGCCAGGACGACCGCGAGCGGATGCACGCTCACCGCCTTGCCCATGATGAACGGCTGGAGGACGTTGCCCTCGATCTGCTGCACCACCAGGACCACGCCCAGCATGATGAGAGCGGACACGAACCCCTGCGACACCAGCGCGACGACGACGGCGATGATGCCGGTGGCGACCGCGCCGACGATCGGGACGAACGACGCCAGGAACACGAGCACCGTCAGCGGGATCGCCAGCGGGATGCCCAGCAGCAGTGCACCGAGGCCGATGCCGATCGCATCGACGCCGGCGACGATGATCTGCACGCGCACGTACTGGACGAGCGTCTGCCAGCCCCGCAGTGCCGCGCCCTCCGTCTTCGCACGTGCGGGCTTGGGCATGAGTCGGACAGCCCACGTGAACATCCGGCGTCCGTCGTAGAGGAAGAAGAACGCGGTGAAGAGCGTGAGGAGGAGGCCCGTGGCGAAGGTGCCCACCGACGACACCGCACCCGCCGCGCCGCCGACCAGGTTCGAGGCGTTCTGCTCGAGGTAGGCGATGCCCTGCGCGAGGCCCTCATCGATGTAGCCGGAGATCACCGACGAGTCGATGCCGAAGGGGTTCGAGTTCAGCCAATCGCTGATCGTCACGAAGCCCGCGATGACCTGTCCCGACAGCTCTCCGAAGCCCGCGACGATCTGCTGTCCCACCAATGCGATGGTGCCCACGACGAGCACGAGGAAGCCGACGAAGACGACTCCGGCGGACAGGGCCCGCGGCCACCGGTGCCGCACCAGGAAGGCATGGATCGGGGTGAGCAGTGCAGCCAGGAGCAGGGCGATGAGTGCGGGCATCAGCACCAGCGAGACCGTCGACATCAGCCAGAACAGTGCGCCCAGAGCGATGGCGATGACGAGCGACCGCCAGCTCCAGGCCGCCGCCAGCCGGAACGGCGGAGAGACGTACGGTTCGTACGCGCCCCGGCCCCGTTCGTCGGCAGTGGGTTCTGCGAACGTCATGGGTCCGGTGGGCGGTGCGCCCAGGAGCACTCCGCCGGGATTCTGCGCGGCACCTTCACGGAGGTTCCTGAAGCCCTCCCATGCACCGCGGATCCGCTTCGTGAGATCAGGTCGCCTGTCGTTCGCCATAGCGCCATGCTATATGCCGGAATCACCGCGATCGGGATGTCATCCGGCATGGTTCCGCCGGACCGATAGGCTGACCCAGCGGAGGCCGCACGACGTGTGTCCACCGCCCACCCGGGTGATCAGATCGAGGAGCGTGCCCATGCGGCGTAAGACGGCCGTCGGCCTGCTGTGCACCGTCGCGGCGCCCACCGTCCTGGCCGGTGCCGCATCGGGCCTCCTCCGGCTCCAGGCGGGTCGGCTGCGCCGCGCGTTCACCGCGGCGGCGGACGCATCGGACGCCCCGGGGACCCGCATGGTCTCCGAACCGCCCGCGTTCATCACCGCCTCGGCAGACGGCTCGCTCAGCGGGGCCTCCTCCACCGGTGCCTCCCCCACCGGGGCTTCCTCTGCTGACGACGCCTCCCCCACCGACCCATCCCGTGCCGGCGAGGCCCCCGCCGCGGCCCTCGCCGTGCTCGGGGACTCCTGGGTCGCGGGATCCGCTCCCGGCGACCCGGCCCGGCTGCTCAGCCGCGGTCTCGCCTCGCTCCTCGGCACCCGCGTGCACCTGTCCGCGTTCGCAGAGCCGTCCGCGCGGGCCGAGGCCCTCATCACCCAGGTCGACCGCACCCTCGCGGATCCGCACCTGCGCACCAGCGGCGGACCGCGGATCGCCGTCGTCTCGATGGGCACGGCGGACATCGTCTTCCCGGTCACCGGCTCGATCACGCTGGGGGTCCTGTCCTCGGCACTCACTCGCCTGAACCGGGACGGCTTCGCGGTCGTCGTCCTCTGCTGCCCCAACCTCAGCAGCCTGCCGGGACTCAGGGACCCTCTGCGGACCGTGCTGCGGCGCTCGTCGCGCGTCCTCGCCGGTTCGCAATGGCTCGCCGCGCTCGCCGCCGGTGCCCTCCCGCTGTCGGTCACCAGCATCCTGTCCGGCACCTCGCACGGGGGCCTCGTCGATCCGTCCGGTCAGCGACCCAGCCCACTGGGCCGCCGACAGCTGGCCGCCGCGATCCTGCACGAGATCGCACAGCGCTACGCACTGCCGCAGTACAGCCGCGCGGGGGACGACGCATGACCCGCCTGCTGCTCGCCTCCGGGTCCCCCTCCCGCCTGCGCACACTGCGGGAGGCGGGAGTCGAACCGCTCGTCGCCGTGCCGGATGTCGACGAGGACGCGCTCGAGGCCGCACACCCGCACGCGGACGTGCGCACACTGGTCACCCTCCTCGCACAGGCGAAGGCGGAGGCCGTCGTCGACCGACTCACCGCGGACTCCTCCGCCGTCCCCGGACTCGACGACGTGGACGGCGACCTGGTCCTCGTCGCCTGCGACTCCGTGCTGGAGCTGGACGGGGTCGCCGTGGGCAAGCCGCACACCGCAGAGAGGACCCGTGCCCTCTGGCAGGACATGGCGGGGGCGTCCCCGATCCTCTGGAGCGCGCACTGGGTGGGGGTCCTCACCCGGACCACACCGGAGGACCCCCACGCCCGAGGCCCCTGGAAGGTGCGGGCACACCGCGCTGCTGCCGGGGAGACGACCGTCCACCTCGCCTCCCCGACCTCCGCGGAGCTCGAGGCGTACATCGCGACCACGGAGCCGTTCGAGGTCGCGGGCGCCCTCACGATCGACGGGCTGGGAGGCGCCTTCGTCACCGGCATCGAGGGAGATCACCACAACGTGATCGGACTGAGCCTCCCTCTCCTCCGCACTCTGCTCGCAGAGATGGGCATCCTCTGGACCGACATCTGGAACCGCCTTCCCCAGTGATCGCCCCCAGCGATCGCCCCCAGTGATCGACGTCGCCGCGACCGGGGTACCCGTGGCCGGGGCCCGTGCTCGTGGCCCGGTGATCGGCCGCGCCGTGCGACACGCCCGGAGCTGCATCCTCGCGGACGAGAATCGAGCCGCACCCTTTTGTCAGATGCCCACAATCACGCGATGGACTTCCCTATATTCAGCGGTGCTGTTCCCGTTCGTGCAGCCCGCACGCGCACCCGCCGGTGAGGAGACCCGATGACCGCAGCACCCGCAGCGTCGCAGACCGATCTGATCGCCGCCGATCCCCGGCCCGTCCGACGGGTCCTCATCGCGAACCGCGGCGAGATCGCCCTGCGCATCGTCCGCGCATGCCGTGACCTGGGCATCGCCAGCGTCGCCGCGTACACGGCCGCGGACGCCGACGCTCTGTTCGTCTCGCTCGCGGATGATGCGTACAGGCTCGACGGCAGCGGTGCGGCAGAGACCTACCTGAGCATCCCGACGATGATCGACCTCGCGAAGCGAGCCGGAGCGGACGCCGTCCACCCCGGCTACGGATACCTCGCGGAGAGCGGCGAGTTCGCCACCGCCGTCACCGAGGCCGGACTCACCTGGGTGGGCCCTACGGCCTCGGCGATCGACGCGCTCGGGGACAAGGCAGGGGCGCGCGCCGTCGCCCAGGCCGTCGGCGCACCGGTCCCGCAGGGCTCCCCCGGACCCGTCGAATCGATCCGCGGGGCGCTGGACGTCGCAGAGGAGATCGGGTACCCCGTCGCGATCAAGGCCGTGCACGGCGGTGGCGGGCGCGGATTCCGCACGGCCGCCGATGCGCAGGCGCTCCCCGCCGCGTTCGAAGCAGCGTCCCGTGAGGCCAAGGCCGCTTTCGGCCGCGGCGAGTGCCTCATCGAGCAGCAGATCATCCGCCCTCGTCACGTCGAGACCCAGTGCCTCGCGGACGCGCACGGTCGGGTCCTCGTGGTCTCCACCCGCGACTGCACGCTTCAGCGCCGCAACCAGAAGGTGCTCGAGGAGGCCCCAGTCCCCGGCCTCACGGACGAGCAGGAGCGCCTGCTCGCAGACGCATCGGTGAACATCCTGCGCCACGTCGGATACGTGGGCGCGGCGACCTGCGAGTTCCTCGTCGGCGCGGACGGCCGCATCACGTTCATGGAGGCGAACGCGCGCATCCAGGTCGAGCACACCATCACGGAGGAGGTCGCCGGCATCGATCTCGTCGCGTGGCAGCTGCGCATCGCAGCGGGCGCGGCACTGCCGGACTCCTTCCCCGCGCCGCGCGGCCACGCCTTCCAGTTCCGCATCAACGCGGAGGATCCCGCTCACGGGTTCGTCCCCGTCTGCGGCACGATCATCCGCTACCGCGAACCGTCCGGCCCCGGAGTCCGCATGGACTCCGGCGTCGCTGCAGGCACGGTCGTCGGCTCGGACTTCGACCCGATGCTCGCGAAGCTCATCGTGTGGGGACCCGACCGGGAGACGGCGCTCGCACGCAGTCGGCGGGCCATCGACGAGTTCGCACTCGAGGGCCTCGCCACCCTGCTGCCGCTGCACCGCAGCCTCACGGACGCACCGGAGTTCCGGGGGCAGGATCTGCAGGTCTCCACGCGCTGGCTGGAGGAGGACTTCATGCCGGCGTGGTCCGCCGAACGACTGCCCCAGCCGACGGAGGATGCGGAGGCGCCCGCAGAGCAGGTCGACGTGGTCGTCGAGGTCGACGGGCACCGGCTGGTCGTCAGCGTGCCCGCGTCGCTGGCCGCCCCGAGCGCGCGCCCCTCGTCACGCAGCCGCCGCGTCACCAGGCGCACCTCGAAGTCCGCCGTCGCGTCGGGCACCCTGACCGCGCCGATGCAGGGGACGATCGTCGCCGTGGACGTCTCCCCCGGCGACCAGGTGTCCGCGGGCGACCGCCTCGCCGTCATCGAGGCGATGAAGATGGAGCAGCCGCTCACCGCGGCGCACGACGCAGTCGTCC
The DNA here is from genome assembly GCF_900169375.1 of Brevibacterium sp. Mu109. Classification (NCBI taxonomy): domain Bacteria; kingdom Bacillati; phylum Actinomycetota; class Actinomycetes; order Micrococcales; family Brevibacteriaceae; genus Brevibacterium; species Brevibacterium sp. Mu109. The sequence continues at coordinate 33,034 of NZ_FXZF01000015.1, forward strand.
GCTCCGTCGTGGTCGGACCGGGGGCCGGCGTCCGCTCCGGCGACGTCCTCGTCGAGTTCGAGGCCTGAGTCGAGTTCGAGGCCTGACCCACAGCATGGCGAAGGGCCTGTGACGCTGTCCGCGTCACAGGCCCTTCGCCATGCTCATGTCGGATACCCACCGCCCCTGTCCGATACCCGCCGCCCCGGTCCGGGCTGGGGGCGTCAGGCCTGGTGGTGGTGCAGCTTACGCGCCGCCTCCGTGAGCGATCCCGTCAGTGACGGGTAGACCACGAACGACTGCGCCAACTGGTCGACGGTGAGCCGGTTCTCCACCGCCATCGTGATCGGGAGGATCAGGTCGCTGGCCCGCGGCCCCACCACCACACCGCCCATGACGGAACCGGAACCGCGGCGGCAGAAGATCTTGACGAAGCCCTCCGTGATCCCCAGCATCTTCGCCCGCGCGTTCGTGTGCAGGGGCTGGGTCACCGTCTCGACCTCGAAGGCGTTCTCCCGGAAGTCCGACTGGGTGAACCCCACCGTCGCGATCTCCGGTGACGTGAAGACGTTCGATGCGACGTTCCGCAGGCGCAGCGGGACCACGGCGTCGCCCAGGGCGTGGAACATCGCGATGCGACCCTGCATGGCGGCGACCGACGCCAGCGGCAGGACCGCGGTGCAGTCGCCGGACGCGTAGACGCCGGGCACCGACGTGCGCGAGACTCCGTCGACGACGACGTGGCCCGATTCCTGGACCGCCACTCCGGCCTCCTCGAGGCCGACCCCCTCCGTGTTGGGGATCGATCCGACCGCCATGAGGCAGTGGGAGGCGCGCACGATCCGACCGTCGGCCAGTGTGACCACGACACCCTCGCCGTCGCGCTCCACGGACTCCGCACGCGAACGCGACAGGACATTCATCCCCCGGGAGCGGAAGACCTCCTCGAGCACCTCGGCAGCGTCCTCATCCTCGCCCGGCAGGACGCGGTCGCGGGAGGACACGAGAGTGACCTCGCTGCCCAGAGCGCGGTAGGCCGATGCGAATTCCGCACCGGTGACGCCGGAGCCCACCACCACGAGGTGCGGCGGGAGCTCGTCGAGCGCGTAGAGCTGCGTCCAGGAGAGGATCCGCTCTCCGTCGGGAACCGCGGTCGGCAGTTCGCGGGGGTGCGCGCCGACGGAGATGAGCACGGTGTCCGCGGTGAGGTCGTACTCCGTGCCGCCGGCCTCCGCCACGTGGACGGTGCCGCGGTCCACGAGCGATGCCGTCCCCTTGATGACCTTGACGCCGGCGCGGACCAGGCCGGAGTGGATGTCGCTCGCCTGCGCGTCCGCGAGGCCGAGGATCCTCTCGTTCATCGCGGCGAGATCGGGCACGACGGGCGTCTCCGACTCTCCTCCGCGCACCCGAAGGCCGAAGGTGCCGGCATCGTGGATCGTCCCCATCACCTCCGCGGTGGCGATGAGGGACTTCGACGGCACGACGTCCGTGAGCACCGCGGAGCCGCCGCAGCGGTCCCGCTCGATGAGCATCACGTCAGCACCCAGCTGGGCACCGATCAGCGCGGCCTCATACCCTCCGGGGCCGCCGCCGATGATGACGACACGATTCTGCGAGCGATCCAGTACGTTCTTCACACTCCTCATTCTGTCAGAGGAGTGACGAGGTCACAGGATGCGGGACTTCTGCGTGTGGACCTGCGCGAGCTCGCGGTAGGACTGCCAGTTGCGATCGATGTGCGCACGGCCCTCCTCGTCGAGCTCGCGGCGCACCTTGCCGGGGACCCCGGCGACCAGGGACCCGGCGGGGATCGACGCGCCCTCGAGCACGAGCGCCTTCGCAGCGACCAGAGTGTACGAGCCCACGACTGCTCCGTTGAGCAGGGTGGTGGACATCCCGATGAGGCAGTCGTCCTCGATCGTGCAGCCGTGGATCATCGCAGCGTGACCGATCGACACGCGACTGCCGACGGACACGTCGAAGCCGGGATCGCAGTGCATGACCGTGTTGTCCTGCACGTTGGTGTCCTCACCGATGACGATCGAGGCCCGTTCGGCGCGCAGCACCGAGCCGTAGAAGATCGAGGACCGCGCCCCGACCGTCACATCGCCGATGAGGGTGACGCCGGGTGCGATGAAGGCAGTCTCATGGACCTGCGGCGCCTTTCCATCGACCTCGATGAGTCGGACGTCGGACAGGTTCCCGGGGCTTCGCTGCTCACTCATGCCCACCATGCAAGCAGAGGACGCGGACCACGGCAACGACTGACCGCCTGCCGGACATGCCCTAGCACACGATTTGCACTTCCGCACGCGTCTCGCGCATGATTGTCTGTCAGAGACTTCACACAGCTGAGGTCTTGTGGGTGTGCTCGGTTGCGTGGGACCCTTGATTATCACCGTTTCCGCGCCCGTCAGAGCGCCAGCGGCGGATCACGCCGCGACGACCGTGCCGACTGCGTACCGCTGCCGGTCTGCCACGACGGGACTGTCACCCCACCTGAGAGGAACCCATGGACTGGCGCCATCGTGCTGCGTGTCTGAACGAGGATCCTGAGCTGTTCTTCCCCATCGGGAACACCGGACCTGCGCTTCTTCAGATCGAGGAGGCCAAGCGGGTCTGCCGCCGCTGCGAGGTCGTCGAGACCTGCCTGCAGTGGGCTCTGGAATCCGGACAGGACGCCGGTGTCTGGGGCGGGATGAGCGAAGACGAGCGCCGCGCACTCAAGCGCCGCGCCGCACGCGCCCGCCGCGCGGGCTGATCGCCCGCACACGCTGAACACCACGGCTCGCACACTGCGAGCACAGCGACTCGCACACAGTGAGTACGGAGACTCGCACACCGTGAGTACAGAGGAAGGCCCGGACCCCGCACAGGGTCCGGGCCTTCCTCTCTGTGTCACTGGCACTGTGTCACTGGCACTGTGTCACAGGCGCTGAGTCACTGGCGCTGAGTCACCGGCGCTGCCGCCTCACTCCGGCGCGCGCAGAGGCACCTCGACGACCACCTCGGTTCCGCCTTCCTCACGACGTCGCCAGTCGATCGTGCCGCGCAGATCTGCGGTGATGAGGGTGCGGACGATCTGAGTGCCCAGACCGTCGCCGGGACCCCGATCGTCAGTCAGGCCGACCCCGTCGTCGGTGACCCGCAGGCGCAGGAAGTTCCCGTCGCGCTCCGGCCGCACCTCGATGATGCCGCACACGGGCTCCTGATCGGGGTCGTCCAGCTCGAACGGGAAGCCGTGCTCCACCGCGTTGGTCACCAGTTCGGTGATCGCGAGCAGCAGGGCGGATGCGTCCTCCGTCGCGATCTTGCCGAAGCTGCCCACCCGTCGCGGCGTCACCTGGACCAGGGGCGACGACAGGTCCGGGGCGAGACGCAGCCCCTTGTCCATGATGTCGTCGAAGTCGATCGACTCGTCCAATGACTGGCTGAGCGAATCGTGGACGACGGCGATCACGGACACCCGCCGCATCGCCTCCTCGATCGCGGACTTCGCCTCCGAGGACGACGCGCGGCGAGCCTGCAGGCGCAGCAGCGCGGACACCGTCTGCAGGTTGTTCTTCACCCTGTGGTGCATCTCGCGGATCAGGGCGTCGCGGCTCATCAGCTCCCGTTCGCGCCGGCGGATCTCTGAGACATCACGGCCCAGGACGACAGCTCCCGTGCGGTTCCCGTCGCGCTTGAGGGGGATGGACCGCAGGGAGATGGTGACCCGTCCGGACTCGATCTCCGATCGCCACGGAGTGCGGCCCGTCAGCACCAGCGGCAGCGATTCGTCGACGGTCCCGTGCTGATCGACGAGGTCCGCGACGAGGTCGGCGAGGTACCGGCCCTCGATGTCTCCCTCCGACCCCAGGCGGTAGAGCACGGACACGCCGTTCGGCGACGCGTACCTGATCCGGCCCTCCCGGTTGAGCAGGATGAGCCCGTCGCCCACGCGGGGCTCTCCGCGACGCGAGCGGGATGAGGCCTCCGCGTGCGGGAACGATCCCTCGCCGATCATGTCGAGCAGCGCCGACGCGCTGCTGCGGTAGTTGCGCTCCAGCCGTGACGCGCCCGTTCGCTTCGACTCCTCCGTGTGTCGTGTGAGCACCGCGATCACGCGACCGGAGCGGACGACCGGCACGACATCGGCGCGGGAGAACCGCGTGCCGTCGTCATCGGCGATCACCGTGGCCCCGGTCCGATACGCGCGATCGATCAGTGCACGGTGACGGGGAGCAGGACGGTCCCCCACTGCATCCGTGGGGAAGACCGTGAGCCCCGTCGTCGGACGGCACTGCGCCGCGACGACGTAGTCGACGTCGTCCTCGCGCGGCTTCGGAACCCAGAGGACGAGGTCCGCGAAGGACAGGTCGGCGATGAGCTGCCAGTCGCCCACCAGGACGTGGAGCCAATCGAGGTCGTCCTCCGAGAAGCCGCTGTCGTGGGCTCGGAGCTCCGCCAGGATGCTCATGCGGTCTCACTCGCCCAGTCGGCTGAGCGCACGACGCCGCGCAGCTGGCGCAGCACGACCGACACCGGGGCCTGATCCACCGTGTCCAGCTCCCGCAGCTCCGACACCATGTCCAGCACCTTCTCCAGAGCACTCCGGTTGGCCTCCAACCACGCCGCGAACCGGCGCCGACCGCGGTCGGCGCCGCGGGCGCCATCGGCGGGGATCATGTCGTCGACGTCCTCCGAGACTCCGCCCGTATGCCTGAGGACCGCATCGGTGAGGGACAGCATCGCCTGGTAGAAGTCATCCCGCATCGCACCGCGTGCTAGAGCGGTCCAGCGGCTGGAGCGGTCCAGGCTCCGAATCATGTCGAGCAGCGAGCTGCCGCTCACCATCTCCGTCACCGAGTAGTACACGCCGGCCGTCTCCTCCGGCTGCATGCCGGTGCGGACGCTCGCCTGGACCACGTCCAGCAGCGCGAACTCGTCGAGCAGACCCGCGGCGCGCGCGGCCAGCGCCTCCGGGACGCCCCGATCCAGCAGGCGCTGCCGCTCCGACTGGTACTGCACGAGGTCGTCGCCCTGCAGGTAGTCGGCGAGGTCCGTCCGCAGCCGGGTGACCACATCGCGGTACGTGTCGATGTTCGCCATGACGTCGAGCGCTTCCGGACTCTGATGGACGAACCACCGCGAGGCGCGGTCGAGCAGACGGCCGTGCGCGTGCAGGAGCTCCATCTGCACCTCCGCCGGCACGAGTCCGTCGAGCGCGCAGATCTCATCGATGAGCCCGTCGAGTCCGAAGACCTCGCACACGACGGTGAAGATGCGCACGAGGTGCGGGAGCTCAGCGCCCGTCTCCTCCTGCAGCCGGTAGAGGTAGGTGATCCCACCGCGGTCCACGACGGAGTTCACGATCTTCGCCGTCGCGATCTCCCGGCGCAGAGGGTGATCCGCGTAGTGCTCCTCGTACGTCAGCAGGCTCGGCGGGAAGTAGTCCCGCAGAGGCCCTGCCATCCAGTCCTCGTCCGGCACCGGCGATTCCAGCATCTTCTCCGCGGCGTCCATCTTCACGTACGCCAGCAGCACCGCCAGTTCGGGCGAGGTCATCCCCGTGCCGGCCTGTGCGCGCTTGCGCAGCGCACCGGCCTCGGGAAGGTCCTCGACAGCACGGTCGAGCTCCGCCTCGCGCTCCAGGTACCGCATGAGCCTCAGCAGGGTCTCCGTCATCGCCAGCGCGCCGTAGCGGGCCTCCCCCATCGCCATGTTCTGCGTGTAGTTGTTCGCCAGCACCCGATCGGCGACCTCGTCCGTCATCGATGCGAGCACCTCGCCCCGCTCCTCCGGGGCGAACGCACCGCGGCGGATCAGCGCCGCGAGGAGGAGCTTGATGTTGACCTCCTGGTCGGAGGAGTCCACACCGGCGGAGTTGTCGACCGCGTCCGTGTTGATGCGGACGCCGGCCAGCGCCGCCTCGATGCGGCCCAGCTGCGTGGCGCCCAGGTTGCCGCCCTCGCCGACGACTCGGGCGCGGATGTCCTCACCGTTGACGCGGATGGCGTCATTGGCGCGATCGCCCACGGACGCGTGGGATTCGTCGGACGACTTCAGGTACGTCCCGATCCCGCCGTTGTAGAGCAGGTCCACGGGCGCCGTCAGGATCGCGGTGATGAGTTCATCGGGAGTCATGCGGCCGGGCGAAGTGCCCAGGGCCTCGGCGACCTCAGGAGTCACCTCGATGGACTTCGCGCTGCGCGAGTGCACACCGCCGCCGTGGGAGATGAGCGACCGGTCGTAGTCCTGCCACGAGCTGCGCGGCAGGTGGTAGAGGCGCTCGCGCTCTGCGAACCCGACTGGCGCATCCGGCACCGGGTCCAGGAAGATGTCGCGGTGGTCGAACGCCGCGACCAGGCGGATGTGCTCCGACCGGCGCATGCCGTTGCCGAACACGTCGCCGCTCATGTCGCCGATGCCCGCGACGCGGAAGGATTCGCTGGCCGGATCGACTCCCAGTTCCCGCAGGTGCCTCTCGACCGACTTCCACGCGCCCCGGGAGGTGATCCCCATGGCCTTGTGGTCGTAGCCTGTCGATCCTCCGGACGCGAACGCGTCGTCCAGCCAGAAGTCGCGGGAGGCCGCGATCCGGTTCGCCACGTCGGAGAAGCGCGCGGTGCCCTTGTCCGCCGCGACCACGAGGTAGTAGTCGTCCGCATCGTGCGCGATGACGCGTTCCGGGCGCAGCACCGTGGATCCCTCGTCCGTGTACTCGAGGTTGTCCGCGATATCCAGCAGAGCGCCGATGAACGTCTCGTACGCCTCCTGGCCCGCCGCAGCCCACGCATCCCGGTCGACCGCGGGGTCCGGCAGCTGCTTGGGGAAGAACCCGCCCTTCGCACCGGTCGGGACGATGAGGGCGTTCTTCACCATCTGCGCCTTCACGAGCCCCAGCACCTCGGTGCGGAAGTCATCGCGGCGGTCGGACCAGCGCAGTCCGCCGCGCGCCACCCTGCCGAACCGCAGGTGGACGCCTTCGACCGCGGGCGAATACACCCACGATTCGAGCGCCGGCCGCGGCTTCGGGAGGAAGTCCAGCTCCTCTGCGCGGATCTTCATGACGATCGCATCCGGCTGCGATCCGTCCGCGCTCACGAATGCGTTGGTCCGCGCGACGGAGCGGATGATGTCGACGGTGGCCCGCAGGACGCGATCGGCTTCGAGGGTGGCGACCTCCGCGAAGCCCGCCTCGATGTCGGCGAGGAGTGCGTCTGCCGCCTCCGCGCGCTCGTCGAGCGACGCGAACTCACGATCCGGGTCGAACTTCACCTCGAAGGCCTCGACGATCTTCGCCGTCAGCGCGGGGTTGGAGGTGAAGGCGTGGGCGAGTGACGCGTCGGAGTAGGTGAATCCGGCCTGCCGCAGGTACTTCGCGAACGACTGGACGATGCTCACCCGCTGCCAGGCGATCCCCTTGAGCAGCAGCCGGTCGAGGTCGTCGGAGTCCCGCTCCCCCGCCCATGCCGCCGTGAAGCCGTCCTGGATCGTCTCGAGGTCCTCGTCGCTCAGGTCCTCGTCGAACGCCAGGCCGAACTCGTAGATCCAGGCCTGGCCCCCGCCCACGGGGCGCAGCTCGAACGGGCGCTCGTCGACGACCTCGGCACCCAGGTTCGCGAGGTACGGCAGCACCTGGGTGAGGGTGACGGGCTCCCGGCGGTAGAAGGCCAGGAGCGCTTCGGTGGCGCTGCGGCGGTGCACGGCCACGACGGGACCGGAGTCCCGGCCCGCCCGCTCGATGCGCGCCACGTCCTCGACCGCCCGCGCCGGGGTGTGCAGCGACGTGTAGGACGGCGGGAACGCGTCCGTCCAGCGGCGGGCGCGCTCGGACGAATCCGCGGGGTTCTTCTCCGCAGCCGGCGCGAGGATCTCCCAGAGGTCCTCGCCCCACGACCGCAGAGCGCGGACGATGCGCGCCTCGACCTCACCGGAATCGGTCGCCGGCAGCTCCTGCTCCCCCGGCACACGGGCCGTGAAGTGCAGGCGGGCCAGAGCGGAGTCGCCCAGCAGCACGTCGAAGTCGACGGTGTGCGCGTCGTAGTGCTCGCGCAGGACCTCCTGGACCCGCTGGCGCGCCGATGTGTCGTAGAGGTCGCGCGGCAGGTAGATGAGGACCGACACGTACCGCTCATACGGGTCACGGCGGATGAAGACGCGCGGCTCGTGCTTCTCCTGCAGGTCGATCACCTGCATGACGGTGCTGAAGATCTCGTCCGTGGACGCGTGGAAGAGGTCGTCGCGCGGATAGGACTCGAGGGCGCCCAGCAGCTCGTCGCCCGCGTGGGTGTCACGGCCCAGCCCCGAACGCCGGAGGATGTTCCGCACCTTCGTCCGGATGACGGGGACCTCCAGTGCGGAGGTGGTGTCCAGCCGAGGAGTCCACAGTCCGACGAAGCGGCGCTCGCCGACGATCCTCCCCTGCTCGTCGTAGGTCTTCACGCCCACGTAGTCCATGTAGCCGCGGCGCATGACCCGCGACCGCGAGTTCGCCTCGGTGAGGACGAGGACGTGGGGCTCCTCCGCCTTCGCGGCGACCGTCCGAGACAGGTGCGAGGAGCGCGCTTCGCGCAGCGTGGAGATGCCCAGCGCGGTGCCGCGCACCGGGTCCAGGCGCTTCCCGTCGTCGTCGACGGACAGCGCGTACTCGCGGTAGCCCAGGAACACGAAGCCGTGGTCCATCCAGTCGAGCAGCTCTGCGGCCTCCGCCGCCTCCGCCGTGAGCTCCGGTCGGGGCGCCTGTGCGCGCAGTCCGGCCGCGATGTCGCGGGCGCGCTGACGCAGCCGGCTGCGGTCGTGATCCGCTGCCGCCGCGAAGGCGAGCACATCGGCCAGACCTGATTCGACGTCCGCGAAGCCCTCCTCGGGCACGCGGTCCACCTCCAGGTGGATCCACGATTCCGAGCGGACCCCCTCGAGGCCGATCTCGCCCGTCACCAGGCCGTCCGGGCCGATGACCGGCAGCGCGGACGTCTCTGTGGCGGTGTGCGTGAGCTCTGCATCCGGGACGATGCTCAGACCCTCGTCGGTGCGTCGGACCGCCATGATCGGGTGGTGGACCTCGCGGATGGCCCGTCCCTGTCGGTTGAGCTCTGCGACGACGCTCGCGACCGCATAGCGGATGTCCTCGACCACGATGTCGATGAGCGTGCGATTCCCGGTGTAATCACGGGCGTCGTGCTCAGGGTTGCGGATGCTGATGCGCGCGGGGCCGCCCTCATAGGGCTCGGCCAGCGACACGTGGGCTGCGGCGAGTGCCGCCAGGGCCTCGGGCCCCGCACGTCGCATCTCCGCACTGCTGAGTCGCGGGTAGTACTCGGCGAGGAGGTGCTCCGGCGGGGTCTGCCCCCGAAGCTCGTTCCACGCGTGTGCGATTCCGGCCAGGTCGACCTCGGTCACGTCAGTCTCACCTCATGTGCTGTAGCGGTGCGGCGTGCTCGACGGTGAGCACGTGGCCCACTCTATGCCCATGAGGCAGACTTGACGTCCATGAAGTCCTTCACCCTCACGGGCGCTTCGGCACTGTCACCCGCACGGCTGCGCACGGGTCTGCTCGACCCCACGACGTGGCGCGGCCAGGACGGCGTCATCGAGTCGACTGCGGACGACGCGCTCACCGTGTCGTTCCCGCTCGGAGCGCAGTCGATACCCGATTCCCTGTCCCGCTTCGTCCCTGCGGACGCCGTCCTGCGGATGGAGGTGCACACCGCCGCCGAGGCCCCGGCCGGCTCCCCGCAGTCCGCCCACCTCACGGTGACGGTCCCGGGGGCACCCGTCATGGTGCGGGTCGAGCTGACCGCCCACCCGACTGCGCCGGCCGCGGATCCGACTGCCGCTGCTGCGGACCCGACGGACAGCGCTGACGTGGCCGAGCCGGCGTCGACGCGTGCCGCAGAGGGCGCCGGGTCGACCCTCAGTGCTCGCACGGAGGTCGAATCGTCCGTCCCGCTCTTCGGCCCGATGGTCGAGTCAGCGCTCGAGCCCGTCGTCCGCTCCCAGCTGTCGGAGAAGTTCGACCAGCTGGCCGATCTCCGCTGAGTCGAACCAGAGGAGGTCCGAATCGGCGAGCGCGGCGAGCGCGGCGTCCCGGTCCTCCGGCAGTGCGGCGAAGCCCTCCGGGTCGTCGATGTGGACGCTGGCCGTCCGCAGGGGATCGATCGTCGCCGTGCCCATGACCACGCCGGCCACGACCTCGGCGGCGTCGGACAGTGCGTCCTCCGGCAGGTCGACGGCGACGACGGCCCGCGGAGAACCGGCTCGCAGCGCCTCGTCGGACACGCTCGCCGCGGCCGCGGACATCGCTCGGTACTCTCCGAGCTCCAGGTCGTCACCTGTCAGCCGCCGCTCCTGGGGGCCGGGAGCGAACACGGTCACGGGGTCGCCGATCGGCCAGGTCGCAGCGAACGTCTGGCCGGTGAAGGGGGCATACGCACGGATCATGGCCTCATTGTCGCACCGGCTTCGCGACCCGCGTGCGCGACCGGCCGGGACGACGGCGGGTGCGCGTCCGGCGGGCCGTGTGCCCGGGCAGTCGCGGCAGCAGGTCCGCGTCCAGGGTCGTGACGAGGGGCGATCGCCGCGTCACCTCCAGCGGTGACCGTCCCGCGAGCACGGCCGCGTCCACCGTGGTCCGGTCATCGGGGACGAGCACGATCTCCTCGACCCCGGCGAAGCGCCGGAGCACGGAGCGGATCCGGGTCTCCGGGTCCGGGCCCACGGCGGAGGCCCTCACACGGTTGACGAGGACGGTCAGGTGATCGGCATGACGGGCGGCTCGGTCCGATTCGAGCAGGCGGACCAGACGCTGGAGGCCGATCGGGTCAGCGGAGGCGACGAGCACGATGTGGTCTGCCCGGTCGAGCACCGCCCGGGTCGCCTGATGGCGGTCGTAGTGGGGGTCCGCGTAGGGGTCGTCGGGGTCGATCCGGTCGGAGACATCGACGATCACGTGCTCCGCGCGGGCCGCCAGGCGATCGAGGACGTCGGCCAGCACTCCCGCCCGGATCTCCGGCCACCGGTCGGCACGACTGAGTCCGGTGACGACCTCGAACCCGGGCTCGACCTCCACCAGCCGCTCTGCGATCGCCGGCGCGTCATGGGCGGCGCCGCTGACCACCAGGCGGCACAGGGCCGCGAGCTGCGGGGCATCATCCAGCAGGCCCAGTGCCGGGGTGAGCGACGACGACACCGTGTCCGCATCGACGAGCGTCGTGCGGCCGACCGTGCGCGCCAGGAGGTGCGCGGTGACCAGAGCGATCGTCGAGCGGCCCGGAGACGAACCGGTCCCCCACACCGCTGTCACGGAGCCCTCGGGGGTCGCCGGCCCGTCCGGCACCGGCGGGGCGGTCGGCCGGGGCGGCGCCTGGACCGCATCGGCGCAGTCGCGCAGGACGGCTCCGGTCTCCTGCGGTGCCGCACCGGGCGCCAGCGTGTGGACGATCCCCCACCGTGCGAAGAGCGCCTCGTCCTGGCCGAAGCCGACGATCCGAGCTCCGGCCTCGAGCATGCGCGCCACGACGTCCGCGTCGATGCCCGGGAACCAGCGGGACAGGACGACGACGTGGCCGGTCCCTCCCGCCACCAGCGCCAGGAGCTCGACCTCGTCCGCCGGGCGGCGCACCACCTGCGCGTCCGGCAGTGACGAGACTGCGGCCACGACGCTCGATTCGTACTCGACGTCCACGGCGACGACCACATCGATCACGGGGCGACCTCCGTCGGCTCCGCATCCGCACCGTCGGCGGAGCGCCCATCGGGGACCACGACCACGGAGATGTGATGACCGGTCGCCAGGGCGCGGACGACCTCCCCGATCCGTCCGTCGGGCACGTAGACCTCGATGCGGGCTGCGCCGGGGGACGTGAAGTCCCCGCCGCCGCGATCCACCGACAGAACGTCGACGCCCTCGAGGATCGCGTCCGGGGCCTCGACCTCGGCGGCGCGCGCGTCGGTCGCCCACACGTCGACGCGGCTGCCGGATGCCACTGCCGCGGGCAGCGCGGAGGACACGTCGACGGAGACGACGCGTCCCGACATGTCGGACAGCGCGACGAGCGAGGAGACGGGGATGAGCTCTCCGGCACCCACGACTGCGCGGACCGTCGTGCCGGGCTCGATGTGCGAGTCCGCGGAGATGTACTCGCCCTCCGATGCAGGGAGCTTCACCTCGATCGGCACGAACGAGTCCGCGGTGAGCTCACCGCCGGGGACCAGATTCTCCGCAGCGGCCCACACCCGCGTCGTCTCCGCGACCGCCCGCACGAGTGTCGTCGTCGCCACGAGCGACACCAGCACGAGGACCGCGCCGATGAGCAGCCGCGGATCGCGCCACCGGGGACGCGTGAGTCGGCGTGCTCGCGGCGCTGCCGCGGGGGTGGACGAATGGCTCATCTCGCGCCTCCAGCTGTTCGCACGTCAGTGCATGTAATTGCATCAAGTGATATTATTTGGCCGTCACCGGCACCAATCAGCGTGCTCATGACGCGAAAGGACTCCTCATGGCTGTTGAAACCCGCTTCCTGCCGCTCACCGATGTCGCCGAGGTCCTCAACGTGTCCGTCGCACAGGCCCGTGCACTCGTGCGGTCCGGCGACCTCCGCGCCATCAAGGTGGGCGGTCGCGGTCAGTGGCGCGTGGAGAAGACGGAGCTCGAGGACTACATCCAGCGGATGTACGCAGAGGTCCGCGCGGACGTCGACGCGGGCACCGCGGACTGACGCGGCACCCGCCGTCACAGCATCCTCTTCTCCGGTCGCACGTACGCGATCGCCGGGATCGGCACGAGCAGACCTCCGCCCGGAGCACCCACGGGGCTCCGGGCGGAGTCACGTCCCGATGACTCGGTGATCTCGACGTAGTCCTCGGCCACCAGGTCCAGCCGACCCACGACCGTCCGGACACCCCCGGCCGCACTGGTGGTGGCGACCGCGCACGGGATCTGCTCCGCCCGCCACCGGCGCAGCGGCGACGCGATCGACAGCTTCTCCTGCGGCTGCGCATGGGAACAGGACTCGACCCGCACATCGTCGATGTGCGCCGCAGAGACGAGCACCTCCCCGCCCCCGTCGAGCGCGACGAGGACCCAGGTCTGCGCCGCGGTCTCCAGCCGGCCGGCGAAGCGGACTCCGGCGGTCGAGACGACGATGCGGTGTCCCACCGCACCCGCCAGGCGGTCCGCGAGCGCGTGGTCCGCCGCCTCGCCCGCGACGAGGTCGGAGAACTCGCCCAGACGCTCATGCAGATCGCGGCCCGACGCCTGCGCCTCCAGGTCCTCGAAGAGGCGGAGGAATCTGTCATCGGCGTCATCGGCGACGCCCACTCGTCTTCCCATATCCGCAGTATGCCACGGGGATCACACCGCCTGCACTCTTCTGCTCCTCTTTAGGGAGCAGTGCACGCACATCGAGGCTCTGTTTGATCTATTGATGCATTTGATGCTCTTTGCTATCGTTGAGCATCCACCACGAAGGAGTGCACATGGGACTGCGCCGTCTGACCGCTTTCGCCCTCGCCCACGCTGCGGGCACGATCCTGCTCCTGGCCTCGGTCCGGGAACTCGGCGCAGAAGCGCTGTCCGGGGATGCCGGAGCCGCTCTGCTGCTGATCGCCGGAGGTGCGGCCGTCCTCGCGGGCACGCGGACTGCACTCTCCGTGCATCTCGTCCTCGCCTGGCGCCTGTGCCGAGCATGCGGCCTGGCCGCTGTCCCCCTCCGTGCGGCCGCGCTGCGTGCCGCTCCCCTGGCGATCCGCTCGATCGTCGCCGCAGCCGTGGGCGGGTCCCTCTCCGTCGTCGGGCTCACAGCGCCGTCACTGGCCGCATCATCCTCGCCGGCGGCGGCGGCCGCACCGTCGTCACCGGCTGCGCAGCAGTCGCCGCCTGCATCGTCATCGCCGGCCTGGCCCCTGACACCCGGGCCGGGAGCGGAGGGAGCGCAGGACCCCGCGTGGCCGCTCTCAGACGGTGCGGATGCGGGGGAAGACTCCGGTGAAGACGCTGGTGGTCATGGTGGTCACGCCGACGACGAGGGCCAGTTCCACATCGTCTCCTCCGGGGACACCCTGTGGCAGATCGTCGCCGACGACCTGCCGTCAGCTGCGGCGCCGCAGCTGACGGATCGGGTCGAGGAGATCCATGCCGCGAACAGAGCGACGATCGGCGACGACGCGAACCTGCTCCTCCCCGGCCAGCGCCTGGTGCTGCCATGAGCGCCGCACCCCACACCGACCACCAAGTGCGTTCCGCCGTGGGCGCCCCACCTGCTTCCCCACCGGCCGAGGAGGACGCTCCCGTGCTCAGTCTCGTGAGGCCGCGTGCGCACCCGCACCCTGTGGCAGCGCGACCGGCCTCCGCGGAACCTCGCACAGTCACGACCACTGCCGGGGCCGTGCCCGCTTCGGACAGCCCGCTGGCCGCCGAGGATCGCGCGCTGCTGACATCCATGGCACCGGCGCTGGCGACCGCACTGGTCGAGGTGCTCGTAGGCGCACGCGCGGCCCAGTCCGTCGAACGATGGGTCGAAGGATCCCTCTACGAGCGGATCGTCGAGCACACCCGGGTCCGCAGCGCGCTGGCGCAGGGCAACCCCCACGCCGATCGGCCCATCGGGGTCTCCGTCGCACGGCTCTGCGAGGTGGCCGACTCCATCGTGGAGATCTCCCTCGTCGTACGGACGACCAGGCGCCCGCGAGCTCTCGCACTGCGGATGGAGCGACGGAGGTCGCGCTGGCGACTCAGCGAGTTCCTCAGCATCTGAGCCCTCTGCACCCTGCGCCCATGCCCAGGGCCGGCCTGCTCCTGTCAGGCGCCGCGCTTGCGCTTCCGACGCTCGGCACGGTTCGTCGGAGCGTCACCGGCCGCCGCCTCGTCGTCGCTCTCGTTCACACCGCCTGACTCATCCGGAGCGCTGAGGTGCAGATGCGGCTTCTTCGGCTTGAGCTCCTCGGCCTCCACGGAGACTCCCCCGCCGGCCTCGCCGTTCGACGCCCCGGCGCCCAGCTGAGCGCCGGAGCCCTTCGCGCCCACAGCCGCGGTCGGCCTCTTCACCTTCACCTCGAGCGTGTTCGCCAGACGCACGACGTCCTCCTTGATGCCCTCCTGCATCGCGGTGAACATCTCGAAGCCCTCGCGCTGGTACTCGACGAGCGGGTCTCGCTGCGCCATCGCGCGCAGCCCGATCCCGTTCTTCAGGTAGTCCATCTCGTACAGGTGCTCGCGCCAGCGCTTGTCCATGACGGAGAGGGTGACGCGACGCTCGAGTTCACGGGTCGCCTCCTCACCCAGCTGCTCCTCACGGCGATCGTAGAAGAGGTCCGCGTCCGACTGGACCTCGGAGCGGATCTTCTCACGCGTGAGTCCCGTGGTGCCGTTCGCGTCCTCGATGAGCTCCTCTGCCGTGAACGACGGGCTGTAGAGCCTCTCCAGGGCCTCGAACAGCTCGTCGATCTTCCAGGCGTCCGGCGGTCCGGCCGTCGCCGCGGTGACGTACTCATCGAGCACCTCATCGCGGAACTTCTGGATCTGCTCGGCGAGGTCCGCTCCTTCGAGCACGCGACGACGCTCCTGGTAGATCACCTTGCGCTGGCGATTCAGGACATCGTCGTACTTGAGCACGTTCTTCCGCTGCTCCGCGTTGCGCTCCTCGACCTGGTTCTGCGCGGACTGGATGGCGCGGGACACCATCTTCGCCTCGAGCGGCACATCGTCCGGAACGTTCGCGATCGACATGATCCGCTCCGCCGCGCCCGATCCGAAGAGCCGCATGAGGTCGTCCGTGAGCGACAGGTAGAACCGGCTGTCGCCGGGGTCGCCCTGACGCCCGGAACGGCCCATCAGCTGGTTGTCGATGCGACGCGATTCGTGGCGCTCCGTGCCGAGCACGTAGAGGCCGCCCGCTTCGCGGACCTCCTCGGCCTCCTTCTTCGCGTCCTTCTCGACCTCTGCGAGGACATCCGGCCATGCCGCCTCGTACGCCTCCGGGTCCTCCCGGGGGTCGAGGCCCTTGGCCTCCATCTTCGCCACGGCGAGGAACTCGGCGTTGCCGCCCAGCATGATGTCCGTACCGCGGCCGGCCATGTTCGTCGCGACAGTGACGGCACCCCGGCGGCCCGCCATCGCGACGATCGCGGCCTCCCGCGCGTGGTTCTTCGCGTTCAGGACCTCGTGCCGGATGCCGCGCTTCCCCAGCAGCTTGGAGAGGTACTCGCTCTTGTCGACGCTGGTCGTGCCGACCAGCACGGGCTGCCCGCCCTCGTGGGCCTCGGCGATGTCGTCGACGATCGCGTTGAACTTCGCCTTCTCGTGCTTGTACACGACGTCCGAGTGGTCGACGCGCTGCATCGGCCGGTTCGTGGGGATCGGCACGACACCCAGCTGATAGGTCGCCATGAATTCGGCGGCCTCGGTCTCCGCGGTGCCCGTCATGCCGGAGAGCTTGTCGTACAGGCGGAAGTAGTTCTGCAGGGTGATGGTCGCGAGCGTCTGGTTCTCCGCCTTGACCTCGACGCCCTCCTTCGCCTCGATCGACTGGTGGAGGCCCTCGTTGTAGCGGCGCCCCTTGAGGATGCGGCCCGTGTGCTCGTCGACGATGAGCACTTCGCCGTCCATGACGACGTAGTCCTTGTCCTTGGTGAAGAGTTCCTTCGCCTTGATGGCGTTGTTGAGGAAGCTGATGAGCGGGGTGTTGTCCGAGTCGTAGAGGTTGCCGATGCCCAGGTAGTCCTCGACCTTGTCGATGCCGGACTCCAGGATGCCGATCGTCTTCTTCTTCTCGTCGACCTCGTAGTCCCGTTCGGCCTTCAGCCGCTTGACGACCCGTGAGAACTCGCCGTACCAGCGGTCCGCGTCGCCCTCCGACGGTCCGGAGATGATGAGCGGTGTGCGGGACTCGTCGATGAGGATCGAGTCCACCTCGTCGACGATGACGAAGTTGTGCCCGCGCTGCACCATCTCGTCGACGGACCACGCCATGTTGTCGCGGAGGTAGTCGAAGCCGAACTCGTTGTTGGTGCCGTAGGTGATGTCCGCGGCGTACTGCTTGCGGCGGTCGTCATTGCTCATCTGCGCCTTGATGCAGCCGGTCTCCATGCCGAGGAAGCGGAAGACGCGGCCCATGAGGTTCGACTGGTAGTCGGCGAGGAAGTCGTTCACCGTGATGATGTGCACGCCCTTGCCGGTGAGCGCGTTGAGATAGGCGGGGAGCGTGGCGACGAGCGTCTTGCCCTCACCCGTCTTCATCTCTGCGATATTGCCCAGGTGCAGGGCGGCTCCGCCCATCAGCTGCACGTCGAAGTGGCGCAGGCCCACGGTGCGGGCCGAGGCTTCGCGCACGGCGGCGAATGCCTCCGGCAGCAGCATGTCGAGCGTCTCGCCGTCCTGGTAGCGCTTCTTGAAGCGGTCGGTCTCCTCGCGGAGCTCTGTGTCCGACAGCGCCTCGAACTCCTCGGACAGGTTGTTGATCGCGGCCGTATAGGTGCGCAGCCTCTTGAGCGTGCGGCCCTCGCCGGTCCTCAACAGCTTCTCGAGCAGGTTCGCCACGATTCTCCTTCGCCCCGCATGCTCCCACGCGGTCCACAGTCTGAAATCCGCCTCTCAGCATATCTGCCCGGGCGGCAGGACCTCGACTTCAGATAGCCCCAACCACCCTGCGAGTTCCCGCAGTTCCTGCTGGACGGCCGCTCCGCAGTCCTCGCCGGGCTCCATATGCACCGCCGCCCGCAGCGTCCCCTCATCGCGCACGGCCCGCACATCGACCCGTGCGCGCAGCGCCTCGTCGTGGAGGAACGGCATGACGTAGTAGCCGTACCTCCGCCAGTCGGCAGGGGTGTAGATCTCGATGCGGTAGTCGAAGCCGAACAGCCAGCGGATGCGCCGGCGGTTGAAGACCAGCGGATCGAAGGGCGCCAGCAGCGCCGTCGCCCGCACGGCCCGCGGCGCGACCGCCTCGTGCCAGCGCCAGGCGCGGACCCCGTCGACGGACACCTCCTGGAGCTCGCCCGACTGCGTGAGCGCCTCGATGGCCCGGCGCGTCGTCGCCTGGGGCAGGCGGAAGTAGTCCGCGAAGCAGTCGACGGTGCCGATCCCCAGAGCCGGTCCGGCCAGTCGCACGAGCGACACGGCATCGTCCTCGAGCCCCGTCACCCCGGGGCGGATCCGCCCCGGTCCCGGCCGGATGCCCAGGTCCGGATCATCCGCCGTCCCCCACACCAGGTCGGGGGCGGGGAGCTCCGGGTGCGTGTGAGCGGACAGCGCGTAGACGCGCTCGAACTGGGGCGTCCTCCCCGAGCACGCGATCCTCCCCGCGCGGAACAGCGCCTCGAGCGCGGACTTCGTGCGCGACGGGTTCCATCCCCAGTGATCCCGGTCGTGCTCGGGCAGCGAGTGCGGCACGCGGTCCGCCAGTGCGCGCGCGGTGCCGGGCCCCTCCGCCAGCTCGACGACGAGCGCCTCCATGAGTGCGACGAAGTCCGCTCCGTGCTCGGGATCCCGCTGCCCGTAGTCCCGGATGAACCACTCCGCCCGGCGGCGGTGGAACGCGTGCACCGTCGCAGGCGCCACGTAGGCCGCTTCGTGCGCCCAGTACTCGACGCCCATGCGCGGCGCCTCATGGAGAAGGGAGTCGAGACGTGAGCGCGGATAGGGGCCCAGGCGGGAGAAGAAGGGGAGGTAGTGGGACCGGGTGACCGCCTGGACTGAATCGATCTGGACCACGGACAGCCGATCGAACACCCGGCGCAGGTGGCCCGCGTGCGGGGCCCGGGGACGCGGCCGGTCGAAGCCGGAGGCGGCGAGCGCGATGCGCTTCGCCGCCTCCGTCGACAGGGTCGGCGTGCGACCCCTCGTGGTCGTCGTCAGGACGGGACCTCTGCGCTGTCGGGAGACATCGTCTCGTCCAGGGCGATGACGCCGTAGCTCCAGCCCTTCCGGCGGTACACGACGGACGGCTGCTCATTCTCCTCGTCGATGAAGAGGTAGAAGTCGTGCCCGACCATCTCCATGCGGTTCAGGGCCTCCTCGATGCCGATCGGCTGCGCCGGGAAGCGCTTCTCACGCAGGACGACCGGCGAATCGCCTTCGGCCCTGATGCGGCCGTTCGTCTGGTCGGACGCGTCCGGGACCCCGTTCGCGGATCCGTCGTGGGGCTCTGCGACAGAGCCGTCCTCCGGGACGAGCGGATCGATGACCGGCATCGCTGCGAGTGCTTCACCCGTGGAGCTCTTGCGGCGGTGCCCGGACCGCGCGACCTTGTTCCGGTCCTTCGTCCGGCGCAGTCGCTCGAGCAGCTTGGCCCATGCGAGGTCGAGTGCCGCGTACTTGTCATCCGCTGCGGCTTCCGCACGGAGCACCGGGCCCTTCTGGAAGACGGTGATCTCGACGCGCTGCTCTTCTTCGCGGTTCTTCGTGTTCTCGTGCCTGAGCTGGACCTCGACGGCCTGCGCACGGGGAGAGAGCTGTTCGACCTTTGAGACCTTTTCCGCGGCGTGGGCCTGAAAGCTGTCCGAAACGGCCTGGTGGCGGCCCTTCACTACGACGTTCATGGTGTCTCTCCTTGGCGAATCGCTTCACGGATCGCTCCGTACCCATTCGGTGGATGGGTACACTCCATTGAACACCATCGTGAACGCCGAATGAAGTCCAGATCACACTGGCGCGTCATACGTCTCAGACGGAGCCGGCAGCCCCCTCGTCGTGCCCGGCGCGCCCGTCCTCGGTCACCGCGATGACCGCGCACACCACCGCCTGCGCTCCCCCTTCGTTCAGGGCCCTCGTCGCCTCCGCGAGTGTCGACCCGGTCGTGAGCACGTCGTCCACGATCACCACGTGCGCGGCGGACCTCACCCGCTCCCATCCTCCGCCACCACCCCGGTCGCGGCGCGGCGCGTGCGTGCCGGCGACGTTGCGCCGCCTCTCCCGCGCGCCGGACCCCACCTGGTCGCGGTGGCGCACGACCGTCAGCACGTGCGCCGGCCGGATGTCCAGCCCGTCCTCGGCGAGCAGTCCGCAGGCGTGGGCCGTGAGGTCGCCGACGAGGTCGCGTCCGCGCTCGCGCAGCGCCGCCGCCGAGGCCGGGACGGGGACGACGGCCACGTCGCCGCCCGCGTAGCCGGACTCCTCGAGGGCATGCGCGATCGCCGCCGCCAGCAGGATGCCGACCACCGGGACGACGTCCGTCCGCCGCCGCGCCTTGAGCGCGACGATGACGCTGCGCAGCGTGCCGGTGTACTCCCCCGCCCCGGCGACGGGCAGCAGCCCGTAGCGCGGCACGACCGTGCGCGTCGCAGGCGCCAGGTGCGTGAGGCACGGGCCGCAGAGACTCACGGTCTCCACCCCGCAGCCCGCACAGGTCCGCGGCAGGGCGAGGTCGAGCAGTTCGTGACCGACGGCCCCAAGTCTGCGGACGAACCGCGGTCGACGCGGTGCCCCGTCCACGATCAGCCCGGGTAGGCGGGATCGTGGACGACGAGGTCGACGACCTTCTGCCAGGTGTCCGCTCCAAAGGAGAACAGCTCGCCGTCCTCGGTGCTCACCCGGATCGAGCGCGCATCGGAGCTCGCGGTGATCGAGGATCCGCCCCGCACGTCGCCCAGCGACTGGGCGGGACCGGAGACCGGAGCCAGGTAGGGCTGCGGCTCCTCACCGGCTGCGTCCGCCGCGAGGACCGCCAGCTGCGCGGACCCCGCCCAGGACAGGTCCACGATGTTCTCGAAGCCCGCGCCCACCCGAAGCGGCGCAGACGGGACGACACCGGTGGGAATGCCCTCGGCGGTGCGGTTGATGCCGATCACGTCGATGCTAGGTGCGCCGGTCCCGTTCCGGGACAGCACCGCGATCTGGGTCCCGTCGCGGGACACCCGCAGCGCCTCCACGGTGCGATTCGCCAACCACTGGACGGAGACGTCGACGGCGTCGCCCGATGCGAGGACCACGGTGACGTGACCGGAGTCCCCCTGCTCACGGGAGGCCGTCCAGACGCCCCCGTAGCGGTCGAAGCTCGGGCCGGTGAGACCGTCGTCATCGGTCAGGACGATCGCGTCGCCGTCACCGCCGGGAAGGATGCGGTGCAGCTCGCGGCCCTCGTCCGCGAGGTACGCGAAGGTCGAATCGTCGATCGAGACGGCGGGGTCGGTGGGGTCGTCGCCCAGTTCCGGGAGGTCCGGGATGGGCTCGACCCGCGTCTCGTCCAGACGGGCCAGGGTTCCGTCCGCGATCAGCACCGGGCGCGCATCGATCGGCACGCCGATGGGCGCGCTGTCGCCGGGCGGGGCGTCCAGGCTGCCCGCCGGCGTCGTCACCTCGATCGCGTTCGTCGAGGACAGGCCGCGAAGCGTTGCGGACACCTGGCCGAGGATGCGGGCATCCGTCTCCTCGTCGAGTCCCTGCGCCGTCTCGTCGAGTCCGACCTGGGCGATGCCCCCGGACACCGTGACGGAGTGCGGCTCGAGCCGGGTCCCGTCGGGCAGAGCGGAGATGACCGACCCGCCCAGGTAATCGGCGGGGCCGGCGAGGAGCTCCGTCATCACCTCGGTCGCGGCCGCCGGGGACCGCACGAACCACCGGGGGTCGGCGACGAGGTAGTCGAAGCCTGGCGCGTAGAAGTACAGCGGGTAGGAATCGTAGACGGTCGTGAACGACGAGGAGGTGAGGACCAGCCCCTGGGGAGCGGAGGAGATCCGCCATTCGCCGTTCACCTGCCGCAGCGAGAACTCGCGGTCGGCCTCGGAGCCGCCGCGCTCCTCGCGGTAGACGCGCTGGCTGTCGAGCGACGCGGCGACGGGGACGCTCATGGAGATGCTCTGCTGGTCTGAGGACACCTCTGCCGTGACCGTGTCGAAGTCGTCGCCCGGCGGCATGATGACCACGTTCGACTGCGGGTCCCACTCATTCGCGAAGTCGTCCGTGAGGAACGACCGCGCCACCGCGAAGTCGTCGGAGTAGCCCGCACCGGCCGCCAGGAACCCGCGGACGATGGTGTTCGGGTCGGCGCCCTCGACAGGGCCCTCGGGCTCGACCTCCGACTGGACCCGCTCCGGACGGTCCTGGACGTCGATCACGCCCGATTCGCCGGAGCTCGGAATCGACGCGCAGCCGCTCAGGACGAGCAGCGTCGCCACCAGTGCTGCCAGCGGCCCCCGCTTCTCACACATCGTGCTCGTCCCCCGTTCGTGCTCCCTCTCCCTGCTCATCCGCACTCGCCTCGACGACGATCGGGATGCTGCCGGTCTGGATGCGCACCGACCCGTCGGAGCTCGTCGGCCCTGCCACGAGCGCGGCGCGGGGCGCGGCGTCCGCAGGCGGGAGCGGCAGCGGCGAGGTCGTGATCGCCTGGCCGTCGCGACGCGGGATCGTGAGTCGGAAGCACGACCCCTCCCCCAGCTCGCCCCACGCCTGCAGCCAGCCGCCGTGCAGGTGCGCGTCCTCGAGCGCGATCGCCAACCCCAGGCCGGATCCCCCCAGAGTGCGCTTGCGGGATGGATCGGCACGCCAGAACCTGTCGAAGACGTGCTCGACGTGCTCGGTGCTCATGCCGATCCCGTGGTCGCGGACGCTCACCGCCGCAGCCTCTGCGTTCGATCCGAGGTGCACGTCGATCGGGCGCCCGTCGCCGTGCTCGATGGCGTTGACCACGAGGTTCCTCACGACGCGGGTGATCCTGACGCGGTCGAGCTCGGCCATCACGGGAGCCGTGGGCGCATGCACCCGGACCTGCGATCCCGACCGGTCCGCCACGACCATCACCGTCTCGACGACACCGGTGACGATCTCCCGCAGATCGTGCGGATGCACGACGAGCTCGGCGGCGCCGGCGTCGTAGCGGGAGATCTCCAGCAGGTCGCCCAGCAGCTGCTCGAACCGGTCGACCTGGGAGTTCAGCAGCTCTGCACTGCGTCGGGCCGACGCATCGAACTCGTCGCGCGACTCGTACAGCATGTCGGAGGCGATGTGGATCGTCGTCAGCGGTGTGCGCAGCTCGTGCGACACGTCGGAGACGAACTGCCGCTGGAGGACGGACAGCCGCTCCATCCGCAGGATCTGCTCCTGCATGCTGTCCGCCATGTCGTTGAAGCTCTGCGCCAGCTGGGACAGCTCGTCGCGACCGGTCACCGGCATGCGGCGGTCCAGGTCCCCGTCGGCGATCTCGCGGGCGACCTCGGAACCCGTCCTCACAGGGGTCACCACGAGTCGGGACACGAGCAGACCGACCGCACCCACGAGCACGACGAGCACGACGCCGGCGACGGCGGCGGCGCGGGTCACGAAGTCGAGCGTCGCCTGCTCCTCCGACAGGTCGGCGATGACATAGAGGTCGAACTGACCGGCGCCGGGCACCGACAGCGGCTGCGCGACCACCAGTCCTGGTATCTCACCGCTCTCCGCGAGGTTGATCGAGGTGTAGCGCTGCTGATCCGCGACGGAATCCGAGACCTGCTGTCGGAAGTCCTCCGGCAGCTCCTCGACGCGGGGGGAGCCCTGCACGGTGTCGAGCACGGTGACCGGCAGCACGCTGCTGTTCGCATCGCGCGGTTCGAGGCTGATCGACCGCAGCGGTGACGGCGAGCGCGAGAACATGCTCTGGAGCTGGACCGTGAGCGCCTCCCCCAGATCCTCCTCGGATGCCACGGACTCGATCTGTGCGACGTAGGTGTTCGTCTGGTCGGAGACGACGGACAGCTTCGACTCGAACAGTCCGCGGGCGATCACCTGCGTCATGTAGGTGCCGACGCCGAAGATGGCCACCAGCGTGAGCACGACCGTGAGCACGACGATGCGGACCTGCAGGGACCGCGAGAAGAGCGAGACGAGCCAGCGCGTGAGGTCCGCGATGCCGCGGCCGGTCGCAGCGAGGACCCCCGCGACCGCCGGGGCCCGGCTCATCCGAGCGCACTCCAGTCGGGACTCACGCCGATTGTCCCGCCTTGTAGCCGACGCCGCGGACCGTCACGACGATCTCCGGGTTCTCCGGGTCCTTCTCGATCTTCGACCGCAGCCGCTGGACGTGCACGTTGACGAGCCTCGTGTCCGCTGCGTGGCGGTATCCCCACACCTCTTCGAGGAGGATCTCGCGCGAGAACACCTGCCACGGCTTGCGCGCGAGCGCGACGAGCAGATCGAACTCGAGCGGTGTCAGCGAGATCGGCTCGCCGGCTCGGGTGACCTGGTGCCCGGCGACGTCGATCGTCACATCGGCGACCTGGAGGACCTCCGGGGCCGCGGGCTCCGTCAGGCGCAGGCGGGCGCGGACGCGGGCGATGAGCTCCTTCGGCTTGAAGGGCTTGGGGACGTAGTCGTCGGCCCCCGCCTCGAGCCCCGCGACGACGTCGACGGTATCGGACTTCGCCGTGAGCATGATGATGGGCGTGCCGGCTTCGGCACGGATCTCACGGCAGACCTCCAGGCCGTCCTTCCCGGGCAGCATGAGGTCAAGCAGGACGAGGTCGGGCCGCATCGCGCGGAACGCCTCGATGGCGCCGTCGCCCGTTGCGCAGAACTCCGGTTCGAAGCCCTCACTCTTGAGGACGATTCCGATCATCTCCGCGAGCGCCGTATCGTCATCGACCACCAGGATGCGTGCATTCATGCCGTCCATTGTTCCAAACGTCGCGGCCATCGGCGCACAGGACCCGCGATGGAACCTTCAGGAAGTCTGGAACGCGCGTCGTCGGGTGCTCATGGCAGGATGGTGCCGATGACCAGCCGACACAGTGAGCACGGACTGCCCGGGAGGTGTGTGTGACCACCTCGCAGCACTCCGTGTGGGGCACAGAGGTCGACTGGGCGAGCGGCACTCTCCGTGCTCGCAGCGGCGCCAGGCCGCCCGCGCAGTGGATGCCCGCGCCCCAGCCCGGAACGCTCCCGAAGAGGCCGTTCACGTTCTTCGAGGCCATGGACGGCGGGTTCCGCCTGCTCCGCTTCGCTCCCGGCGCGACGTTCGGGATCGCGATGATCGTCCACACGCTCGTGACCCTCGCCGCGGGCCTCGCGTTCACCGCGCTCGTCGTGGGGAACGCCGGATTCATCGGACGCGTGCTCGAGAACCCCGAAGCGGGGATCGGACTCAACATCGTGATCCAGACCGTGTCCGTGGCGGCCTCCTTCCTCATCCTCTCCCTGGTCCAGCTGCTGTCCGCCTTCGCCGCGGTCGCGGCCGATTCGGCGTTCTCCCGTGAGCGCACGACGCTGTCCGCCGTGTGGCGTGCCCTGCGCGGCCGCCGGCTGCGGCTGGTGCTGCTGTGCGTCGTGTGCCTCGCGGCCCACGTCCTCGTCCTGGGCGTCCTCGTCGCCCCGGGCCTCATCCTGCTGGTGCTGTCTCCGGCGGCCGGCGTCCTCGTCGCCACACTGGGAGTCGCCCTGTGGGTCGCCGCGACGGCCTACCTCTTCACGAAGTCCGCGCTCGCAGGCGCCGCGCTCGCCGTCGAGGACCTGGGCGTCTTCGCGGCGCTGAAGCGGTCGTGGGACCTGACACGCAGGGGGTTCTGGAAGTCCTTCGGCCAGCTCGCGCTGTCCTACTTCCTGTCCTCACAGGTCGTGAGCCTCATCCTGACCCCGATCCTGTTCGTGCTCATGTTCGTCTTCATCCTCGTCTTCGTCGTGCTGTCGCTCGACGGCGGCTCCGGTGCTGCGGCCTTCGCCGGGATCGCGCTGGGCATCGGGATGGGCGTCGCGATCGGAGCCGTCGCGATCGGCGCGACTGCGCTCATGTTCGCGTTCCTGAGCGGAGTCGTCGCGATGGTGTACCTCGATCGGCGCATGCGCCGGGAGGGATACGACCTCGTCCTGCTCCACCGTGCGGAGCTCGAGGAGGCGGCCGCCGCGCGGACCGTGGACTCCACCGACCCGCTGGCGCATCTCAGCGGTGCGGGAGGTCCGCGCTGATGCCCGCAGGCACGGATCCCCTCCTACCGTCGCAGGCACAGGCACAGTCCGCACTCCTCGCCCAGCCGGACCGTGACGAGGGGCAGCAGTGGGCCCGCGACGAGCTGTCGGATCCCCTCTACAGAGAAGCGGACATGACCCTATTCGAGCGGATCGGGCGGGCCATCAGCGATTTCTTCGCCGACATGCTCGATTCCGCGACCGGCATCGAGTCCCCGGCGCTCACGATCGTGCTGGTCCTCGCCGTGATCGCGCTCATCGTGCTCGCAGTGTGGTGGACCCGCCGCAGCGCGAACGTGCGCCTGGAGCACGTCGCCGCTCGCCAGCCCGTGTTCCGCTCGCAGCTCGACCCCGTCGCGCTGCGTCGCACGGCCGCCGAGGCCGCGGCGGCCGAAAACTGGCGGCTCGCGGTGCAGGACCTGGTCCGAGCAGTCTTCGCGGAGCAGGCGAACGCGCAGCGGATCGTCATCGACCGCGCGTCGACGGCACAGGAGCTCGCGGCCGCCTCCAGCGCGGCACTCCCCCGTGCGGCCGATGCCTTCACCCGGCTCGCGACCCTCTTCGACGACGTGTCCTTCTCCGGCAGCCGCGTCACCCGCACCGCGTGGGAGGACGCGGGAGCACTCGACGCACGGATCACCTCCGATGCACCCGCGCCGATCGACTCAACACCGACGGACTCGGCCCCGCACGCCGCCGGCATCGGATCGAGCGCCGGCGACGGTCAGCCGACCGGCACCTCGGGCGGTGGCGCATGAGCGCGCAGACCGACGTCGCGATCCGCGGCACCCGGTCCGCGACCGGTCAGGGAGTCCTCGCACGTGCCGGCGGCCTCGCCCGGTCCTCAGCCCTGTGGGTCGTCGCAGCGATCGTCGTGCTCATCGCCGCGATCGTCACTGTGCTCGTCCAGGGCGGGGAGAACACGTCGCCGCTGCACTACGAGTCGACCGAGGACAGCGGCGGCCGCGCATTCGTCGAGGTCCTGCGCGACCACGGGCGGGACCTCACCACCACCGAATCGTTGGGCGAGGCCGGCGCGGCAGTGGACGCGGGAGAGACGGTCGCGATCTACGCGGCCGACTGGACGCTGTCGGATCCCGCGATCGAGGACCTCTCCGCCCGCGCCGCCGCATCCGGCGCACGGATCGTGCTCATCGCACCGGAGCAGCAGGTCGAGGTCTGGACCGATGCCCTGCTCTACGACTACCTCAGCGAGGGTGCGGGTGCGCCCCCGTCGCGCCGCGCTCCGAACTGCGAGGCGGACATCGCGAACACCGCGGGCAACGTGCGCCACGAGGACACCGGGGACGAATACTTCTCGACGAGCTCAGAGCCCGCGGATTCGACCTTCTGCTACGGCGCGGACTCGGGCGACGTCGTCCCGCACGGCGTGTACGCACAGGTCCCCCACGGCGACGCCGGCGGGACCCTCACCGTCATGGGCTCCACGCAGTGGTTCGCGAACGGCACGCTCGCCCAGGAGGGGCACATGTCGCTCGTCGCGGGCGTCCTGGGCACCGACGAACCGCTGACCTACTACTACCCCGTCCAGTCCGATCAGCCCGTCGAGGGTGACGAGGGCGGCGCGGGCGGATCGCCCACGTGGCTGTTCCCCCGGTGGGCGGTGGCGGCTCTGCTGTGGTCGCTGCCCGTCGTCCTCGTCGCGCTGCTGGTGTACGGCCGCAGGCTCGGTCCGCTCGCGATCGAGCCGCTGCCCGTGATCGTGCCCGCCGCAGAGACCGTGCGCGGTCGCAGCGCGCTCCTTCAGCGGTCGCAGGCCCGTGCGGAGGCGCTCGCCGACCTGCGGACCGCCGCACTCGTGCGGATCGGCCGCCGCCTCGCGCTGCCGCCCGACGCACCCGCCGCCGAGGTCGTCGCTCGTGCCGCTGCCCAGTCCGGGCTCGATCCGGCCTGGGCGGAGGCCGTCCTGCTCACTGACCAGCCCCACGACGACGAGACGCTCATCCGCATCTCCATCGACATCACCACCATCGAGAGCGAGGTCGACCCCCTATGACCGTTCCCCCTCCGCAGCCGGGTCCCCAGGGCCAGCACGGCCAGCCGGGCCAGCACGGTCCCCAGGGCCAGCCGGATTCCCAGGCCCAGCCGGGGACTCAGAGCCAGCCGGGTCCCCAGGGACATCCGACGCAGCAGGGCCAGCCGGGTCTCCAGGGATACCCAGCACAGCAGGGTCGGCCGGGCACCTACCCGCAGCCGCACCAGCAGGGCCAGCAGAGCGCCCACACCCAGCAGAACCAGCCGGGTGCCCATCCCCCGCAGGGTCAGTCAGGGGCCTATCCCTCGCAGAGCCTGCACGGCGAACACTCGCCGCAGGGGCGGCCGGTCCAGGCTCCCGTGAACCCGGACGGCGCACAGTTCGCGCCGCCGCGCGACGGGGTGAATGCGCCGGCACCGGCGGAATCGCTCGTGCTCACGGACGAGGACGCTCAGCTGCGCGAGGTCCTGCTGCGCGTGCGCGAGGAGACGGGCAAGGCGGTCGTCGGGCAGACCCAGGCGGTCGAGGGGATCCTGCTCGCACTGCTGGTGCAGGGTCACGTCCTGCTCGAGGGGGTGCCGGGCGTGGCGAAGACCCTGCTCGTGCGCTCGATCGCGCAGTCCCTCGACCTGGACTCGCAGCGTGTGCAGTTCACCCCCGATCTGATGCCCGGAGACATCACGGGCTCGATGGTCTACGACGCGAAGTCCGGGGACTTCTCATTCCGCGAGGGCCCGGTGTTCACCAACCTCCTCATCGCCGACGAGATCAACCGCACTCCGCCCAAGACGCAGTCCGCACTCCTCGAGTCGATGGAGGAGCGTCAGGTGACCGTCGATGGGACATCGCGTCGGCTCGCCCCGCCGTTCCTCGTCGCCGCGACGCAGAACCCGATCGAGTACGAGGGCACGTATCCGCTGCCGGAGGCCCAGTTGGACCGGTTCCTCTTCAAGCTGGTCCTGGGACTGCCGGACCGCGACACCGAGTTCTCGATCCTCACGCGTCACGCCGAGGGCTTCGACGCGCACCGGCTGCGAGACGCGGGCATCGCCCGCGTGGCAGGGCCGGAGGAGCTCCTGCGGGCGGGGAACCGGGCGGCGCAGGTGCACTGCGCGCCCGAGGTGATCGCCTACATCGTCGACATCGTCCAGGCGACGCGTCAGGCCCCCTCGCTGGCACTGGGCGTCTCGCCGCGCGGTGCCACCCGCCTGCTCGCGGCCTCTCAGGCGAAGGCGTGGCTCTCCGGCCGCGGCTACATCACGCCCGACGACGTGAAGTCGCTCGTGCCGATGACGTTCCGCCACCGCATCGCCCTGCGCCCCGAAGCGCAGATGGAGGGGGCCGACATCGACCGGGTGCTGGCCTCGATCGTCGAATCGGTGAACGTCCCACGGTGAGTCCCTCCTCCATGCCGTCGATCTCACCGCAGGCCCTGCCCGGTGCTGCGCTCCGAACCGGGGGCCGCCCGTGGCACTGACCTGGCGCTTCCTCGTCCTCACTGCGATCGCCGCGGTGCCCATCGCGCTGCGTCCGGAGGGCACGACGTTCCTCGTCTTGCTCGGGGTGCTCGCGATCATCGGGCTGCTCGATTGGCTGGCGGCTCCCGGGATCCGCGCGCTCGGCTTCCAGCGCACCCCGGGACCGCGCATCCGGCTGGGCGAGGACACACACGCGGTCCTCACCGTCACGAACAGCGGACGGCGTGCACGTCGCCTGCTCGTCCGCGACGCATGGGCGCCGACCGCGGGTGCGCAGGACAACCGGTTCCGCGCGACGGTCCGGCCCGGGTCCCCCTACGAGAGGACGACCGTGCTGCGGCCCACACGGCGCGGGATGCTGCGCGCGGACCGGATCACGGTCCGGTCGACCTCGTGGGTCGGGCTCGTCGCCCGTCAGCGCAGCGTCGAGGTGCCGGCGGCGATCACCGTGCTGCCGCCGTTCCACTCCCGCAGGCACCTCCCGTCGAAGCTCCGCAGGCTCCGCGAGCTGGAGGGTCGCACTGCGGTCATGCTCAAGGGCGCCGGCACCGAATTCGATTCGCTGCGGGAGTATGTCCGCGGCGACGACGTCCGCTCCATCGACTGGCGGGCGACGGCACGTGCGCAGGAGGTGATGGTGCGGACGTACCGGCCCGAACGGGATCGTCGCGTCATCATCGTCCTCGACTCGTCCCGGCTGTCCGCCCGCTACGTGGGGACGGGCACCGCGTTCGACGCGGCGATCGAATCGGGGCTGCTCCTCGCAGGCCTCGCCGCCGGTGCGGGCGACCGCGTGGACGTGCTGGTCGCGGATGCACGCGTCCGCGCACGCGTCGGCCCGCTCGGCAGGATGGCCTCGCTCGACCATCTCATGCACCGCATCACGCCGATCACTCCGGAGCTGCTCGAGGCGGACTGGGGGACGATCGTCTCCGCCGTCATGGGGGTCACCTCCCACCGCGCGCTCGTCGTCTTCGTCACGGCGCTGGATCCGGCGACGATCGCGGAGGATCTGCTGCCCGCGCTCCCCGTCCTCACCCGTCGTCACATGGTCGCGATCGCGTCCGTGGCGGATCCAGCGCTCCAGGACATGGCGTCTGCCCGCTTCACGACGGAGCAGGTGTACACCGCCGCGGCCGCGGAGCGCGAGCTGCTGGAGTCCCGGTCCCTCATCCACGCGCTGTCCGGTCTGGGTGTGCACTCCGTGCACGAATCACCCGACGATCTGCCGCCGGCGCTCGCGGACCTCTACATCATGCTGAAGTCCTCCGGCCGACTCTGATCCGGGAGACGGCGGCTGCGTCAGTAGGCGACGACCGTGCGGTAGCCGGCGCGCTCCTCCTCGAGGTCGCCGTCGCCGCCCGCCATCAGCACGGGTCGGCCCAGCAGCGTCGCGTAGGCGAAGATCCCCAGCGTGAGGCCCACGCCCACGGAGATCTTCAGCCAGACGGGCAGCGGGTTCGGCGTGATGAAGCCCTCGACCAGTCCGGACAGGAAGAGGAAGAAGACGAGTCCTCCCGCCACGGTCATGAGGGACCTGGCCTCCTTCGCGAGCGCCTGCCCGCGGGTCATCGCCCGCGGGATCACCCATGCGACGAAGATCTGCAGGCCTGCGGCCGCCGCGATCAGGATGCACGTGATCTCCGGGATCCCGTGCGGCAGGATGTAGGACCAGAAGTCCGCTTCGTAGTCATGCGCGTACATGACGGCGGCGGAGAATCCGACGTTGACGCCGTTCATGAGCAGCCCGAAGACCACGTAGATCCCTGTGATCCCCAGCGCGATCCACTGCACGGCGATCCAGGCGTTGTTCGTCCAGACGCCCAGGGCGAAGACGGAGTTGGGATTCTCCTTGTAGTAGTCGACGAACTCGTCCTCGGCGAAGGCCTGCTGCTGCGCCGGGGGCATGAGGGCATCGAGCGCGCCGGGCGTGTTGAGGGCCCACACGGCGGCGACGACGGCGCTGCCCAGGAAGAAGGCCGTCACGCCCAGGAACATCCATCGCAATCGGTAGAGGGAGGCCGGCAGCGAGCGCACCGCGAAGCGCACGAACGCGGACATCGGACCGCGCGGGATCGACGACAGGTGCGTGCGCGCGCGGTGGACGATCACGGAGAGGCGGGCGGCGGTCTCCGAGTCCGGTGCGACGGTCACGATCCGCGACAGATCCTTCGACGCCGCGCGGTAGAGGGTGAGGAACTCCGACGCCTCCGCCGGGTTCAGCCGCACCTTCTTCGCCAGCTGTTCCAGGTGCATCCACTGGGGTCCGTGGAGCTGTGCGAGGAGAGCGGGATCCATGCCCCCACCCTACCCAGGCGACGCCCTGCCACCGCAGTCCGCACGGTCGCGTCACCGCAGTCCGCGCCGTCGCGTCACCGCGGTGCGCACGGTCACCGGAGCCCTGCCCCTATGGGACGATGGAGCACATGAGCGTGCTTGTGACAGGCGAGGCCGTCGCCCTCCGGGTCCAACCGGCCCACTACGCCGCCCGGGCGCTGTCGGCCGTCATCGACGCCGTGGCCTACACCATCGTGTACGTCGCGCTGTTCATCTGCGCGACGTGGATCCTGTCCGAGGCCCAGCTCCAGTGGGACCTCGTCGCCTCATCGATCGCGATCCTGCTGACGGTCTTCACGACCGTCGCGATCCCGTGTGCCGTCGAGCTGCTGATGCGCGGCCGCTCACTGGGGAAGCTCGCCCTGGGACTGCGCGTGGTCCGCGACGACGGGGGCGCGATCAGCTTCCGCCACGCCCTCATCCGTGCGCTCCTCTGGCAGTTCGAGGTGCTCGCGACGGGCGGGTCGATCGCCGCGCTGGTGGGCCTGCTGTCCAGTCGCAGCAAGCGCCTGGGCGACATGCTCGCCGGCACCCTGGCCGTGAGCGAGCGTGCGACCCGTCCCCGGCATGATCAGATCGTCCTGCACCCTCACCTCTACGGCTGGACCCCGAAGGCGGACGTCTCCCCGCTGCCGGCCGGACTCCACCACCGCATCGTGCAGTTCCTGTCCTCCGCGTCCCAGCGCACGCCTGAATCCCGCCACGCGCGGGCGGTCGAACTCGCGGAGGAGCTCAACCCGTACATCGCCCCTGCGCCGCCGGCGGGGACCACACCGGAGATGTTCCTCGCGGCTGTGATCGTCCGCACCCGGTCGGAGTACGTCGAGCGCCAGCGCCGGACGGACACGACCGCCGCCGCGTTCCGCAGTCGGGTCGGGACCCTCCCCCACGGTCTCCGCCTGCACTGAGCAAGCACCCTTCCCGCGCACCTTCCGCACTGCCAGCTCACGCGGACCCTCCCCACGACCAGCCCTCGCGCGCCACTCCACAGGAACCATTCCCTCGAGTGAGTGCAATCCGGCCCCCGAGAGCGCTCTCGGGGGCCGGATTGCACTCACTCGAGCACTGAGAGGGGGGGCAGGGGTCGTGACTCAGTAGCGGTAGTGATCCGGCTTGTACGGCCCGGCGACGTCCACGCCGATGTACTCCGCCTGCTCCTTCGTGAGCTCCATCAGCTGGGCGCCCAGCGCCGGCAGGTGCAGCCGCGCGACCTTCTCGTCGAGCGCCTTCGGGAGGCGGTGCACGTCGTTCGTGTACTCCGCGACGCCCGTGTGCAGCTCGATCTGCGCCATGACCTGGTTGGTGAAGGAGGCGCTCATGACGAAGCTGGGGTGGCCCGTCGCGTTGCCCAAATTGAGCAGGCGCCCCTCCGCCAGAACGATGATGCTGGTCGACTCACGACCGGTCCCCTCGGCCGCCGGCAGCGTCCACTCGTGGACCTGCGGCTTGATCTCCACCTTGGTGACGCCGGGGATCTTCGCGAGCCCCGCCAGGTCGATCTCATCGTCGAAGTGACCGACGTTGCCGACGATCGCACCGGGCTTGAGCACCTGCAGCTGCTCGACCGACAGGACCGCAGAGTTGCCCGTCGTCGTGATGACGAAGTCCGCGGTCTCCACGCCCTGGGTCGTCGTGACGACCTGGTAGCCGTCCATCGCGGCCTGCAGCGCGCAGATCGGGTCGATCTCGCTCACGATGACGCGTGCACCCTGGCCGCGCATCGCCTCTGCCGCACCCTTGCCCACGTCGCCATAGCCGATCACCAGGGCGATCTTGCCCCCGATCAGGACGTCCGTCGCACGGTTGATGCCGTCCGGCAGCGAGTGGCGGATGCCGTAGCGGTTGTCGAACTTCGACTTCGTGACGGCGTCGTTGACGTTGATCGCGGGGAACGGCAGCCGGCCCTCCTCCGCGAGGCGGTACAGGCGGTTGACGCCGGTGGTCGTCTCCTCGCTCACACCGCGCATCAGGGGCGCCTGCTGCGTGAAGCGGCCCGGCTCCTCGGCGAGCGACGTGCGCAGCCGCGCACGGAACGCCTTGAGCTCGTCCGGGTCGTCCTCGGCGTCGTCGGCGACTCCGCCGGCGGCTTCAGCGGCAGCGCCCTCGAGCAGGTACATCGTCGCGTCGCCGCCGTCATCGAGGATGAGGTTCGCGCCCGCAGGGGTGTCGCCGATCGCCGGGAACCGGAAGATCTGGTCGGCGCACCACCAGTACTCGTCGAGGGTCTCGCCCTTCCACGCGAAGACGGGGACCCCGGTCGGTGCGTCCGGCGTACCGTCGCCCACGACGACGGCCGCAGCCGCTTCGTCCTGTGTGGAGAAGATGTTGCAGGACGCCCAGCGGACGTCTGCGCCCAGGTCGACCAGCGTCTCGATGAGCACGGCCGTCTGCACGGTCATGTGCAGGGAGCCGGCGATCCGTGCGCCTGCCAGCGGATTGGCCCCCGCGTACTCCTCGCGCAGGCTCATGAGACCGGGCATCTCCCGCTCCGCGAGGCGGATCTGGTGACGTCCCGCCTCTGCGAGCGTGAGATCCGCGATCCGGTGGTCGTGATCGGCGAGGACCGCCGACTGCTTCGTCATCGTTCTTACCTCCGAGGGGATTCGGGTTCGGTTCCGGGTGTGTTCTGTGAGCGGACGCGTGCGAGCACGGCGTCCGTGAGTGCGCGGGTGCGCTCCGCTGTGGGAGTCTCGCAGTTGAAGCGGACCAGGGGCTCCGTGTTCGATCTGCGCACATTGCACCAGAAGTCGTCGCCCTCGAGCGAGACGCCGTCGAACTCCACGACCTCGCCGTCGCCGAACTCACCGGTCCGGGCCCGCGCGGCGAAGTCCGCCAGCACGGCGTCCGGATCCGTCACGGTCGAGTTGATCTCTCCCGAGGCCACGTAGCGCTCCCGGCGGGCCACGAGGTCCTGCGCGGAGTCCTCCGTCCGCGCGAGCAGGGCGATCACGTGGCAGGCGGCGAGCATGCCGGAGTCCGCGGAGTAGAAGTCGCGGAAGTAGAAGTGCGCGGAGTGCTCCGCTGCGAACACCGCGTCGTGCTCGCGCATGAGCTGCTTGATCCGCGAGTGGCCGACGGGGGTCCGCACGGGGAGTCCTCCGGATGCCTCGACCGTCTCCGCCACGATGCGCGAGGTGATGAGGTTGTGGAGGACGACCGGCTGCTCCTCCCCCTCGCCGCGGGCACGTGCGATCTCGCGCTCTGCGACGAGCGCACCGATCGCGGACGGGGAGAGGACCTCGCCCGCGCCGTCGATGAAGAAGCAGCGGTCGGCGTCCCCGTCGAATGCGAGGCCCAGGTCCGCATCCTGCGCGCGGACCGCGTCGCGGACGTCGAGGAGGTTCGCAGGCTCGAGCGGGTTCGCCGGGTGGTGGGGGAAGGTGCCGTCCAGCTCCGTGTACAGGCCGATCACGTCGAACGGGACGGGTTCCAGGCCCGCGTCCGTGCCGAACACCTCGCCCAGCAGCTTCCCGGCCATCCCGTTGCCGGCGTCCGCGACGATCGTGAGAGGGCGCACCGGGCGCAGCCGGTCCAGTCCGGTCAGGTCCCGCAGTCTCTGCGCGAACGCGGCTGCCAGGTCGCGAGCCGCGGCGTCATCGACGGCCACCGCGACGTCGTCGTCGACACGCTGCGGTGCGCCCACCGCCGCATCGCGGATCTCGCCGAGGCCCTGGTCGCGCGACACTCCCGTCGCACCGGCGCCGCACACCTTCACCCCGTTGTAGTCGGCGGGGTTGTGGCTGGCGGTCACCATGAGGCCGGGGAGGTCCCACAGCCCGGATGCGAAGTACAGCTGGTCGGTCGAGCACAGTCCCACGAAGCGCGCTCGCAGACCGCCGGCGATCACGCCTGCCGCAGCCGACTCCGCGAACCGCGGGGAATCAGGGCGCATGTCGCAGCCGATCACGACCTCGGTCGCGCCCTGCGCGCCGAACGCGCGAGCCGCGCCGAAGCCGAGCGCGTAGAGCAGATCGTCGTCGAGGTCTGAGCCGATCCGGCCGCGCAGGTCATACGCTCCCAGCACCCGGTCGAACCGGGCGCGCCTCGCCTCACGCACGGGGCTGTCGCCATCAGTCACGTCAGGGACACCCTGCGCGTCGATCATTCCCCGTTCCCGGCGATGATCCGCAGGTGTCCGCGTCCCGGGCCCGACGGCAGGTCCGCGGGGGGCTGCGGTTCGCGGCGGGGCCGTGCGGCTTCGCGGACCGCGTCTGCGATCGCGAGCAGGTCATCGCGTGAGCGCTCCGGCTGCTCTTCACCGATGTCGAGGCGGAGCAGCTCCCATCCGCGGGGCGCGGTCATGCGGGAGGCGTGGTGTCGGCAGAGATCGAGGGCGCCCGGTTCGGCACGGGTGGCGAGGGGGCCGACGACGACGGTGGCGTCCGCGTGGACGTAGGTCATCGTGAATCGGGCAGTGACGCCGCACCCGGCCTTTGCACACAGACGTACTCCTGACACGTCAGGCAGTCTACCCAATGGAGAGCCCTCCGTTCGAGCACCCCACGGCCGACGACCGCATAGACTCCCAGCCATGTCCCCGTCGCGCCGCCACGACCGTCACGGTCGCAGTCCGCTGCTCTTCCACGCGCCCGTCCCCGCCGTGCGCAGCCGGGCGGAGGAGTTCGCCCGCGTGGCGGCGATCCTCCTGGCCGACATCCGGCTGCGGGTCGAGGGCGAACTGGACTCCGTGGTCCTCACGGTCGATGACATCCCACCGGTGGATGCGGATGTGGAGCTGGGGCGTGTCCTGCCGGCGACGCGGGACGAACCCGCCGTCATCGTGCTCCACCGCCTGCCGATCGCGCAGCGCTGCACGGACGAGCTGGACCTGGCCGACCTCATCGCGGATGTCCTCGCCGATCAGGCGGCACTGCTGTGCGGACGCGACCCGGACGAGCTGCGCCCCCGCTGACGTCCCGTCGGGCCGCAGCCGGTCATCGTTCGAGGCGGACGTCCTGGTAGCCGACGCCCTGCGGGGGCGCGGGGATGCCCACGGCGCTCGCACCCGAATCGCTCCGCGCCGCGACCGTCGCGAACGCGTCGTCCGTCGTGCTGCGCAGCTCGAGCGCCCGCGCGTCGCCGAAGTCGGCGAGTCCCAGGACGAGAGCGCGCTGGGGATCGAGATCGAGCGTGCGCGCGTCTCCCCGCTCGCCGTCCGCGCCGACCGGGACGACGTCCACGCTCCCCTCCCCCGCCGCGAGGACCAGGTCTCCGCCCAGCGGACCGCCCCTCTCGTCCGTCGGCAGCGCGACGAGCTGGGTGCCCCCCAGCGCCTCGACGCCCGGGTAGTGGGCGACGTCCTGGCCCTCGTCCGTGTCGACGGTGACGGAGGCGGTGGCGGAGATGTCCGTGTCGGCCTCGATCATCACGTCGCCTGCAGACACCTCTCCGAGGTCCACCTCCGCAGTCCCGTGCGCGGGGATCGCGACGGATCCCGTCGGCAGGGCTTCCGGGCCGTCCGCGGAGTGGGCGCCCAGTCGGGCGGTGACGGCGGTGTCGCTGGGATTGGACACACGCAGACGGACCGCACCCCCCGTGCCGACGGGGACGACCGCGCGGGTGGAGGCCGGGGCCTCGGGCGCGGCGTACTCGATCCCCCGGGGATCCAGCCCGTCGCGGCGGATGTGCTGGAGTGCGGCGGTGACGCGACCGTCCTCGGCGGTCACCTCCGCTCCCACGACGGGCACGCCCTCCGCGAGCGCACCCAGGACGACTGTCCGCATCGAGTGCGGCTGGACGGTCAGCGAATCCTCTCCGGCGACGGGGACCGGACCGGATTCGCCGGTGAGCGAGACGCGGACCGTGACCGGCGCGTCAGTCGGATTGCCGATGAGGAGGCGGGAGTCCTCACCCGCCATCGTCGAGGCACCTGAGAACATCGCGCGGGTGACGGGCTCGGAGCAGCTGAGCGCGGCGAGGCCCGCGTAGTCGCCGGAATCCGCATCCGCCGTCTGCACGGCGGACACGAGGGCGGGGCTCTCGCCGGCCGGCGTGCCGGTGTAGAGCACGGGGGCGCCCATGCCGTCGGCGCCGGTGACGAACGGGTCGCCGGGGTCCGTCGCGAAGAGGTCGTCTCCGCCCAGCACCGCCGCGTCGATGCCCGCAGCGCCCTGCGAACCGTCCGGTGCGGTCATGGACGCGCTCACGGCGCGGGCGACGGTGGTGGGCGCCTCTGCGGCCTCGAACTCCTCGTCGGTGCCCGCGGCGTCGTCGGCCAGCGACAGGGGGCCGGGGCAGACGGCGGTCGTGGCTGAGGCGGGCAGACGGACCTGTTCCGGACCGCGCGCCCCCGAACCGCTGGGCAGAGGCGCGACGAACGCGGTGACCGCGATGAGGACGCCGGGCACTGCGATCCCGACGAAGGTCGCGGCGGACTTCGAGATGGCATTCATCGGCGACTCCCTCGACCGATCGGCACGGAGACGACGGCAGTGACAAGCAGGAGCACCCAGCCCGCGACAGTCACCGCGCGGTACCAGGCGGGGGTCGCGCTGAAGGTGACCGTCACGGCGTCCTCGGGCAGCAGGAACGACTGGGCCCACCCCTGGACGGGGTCACCGGCGGCCAGTCGGTCACCGTCGATCGCGGCATTCGTGACGCCCTCGCGCTCCGCGAGGACGAGCAGTCGTCCGGACGGGCCCGCGGGGATCTCGGCGGTGCCGTCCGTGACGGGCACCGGTGCGCTGCGCCCCTCCGCGTCCACGACCCTGGCCCACGCGACCTCGGTCCCGTCCTGCTCCGACGGACCGGAGTCCGCAGCGTCATCGTCCTGATCGTCGGCGCCCGCATCGGAGACCTGCCAGAGGAGTCCCTGGTCAGCGGTGCCCAGCCGGGTCAGCCCGGTCGCACCCGACACGCTGCGGGTGGCGTCGTCGAGGGCCGGGCCGTCGTCTCCGGTGAGCACGACGAAGCCGATGCCCAGTGCCGACAGGGCCTCTCCCGCATCGCCCCCGCCTTCGGCCGTGAGGCGACCGACCGCGCCCGCCAGAGCGGTGTCAGCGGGGTCCAGTGCGACGGGGACGCGACGCGGCCCGAAGCCGTGCAGCTGCGCGGCACGCGTGAGCGTCGAGGACTCCAGCACCGTCCCGCCCGTGGCACCCACGATGCGCCCCGTCACCTCGTCATCGGCGGCGTCGAGGATGAGGGTGCGCTGGGCGAGGGGGCCGCTCGCCCGCTCCCCCGCGAAGACGGGCAGGCGATCGTCAGCGGTCCGCTCGACCTCCGTGCCGCCCACCGATGCGTCGAGCGACAGCGCGGCGAGCACCAGCGCGGCGGAGCCGGCGGCCGCGATGACGACGGTGCGCGACCGTCTGCGGGACGGCAGTGCGGACGTCGTGCCCCGGCGTCCGGGGGCCCGGATCAGCGAGGCGGCGAGCAGGCCGCACAGCCCCAGGGTGAAGAGGGCGAGCCCCGCGGCCGGCCAGGCGGCGACGAGCCGGTGCGCGGTGAGCCCTGCGGCCGTCATCGACTGGGCGATCGCGAGGCAGAGGCCGAGCACCGTCAGCGCGGTCGACCCGATGATCAGGTCGTCGGGTGCGCCGCGGCGGAAGTAGGCGGCGCCGGCTGCGATGACCAGCGGGAGGGAGACGACCAGGATGAGGACGATGCAGGGAGCAGCGCCGGTGCCCGCGAGTGCCTGGGAGACCGGCACCTCGGGCCATCCCAGGGCCAGGATCCACGAGCGGGCGACGGGGTACGGGAGGACGGCGCCCGGGTCCGTCAGGAGCGCATCGGGCTGGCGCACGGCCGCGACCAGCCACGGGCCGGTGAGCGCGAGCACGGGGACCAGCGCCCAGAGCAGCCGCAGCGCACGGGTGCGCACGACGAGCACGATCACGAGCACGGCGGCGGGGACCAGGAGGATCGGCATCCCGGCGCAGACGATCGCCAGCAGCAGTCCGGCGGCGGCAGACGCCTCGATGGACCGCCGGCTGACCGCGGAGTGGAGGGCGCGGACGAAGACCGGCAGGACCAGCCACGCGAGGACGGCGCCGACCCGTCCCTCCACGAGCGACACGACGAAGGCCGGCGAGGCCGACCACACGAGTGCCAGCAGCGCGCGGATGCTCGGACGGGGCGTCAAGCGGGACGCGGTGACGTAGGTGAGGAGAGCCGCGGCGGGCAGCGCGAGGATGAGCAGCACGCGGACGGCGAGGTCGAGGTTCCCGAGGAAGGGCAGGGACCACACGAGGAGCACGCTCAGGAGCGGGTCCGCCGGCGTGCGCGATCCCAGCCCCGCGTCGTCGTGGAGGCCGAGCACTCGTCCCAGCGCCTCCCCGAAGCCCACATCGAGGCGCGGCATCGCGCCGCCGGTCAGGGATCCGGGGCCCACCAGCCGCCAGCTGATGAGGACAGCGGCGAGCGACGTGAGCAGGAGGACGCCGGTGAGGGGGTGCAGGAGTGCGCTGCGGCGCGGACCGACGTCCATTCCGGAGAAGGACTGCAGCTCCTCCCCCGTGTTGAGTGCTTCATCGGCGCCCACGGCGAGCGCCCCGTCCGCGGTGCCCGCGCCTGCGGTGCCGCGCCCCATCCACCACGCCGCTGTGCCGTCGGCGCCGGTCTCACGCAGCTCCCTGCGCGCCGTGTCGAGCCGCTGGCGCGTCGCGAGCAGTCCGGGGGCGGGTTCCGTGACGGGACTGATGCGGCGCAGGTGCGCGACGGCGCGACGGTCGAGACCGATCCGGCGTGCGGCGCCCAACCAGTTGCCAGCACCACGCGGATCGTTCGACAGGAGGCGGCCGCACGCGGCCGCGAGCGCGGTGAACAACAGCACGATGCTCGTGCGCCAGGCCGCAGCGGACCGGACGCGGGAGAGCCGGTAGCGATGCTCGGCGCGCACGTCTGCGACGGCGCGCGGCGGGCGCGGGGAGGACAGCAGCGCGCGGGCCGTCTGCGCGGGCACGACGACCTCGGCGCGCGGGGCGAGCACCACGCGGAATCCTGCGGCCCTGACGCGGCGGGCGTACTCGATCCCGCGATACGACGTGGACAGCGCGGCCGCGGGTGCGCCGACGGCGGCGATCACCTCTGCGGAGATCAGCGCTCCGGGCAGGTCGACGGCGTAGACGTCTTCGGTCCGACCGAACTGACCCTGGTCGACCTCGCCCGGGGACACCGGGTTCACACGCAGGCCCCGTGCGGTCGTCGTCACTCCGGCGGAGGCCAGGCGATCAGAATCGGAGACGCGCAGCCGCGGCCCCACCAGCCCGACGGCGTCGCCGGACCCCGCGACGTCGAGCAGCCTCGACAGCGCGTCCGGAGCCGGTTCGTCGCGGGAGCCCAGGAGCCAGACCCACTGGGCGCCGTCGGCCACGGCGCGGTCGACCGTCTCGGCGGTGTCGCGAGCCGAGGCCCGGAGGACAGACGAAACCCCCGGGATCTCCGCTGACGCGCGGGCACCCCGGAGGTCTGCGCCGTCATCGGTGCCGACGACGGCGGTGATGCGAAGGCTCACCCCGCCTGCTTCTTGAGGCGGCGCCTTTCACGCTCGGAGAGCCCGCCCCAGATGCCGAAGCGCTCGTCGTTCGACAGCGCGTACTCGAGGCATTCGGAGCGGACGTCGCACGACGAGCAGACCTTCTTCGCCTCGCGGGTCGAGCCGCCCTTCTCCGGGAAGAACGCCTCCGGGTCCGTCTGCGCGCAGAGTGCCTGGTCCTGCCATGCGAGGTCGCCGTCCCCGGAGCCGCCCAGCAGGAGCGACAGGGGGGACACCGCTTCCCCGCGGTCTCCTCCCGGGGCGCGCGGCGACAGTGAGACGGGATCGAGGTCGAGCGGGTCGCTGACGAACGACGGCTCCCCGGTCCCCGGGTCGACGAACCAGTCGACCGCCGCTCTGTCCGCCACGCTCTCGCGCAGCGGTACGGCAGGCGGCTGCGTCTGCGGTACCGCGCTCATTCCTGCTGCTGTCATCATTCTGTGTGCTGGTGTCACGAGTCTTCCCCCTTGTCGTCTTCTGCGCCGACTGACCTGCCCGACGCGTCCGACTCATACTGAAATTACACGTGTGTCATTACCCATCCGTCAAGCCG
Organism: Brevibacterium sp. Mu109; assembly: GCF_900169375.1. Taxonomy (NCBI): domain Bacteria; kingdom Bacillati; phylum Actinomycetota; class Actinomycetes; order Micrococcales; family Brevibacteriaceae; genus Brevibacterium; species Brevibacterium sp. Mu109. The sequence goes on from NZ_FXZF01000015.1 coordinate 74,707, forward strand.
TCGACGGGTATCATTCGGGCCATTCGAACGGCTGTTCGAGAGGTTCACACTCATTCGCGCATCGCTTCCACTACATGTGGTGGAACTCAGCATGTGAGACCACAACCTGTGGCGCACATGTGATGCTGTGAGTATTCGGAAGTTCTGCGTCTGCGACGATGGACCCATGACCTCCTCACCCTCCGCGCCGCACCGCAGGGCCGAATCCAGCCGCCTCCTCACCGCCTACGCGGTGCCCGGGATCGGCCGGATCGGCCCGGGAACGGACCTCGGACGGGAGATCGGGGGCGCGATCACCGCAAGCGGGCTCGACCTCAAGGACGGCGACGTCCTAGTCGTCGCGTCGAAGGTCGTCGCGAAGGCGGAGAACTCGCTCGCTCGCGCAGCGACCCGGCAGGACTTCGAGCGCCTGGTCGATGCGCACTCGCGGCACACTGTCGTCCGCCGCCGCTACTCCTCCGGCGTCACGGTGAACGTGGTGCGCACGGCGTCCGGCACCGTCCAGGCGGCCGCCGGACTCGACCAGTCGAACACCGACGGGGATGACGACGTCCTCCTCCACCCGCAGGACCCGGACGCATCCGCCGCGCGCCTGCGCGATGCCTTCTCCCACCGCTTCGGCGTGCGCCTGGGCGTCCTCGTCTCCGACACCACGTCGCGGCCGTGGCGGGTGGGCGTCTCCGACTTCGTCCTGGGCTGCGCAGGCATCGACCCCCTCGACTCCCAGCGCGGAGAGCCGGACGACGCGGGCCGCCCTCAGCAGGTGACTGTGCGGGCTGTGGCTGATGCGATCGCGCAGGCGGCGGATCTGGTGAAGGGCTCCGCGCGCGGACGTCCCGTCGCGATCGTCCGCGGCGTGAGCGAGGTCGTCACCGACGCCGGACCGGGCGCAGCCGGGCTGTCCCGCCCGCTGTCGGACGACTGGTTCCGCACCGGTCACGTCGAGGCCGCGTGGACGGCGCTGGGCGTCGACCCGGCCGACCCCGGGATCACGCCGCCGTCCGGCGACGATTCGGACGACATCCTGGCCCGCGCCACTCGCGCGCTGGCCGTCGCCCGCGGGGGTTCCCCGCGCACTCCGGGCCAGGCGGGGTGGCGGCTGACGCTGACCGGATCCGGGTCCTCGATCCGCGTCCGACCGCGCCCGGAGACCGCGCGGTCCGAATCGTCCGGGCATCCCCTCGTCGAGGCGGCCGTGGGCCTGGGCTCACTGATCGAGCGCATCGCCACGGCGCTGTCCGCAGAGGACCTCCGCTGCGAGACGGACTGGATCTGGGAGGACTCCGGCATCCCCGGCGGTGCAGACGTCCGGATCGAACTCGCCCCCACACCGACAGGAAGCTGACACCCCGTGCGCACCTACCTCGCGGCACTCGCCGCACTCCGCCGTCCGGTCCTGCGCTGGGAGGGCCCGGACGGGGCCTCCCTCGAACTCACCGGCCCCGTGCTCGCGAACTGGGCGCACAAGGCGCACGGCCTGCTGGCCGAATCCGAGGTCGGGCCGGACCTGGACCTCGGCGTCGTCGATTCCGCCGGCCTGCACTGGCGCGCGCTGTCCGGCGTCCTCGCAGCGTGGTCGCTGGGTGCGTGCGTGCGCATCGTGGCGGAGGAGGAGCCGCAGGGCGACTGGGCCGCACTCGCCTCCGAGCACCGCGCCGAGGACCCCGTCACCCACTCCGCCGACGAGGTCTTCGTCTTCCCGGTCGCCCCGCTCGCCCTGAGCGTCGACGCGCCGGTCGACACGATCGACTACGCGACCGCCCTGCGCACCCACCCCGACGAGGCGCCCGTGGGAGCCGTCGAGACCGTGTCGTTCGGCGATGCCTCCACGACGGAGTCGGCCGCGCTCGCCCGGCTGGCCGAGCCCACCGCCGGCACGACCGACGCACCCGCCGCCGAGGTCGTCGTCACCGAGGCGCCCCGCTCCGCCGCCGACTGGGGCCGGGTGCTGGCGGGTCTCCTCCACGGGCTCGTCGTCCTCCGCCAGACGGACTGAGCGCTCCCCTCCGCGCTTTCGATGCAGTCCTCTCCGCCTAGCGGACGAAACCCCGCGATCATGCGGTCCCGTGCAATAATCCGAACCATGGACAAAGTGGTTTCGACAGCAGCAGAAGCGGTGAAGGACATCCCCGACGGCTCACGCATCGCCGTCGGGGGCTTCGGAGTCGTCGGAGTGCCCGAGGTGCTCATCGACGCGGTCCGCGAGCAGGGTGCGAAGGGTCTGGAGGTCATCTCCAACAACGCAGGGGTGGACGGACGCGGCCTGGGCAAGCTCCTCGAGACGCGGCAGATCAGCCGCATCATCGCCTCCTACGTCGGGGAGAACAAGGAGTTCGCCCGCCAGTACCTGTCGGGGGAGCTCGAGGTCGAGCTGACCCCGCAGGGCACGATGGCGGAGAAGCTGCGTGCCGCAGGCGCCGGCATCCCCGCCTTCTACACGATCACCGGGTCCGGCACCCAGGTGGCCGACGGCGGCATCCCGTGGAAGTACGACAGCGAGGGGAACATCGTGAAGTCCTCGCCGAAGAAGGACACGCGGGCGCTCTCGACGTTCGGCGAGGAGCAGGAGTACGTCCTCGAGGAGTCGCTGCCCACGGACTACGCCTTCGTCCGCGCCGCGAAGGGCGATCGTGCGGGCAACCTCGTCTTCAACGCCTCCGCCCGCAATTTCAATCCGCCGGCGGCGATGTCCGCGAACACGACGATCGCAGAGGTCGAGGAGCTCGTCGAGGTCGGCGAGATCGACCCGGACGACGTCCACCTGCCGGGCATCTACGTCGCTCGCGTCCTCCAGCTCACCCCTGAGCAGGTCGCGGACAAGCCCATCGAGAAGATGACCGTGAGGGAGGACTGACCCATGAGCCTGACACGCAATCAGATGGCCGCCCGCGCGGCTGAGGAGCTCGCCGACGGCTCATACGTCAACCTGGGCATCGGCATGCCCACGCTCGTTCCGAACTACATCCCCGAAGGCGTCCACGTCGTCCTCCAGTCGGAGAACGGGCTGCTGGGCGTCGGCCCCTACCCCCGCCGGGACGAGGTCGATCCCGACCTCATCAACGCGGGCAAGGAGATCGTCACGATGCACCCCGGTGCGGCGTTCTTCGACTCCGCGGTGAGTTTCGGCATGATCCGCGGCGGCAAGATCGACGTGGCGATCCTGGGCGGCATGCAGGTCGCCGGCAACGGCGACATCGCCAACTGGATGATCCCCGGCAAGATGGTCAAGGGCATGGGCGGCGCGATGGATCTGGTCCACGGCGCGAAGAAGGTCCTCGTCCTCATGGACCACACGGCCAAGGACGGGTCGCTGAAGCTGCTCGAAGCATGCGACCTGCCGCTGACCGGTGAGCGCGTCGTCTCGCGCATCATCACCGACCTCGCGGTCCTCGACGTCACCGGAACCGGATTCCGCCTCATCGAGCGCGCCCCCGGCGTGAGCGTCGAGGAGATCCAGGAGAAGACCCAGGGCCTCGAGCCCATCACCGGAGACGTGCCGGAGGCCGCGACAGTCGCCTGATCGTCAGACGGGTGCAGCAGAAGCCTGCGACCTGGGAGAGCGGGCGGGGATCCTCCGAGGGGTCCCCGCCCGCTGTCGTCTGTGCGCGCGTCAGACAGTCACGGCCCAGGCGGTCACAGCCCGGTCGGCCGCAGCCCGGACTGTCACAGGCCAGTCGCAGCTCAGACGGTCACAGCCCCGTGCTGGCGACGAAGAGCGACCCGATGCCGGTCACCGCGGGGCGGGGCTCATCCGCCGGGATCCACACGGAGTCCCCGCGAGCCAGCTCGAGTGAGGCGGAGCCCGCGTCGCCCGGGCCCTCGGTACGCAGCATGAAGGCCCCCTCCGTACAGAGGAGGGTGAGGGCGCCGGAGCGCTCCAGGCGACGGCCCGCAGCTTCCGTGATGACCGTGAGGACGAAGTCATCGGTCCTCCCCCGCAGCTCACCGGCGTCGTCCGGTGTGAGCAGGTCCGGGGCGTGCGTGTCGAAGCGTGCCGTGCGGACCAGCTCGCACACGTCGACGTGCTTCGCCGTGAGGCCGCCTCGCAGAACGTTGTCGCTCGAGGCCATGATCTCGACGCCCATGCCCCGCAGATACGCGTGGATGCTGCCCGACTCGACGACCAGTGACTCACCCGCCTGCAGGAGGTGGCGCCGGAGCATGACTGCCACCAGCGGCCCCGGGTCGTGTGGGAAGTCCGCGTGCGTCTCCTGCAGTGTGTGCACCGGGTCCGTGCTGCTGCCGACGTGCGACGGGTCGTCCGCAGCCGCAGAGCGGAGCGCAGAATCAGCCAGGGCAGCCGCCAGGGCGTCGGCGAGTGCGCCGAACCGCGCGGGCTCACCCAGGAGGCGCTCGACCGCGGTGCGCAGCACGACGGCGTCAGCGCGCGGATCCCGTGGTGGTCGAGTCAGCGCGTCTCGCCACGCCGCCAGTGCGTCGCGCGCCTCTGCGGGGGCCTCGGCGGTCTCCAGTGCGTGCGCGAACCGCTCGAGCGTCGCGAGGACGGCTGTGACGGGCCGGAACCCGCAGAGCGCGTGGAACTCGCCCAGGGCGTAGAGCAGCTCCGGCTTGTGCCACGAGTCCCTGTACGTGCGATGCGGGGCATCCGTTGGGATCCCTGCCGCCTCTTCGCGCGCGAAACCGGCTTCGGCCTGCTCCCGGGTCGGGTGGCTCTGGATGGACAGTGCGCTGCGGGCGGAGAGGACCTTCAGGAGGAACGGCAGGCGCGGACCGAAGCGCGCGAGTGACTCCTCGCCCAGGAACCGGACGGGGTCCTCAGCGATGAGCGCATCGAGGCTGCGGCCGTCGACCGTGGACGGCGCACCGGGATGGGCACCCACCCACAGCTCCGCGACGGGCGTGCCGTCCGGCTCCTGCCCCAGGATCTCCGGAATGCCCGTCGGGCTGCCCCAGGCATAATCCTTCCGGGTGTTCGTCAGCCGCTGCATCCATCTCCTCGTCCACCCGCATCCAACACGTCCCGCGAAGCCTACGATAGGCCACTCGTGCGGCCGAACCACGCACGAGCGGCCCCACACCCTGTTCAGGTGCGGGGCCGCTCGTGACCGGCATGCCGGAAGGTTCCCCACCCTCCGAGCTCCGAGATCAGATCACGCGGATGAAGACCGCTCCACGATCGAGCATCCAGCTGTAGCTGCGCTTCGACGTGTTCGTCCGCGAGGACCCCGCATCGTACATCTGACCCTTGGTCTCAGAGATGATGCCGATGTGACCGGGGATCCAGACGAGGTCGCCCGGCTTCGCCTCCTTGGCGGAGATCACCTCTCCTGCTGCCTTCTGCGCACTCGTGTTGCGCGGCAGGTCGATCCCGTTCTTGCCGTAGACGTACTGCGTGTAGCCCGAGCAGTCCCAGCCCGACGGAGAGGTACCGCCCCAGCGGTATGGCACGCCCATGTGCTTCTTCGCCTCAGCGATGATGTCGGCGCGCTTCTCCTCCTCCTTCTGCTCCGGAGTCTTCTCCGGCTTCTTCGAAGGCTTGGGGTCGGCCGTCTTGGTCGGCTTCGGCTCCGCGGTCTTCGTCGGCTCGGGGGTGGCGCTGCGGCTGGGTTCCGGTGACGAATCCTCGGTGGGCTCTGTCGTGGGCTCCTCAGAGGGCTCCTCGGAAGGATCTGCCGTGGGCTCGTCCGACGGTTCGACGGTCGGCTCGTCCGACGGGCCTTCCCCGGGTTCGCCGGACTCACCTCCGTCACGGGGGCTCAGATCCTCGACGCCGGCACTGAGATCTCCGTCAGCGGAGAACTCGGTCGTGCCGTAGCCCTCTGCCCAGACGAGGCGTCCGCCCTGGAACGACTGCTCGGCGCGGCCGTCCTTCACCGTCAGATCACTGGTGGGGTATCCCAGGTGGCCGTTCTCGTAGCCCTTGTCCTTCCAGTACTTCTGGAGGATGCCGGTCGTCGCGTGCGCGCCGGTGGACTTCGTGTAGTGGATGGACCCCTTCTGGAAGGGCTGGTAGAGGCCCTTGTCCTTGAGTCCGCCCTTCCGGTCGGCCTTCGGGAAGCCGATCTGCTTGAGGAGCTTCTCGTCCACTCGGTCGTCGAAGGCACCCTTCACGATGTGCGCGCCGGTGTCCTTCGTGTAGTAGATGTGGCCCTTCGCGTACTTCTGGCCCAGGCCACCGGCGATCTTGAATTCCTTGCCGGACGGCTTGCCCAGCTGCTCGACGTTGCCCTCGTACTTCTTCTCGATAGGAGTCTTGGACTTCTTCTCGTCGTCCTTCTTCTTGTCGTCCTTCTTCTTGTCTTCGTCCTTCTTGTCGTCCTTCTTCTTGTCGTCGTCCTTCTTGTCCTCAGGGGTGTCGCCGCCGTCCTGCATCTTCTCGATCGCAGAGCGCATGCCGCCCATCTTGGAGTAGAACGCAGCACCGGGGCAGGCGGTCTGGCCGACATCGCGGTGACCGATGACAGTGCGGACGCGCTTGCCGCCCAGCGTGGTCTTGTCCGCTGCGGACACGCCGTCCAGCGACAGCTTCCAGGCGATCGCGTGGTTGACCGCGTCGATCGTCTTCTGCGGCGGCGCCGACTTGTCGTAGGAGCCCATGACGGAGATGCCGAAGGACCCGGTGTTGTAGCCGGCGGCGTGCGCGCCGATCACGGCCTTGCTGACACCACCGGCGCGGCCCTCCCAGAGGCGGCCGAACTTGTCCGCGAGGACGTTGTAGCCCACGTCGTTCCAGCCGCGGCCCTGCGTGTGGAAGCTGTAGATGCCGCGGAGGATCGAGGGGACGTCACCGGCGCTGTATCCGTTGGCACCGGCCGTGTGGTGGACGACCGCGGCCTTGACGGAGCTCGCGTAGTCGGCGGAGCCGTTCCGCAGGTTCTCGTTGGCGCCCCACGACTTGCGGGAGCCGATCGACGGCTTGTCGACCTTCTTCACGGCGGTGTTCTGCACGGACGAGCTGCCCGGCACGTAGGACGCGTTCTTCACGGACGCGCTGTCCGCGGATGCTGCGTTCGCAGCATCGGCGGCAGGGGCCTCGGCGGTCTCTGCGCCCTCGGCGGAGTCGGATGCGTCCTCGTCGGACGGCGCTGCGGACTCATCGCCCGCGTCTGCCTGCGGCGGGAGGACCGGCTGGTTCTCCTCGACGGCGGCCGCATCGGCCGCGGACGACTTCGGGTCGACGAGGACGAGCTCAGTCTCCGCCGGTGCGTCGGCGGCGCCGAGCACCCGCAGCTGGACACCCTCTGCGTCGGACACGATGAACGGCTCCGTGCCGTTGCCGCCCTCGTCGATGTTCTCGATCTCGAGGTCGACCCAGGCGCCCCATTCGCCGCCGGTCTTCTGACGGACCTCGAACGACACATCGGTGTCACCCTCATAGGTCACGCCCACGATGCTCGGGTTGCCGCTGGGGACGTCCACGACCTCGGAGATCGCAGCGATCGAGGTGCCGTCCTCGGTCTCCTCCTGCACGGATCCGACGACGGGGTCGTCGGTCGCGTCCGGTTCGGAGGACTCAGATGATTCGGACGATTCCGGGTCTTCGGACTCGGTCGTGGATTCATCGGGCTCGCCCAGCGCGGGCGCATCGCCCTCTGCTGATTCCTCCGACGAATCGGTGAGGCCTGTGTTCGCCGCCTCGAAGGCTCCGTCCTGCGGTGCCAGCGGGCCCGCGGAGGCGTTCTGTGCGGTCGAGCCGTTGTCGGCGCGCAGCAGTCCGGGCACGTTGATCAGCCCGCGGTTCGACGCGGTGGTGGTGGATTCGGAGGAGGCGCGTGCCCCGATCTCATCGAGGCCGTCGGCGCTGATGTCCGTCAGGGGCGACGAACTGATTTCGGGATTGACAGGAACCGCGATCGCGGCGGTCGAACTCGAGAGTCCGAACGTCGTCACCATGACCGCGGCCGCGCATGCGGCTACAGAAGGGACCAGAATTCTCATCGTTTCAGCCTTTGTGAGGAAGTCAGGGAAGGAGGCTTCTACGAAGTGGGGTCGTCGCTGGATGCGGCGAACCACCTCAACATCTCAAGATTGTTACATATTTTCGGCGTGTCTTAGTTGAAATCCAGCGGGAAAAGGAAATGACACGCGTGTGGTTCCGCATGTTCTCGCGCCGAACGGCGGCTGAAAAAGTTTTGTGAGGATCCGGGCAGATCTCGCAGATCGATCACATTCGCACGTGACGCTCGTCACGTCCGTGCGGGAGGGAACACCGTGAGCCGGCTGCGAGTCCTCCCTCAGGCAGCGCGGGGCGACAGCGCCCGGAACAGCTTACCGCTGTTCGTCAGGGCACGCTGCAGATCGAGGCGGCGTCCGCCTCGGAGCCCTCCGCGTCCTCCGCGTCGCCGGCCGCCCCCGCCGCGGGCGCAGCCCACAGTGAGACGTCCTGGGTCGCGCCCATCGCATCCGTGGGCAGTGCCCCGGCAGCCTCTGCCTCCTCGGCCGCCTGCTCCGATTCCGCGACCGTGTCGGCCACCAGCTGCCGGACCTCGGCGAAGTCCGGGTGGGTCGGGTTCACCTCGGGCGGCGTGAGGTCCACCGAGGTCGTCCCCGCGGTGCGCGTCTTGAGTGCCAGGTCCACGAAGCGGTCCACCTGGACCTGCGGGATGTCCGTCGACACGACGTCCGGGGCCGCCTTCGCGATGTCTTGGAAGCGCAGCAGGAGGGTCGAGGGATCGAGCTGCTGGACCATCGCGTCCTGCACGCAGCGCTGTCGGACCATCCGCTCGTAGTCGGAGGAGAACTCGCGCGAGCGTGCGAACCAGAGCGCGTGGTAGCCGTCGAAGTGATGCTCGCCGGGCTCGATCCACTCCTTCACGGGCCCGTGCTCACCCGTCGCGGGGTCGACCTCGGAGGAGATGGGCACGCGCTTCTCCGACACGACGGAGATGCCGCCCATCGCATCGATGAGGCTCTCGAAGCCCTCGAGGTCGATCATCGCGTGGTACTGCACGTCGAGGCCCGTCACACCGCCGACGGCCTCCTTCATCGCCTCGACCCCGGGGGTCACGTCGTCCGGATACTCGTCCGCGTGCTCCTCCCCCTGCTGGTAGACGGCGTTCAGGAGGCACTCGTCGCCGCAGTCGAAGCCGTTCGGGTGCACGGCCGCCAGCGGGCTGTCCTCGGTGAAGGGCACGTTCTGCATGTTGCGGGGCAGGCCGATCATGACGGCGCCGCCGGTCTTCGCATCGACGCTCACCAGGGTGATGCTGTCCGGACGGATCCCCTCACGGCCCTTCCCCGCGTCGGATCCCAGGAGCAGGATGTTGAACCGGCCGTCCGCGGGCCGCTCACCCAGACCGCCGGCGAACAGGTCGGACATGAGCTCCCGCTGGCTGTTCATCATGTACGTGCCGTAGGCGGTGCCGCCCGTGACGACCAGGACGGCGACCGTCGCCGCCGCCAGGAACCGCTTCCGGGCCCTGGGACTGAGCGTGTGTAGCCTGACCCTGCGCACGGTGCCCAGGAGGCACAGGATCCAGTTCACGCCCGCGATGACCAGCAGGGCGAGCAGGAACGTGAGGAGGAAGGGGTTCGTCGCGAGGGTGAACGCGAACTGGCGCCTGATGAGCACCACGATGAGCGCGACCGCGACGAGCAGCCACGTGAGCAGTGTGATGACCAGTGGGATCCGGGACCCGCGCACGCGGAAGAACGACTGGACGCTGCCGGGCATGAGGATCGTCGCTGCGAGCAGCACCCACCCCCGCACGTCACGACGCGGGGCGTCGAGGTGGCGGGGCTCGCGGACTGGATCCGCGTACTGCAGTGAGCGCTTCTCGGTCACAGGGGGGCCTCGGGGTGTAGCGAACGGCGAACAGCACCACAATGCACGATCAGAGGGCGGTTCTCACGGAACCCGCCCCGGCAGGTCGGTGAGAGATCGCTGGATGTCCTGTCTCGGCCATGTCCGGTCCCGGTCGTGTCTGGGCGCACGGACTCAGGCCGTACAGACGTCGCGGGCGCTCACACGGAGTCCACCCACGCGCGCAGACGGGTGAGCCCCTCCGTGATGTCGTCGAGCCCGATCCCGGAGTACGCGAGCCTGATGTACTCCCGGTCCTCGCCCGGCTGCCGCCTTCCGAAGTGCTCGCGCGTGCAGAAGGAGACCCCTGTGCTGCGCAGCGCCTGCTCCGCGAACTCGCTGACGCTCGTCAGGCCCATCCGACGGACGGCATCCGTGACGTCGGGGAAGACGTAGAACGTGGACTGCGGGACCTCCACGCTCATCCCCGGGATCGTGTTGACGAGGTCGCACACGGCGTCGCGCCGCGCCCGGAACTCCTCCAGCATGCGGCGCACCGGCTCCTGCGTGCCGGTGAGGGCGGCGATCCCGGCCCACTGGACGAAGTGCGTCGTGCAGGACTCGTCATTCGTGTTGAGGGTGGAGATCACATGCGCGACCGCGCGCGGCGCCACGGCGCAGCCCAGCCGCGACCCCGTCATCGCGAACTTCTTGCTGAACGTGTAGAGGATGACCGTCCGCTCCGCCATCCCCGGCAGTGCGGCGATCGAGCGGGATGCGCCTTCGTAGCGCATCTCGAAGTACGCCTCGTCGGACAGCACCCACAGATCGTGCTCCTGTGCGATCTGCGCGACCGCCTCGCGCTCCGCGTCCGTCGACTCCGCGGAGATCGGGTTCTGCAGGTCGTTGTAGATGAGCGCAGTCGTCCGCGGCGTGATGAGGGAGCGCAGGTGGTCGAGGTCGATCGCGAAGCCGTCCGCCGTGGGGACGTACCGGTACGGCAGCGGGACGCCGCCGAGGTACTCGATCTGTGATTCGTAGATCGGGAAGCCGGGGTTCGGGTACAGCACCCCCTCCCCCGGGTCCATGACGGTCTGGAGGAACTTCGTGATGACCGGCTTGCCGCCCGTCGTCACGACGACCTCGTCCGCGGAGATCGTCATGCCCCGTCGGCTTCCGATGTCGTCGGCCAGCGCCTCCCGCAGCTCCGGGATGCCGGGGCCCGGGCAGTAGCCGGTCTTCCCGTCCGCGATCGCGGCGTTCATCGCCTCGACGATGTGCGGGGCGGTGGGGAGGTCGATGTCGCCCAGGTGGAACGGGAAGACGCGGTTGCCGCGCGCCTTCCACTCCCCGGCGGCCTGTGCGACGGCGAAGGCCGTCTCCGTCCCCAGTCCGTCGATGCGGCGTGCGATCTTCATGGCGGGCTCCTCGCGTGGCGGGCTCTGATGTCTCCAGTCTCCCGCTTCTCACCGTGCCCGTCACTCCCCGCAGCGCCCCGGCATCTGTCCTAGGCTCGTCCCATGACGAACGCCTCGCCCCGCGCCGACCTCGTGATGGAGGGCGGCGGTGTGAAGGGCATGGCGTTCATCGGCGCACTCGACGTCCTGGCGCGGGCGCAGTACCGCTTCCCGCGCATCGCCGGCACATCGGCCGGCGCGATCATGGGCTCCCTGGTCGCCGCACTCCAGCATGCGGGCGAGCCGCTCACACGGCTGTCCGACATCGCCGCGACGCTCGATCTGCCGCGCGTCACCGATTCCAGCGCGGTGGGTCGGGCGCTCGGGCCGCTCCACGGCATCGCCGACGCGGTGTCGCTGCTCGCCACCGGGGGCCTGCACGAGGGGAAGTACCTCCGCGACTGGCTCACGGGAGTGCTGGGCGACCTGGGGGTCGCGACCTTCGGAGACCTCCGCCGGACGGATCCGGGCTCCGCGCTGCCGCCGGAGCGCGAGTACGCGCTCGTGGTGGTCGTGAGCGATCTGTCGGATCAGCGCATGAGCCTGCTCCCGTGGGACTACGGGCACTACGGACTCGATCCGGACGAGCAGTCGGTCGCCGACGCAGTGGGGGCCTCCGCAGCCGTCCCGTACGTCTTCCGACCCGTCCGCCTGAAGACGCGGCCGGAGGGGTCCGCGAGCCTGGTAGACGGCGGGCTCCTGTCCAACTATCCGATCACCGTCTTCGACCACGAGGACCGCGCGGACGCGCGCTGGCCCACGATCGGGATCCGCCTCTCCGCCCGTGAGCACGACCCGGCGGTCCACGCTCCGGTCGGGAACCTGCTCCAGGCGACGAGCGCGCTCGTGGAGACGGCGGTGCACGGGATCGACCGCAGGCACATCGATGATCCCGACGCCATCGAGCGGACGATGTTCGTCGACACATCCGGCCTGTCGGCCCTGGACTTCGACCAGTCGCCGGCGCAGATCGCCCGGCTCGTCGAAGCGGGTCGCACGGCCGCGACGAAGCACCTCGCAGGCTTGGCTCCGGACGATGACGGCGCGGGTAGGCCCCCTCCGCACTGACGGAACCCACCCGCGCCGTTCGCGCACCGGCCGTTCGCTCAGGCGAGCAGCTTGCGTCCCATGACGAGCCGCTGCACCTGGTTCGTGCCCTCATAGATCTGCGTGATCTTCGCATCGCGCATCATGCGCTCGACCGGGTGATCGGCCACGTACCCGGCACCGCCCAGCAGCTGCACGGCATCCGTCGTGATCTCCATCGCCGCATCGGACGCATACGCCTTCGCCGCCGCACCGAAGTAACCCAGATCCGCATCCTCCCGCTCACTCTTCGCCGCAGCGACATACGTGAGCTGACGGGCCGCCTCGAGCTTCATGCCCATGTCCGCAACCATGAACTGGATGCCCTGGAAGTCAGCGATGGCCTTGCCGAACTGCTTGCGCTCCTTGATGTATCCCATCGCGTAGTCGAGCGCTCCCTGGGCGATGCCCACCGCCTGCGCCGCGATCGTCACCCGCGTGTGGTCGAGGGTCCGCAGAGCGATCTTCAGCCCCTCGCCCTCCGCCCCGACGATCCGATCAGCGGGCAGGTGGACATTGTCGAAGATCAGCTCACGCGTGGGACTGCCCTTGATGCCGAGCTTCCGCTCCTTCTCACTGAACGTGAAGCCCTCATCGCCCTTCTCCACGACGAACGCAGTGATGTTGCGTCCCCGCGCACCGTCCGGATCCGTGACCGCCATGACCGTGTAGAAGTCGGACACACCCGCATTCGTGATCCACGTCTTCACACCGTTCAGCGTCCAGCCGTCGCCATCGCGCACCGCGCGCGTCTTCATGGACGCCGTGTCGGAGCCCGCCTCGCGCTCGGACAGCCCGTAGGAGAATCCGCGCCCCTCCGCCAGCTGCGAGAGGTACTTCTCCTTGACCTCCTCGCCGCCGCCCAGCTGCACGGGCATCGAGCCCAGCTTGTTCACGGCGGGGATCAGCGACGAGGACGCGCAGCCGCGCGCCACCTCCTCGATCACGATCGCCGTGGCCAGCGCGTCCGCACCCACACCGCCGTACTGCTCCGGCACGTGCGGAGCGAAGAAGTCGGTCGCCAGCAGCGCGTCGTGCGCCTCCTGCGGATAGCGGGCATCAGCGTCCACCTCTGCAGCGTGCGGGGTGATCTTCCCCTCGACGACTTCGCGGACGGCGGCACGCAGCTCGTCGTGCTCCTCAGTGGGACGGAAGAGATCGAATGTCATGCTCGTACTCCTTCTGGTGCGGGTCCTTGCGTTCGGGCCCGACGATCGGACGGTCAGTGCGCGACGATGCCCGGGCGGACGCCGTCGCAGGGGTTTGGTCTCAGTGGTGCGCGTCGCCTTCGGCAGCGACGCGCTTCGACAGTGCACGGCCCTTGGCCATCGCCTTCTCCCGCAGGGCCAAGCGGTGGTCATCCAGCGCGCTGCGCAGATCGGTGCTGCCCTGCGCCTCGTCTCCCGCAGCGCCGCTCGCCAGGATCCTCACCGCGAGCAGGCCCGCGTTCGCGGCCCCTCCCACGGAGACGGTCGCGACGGGGACACCGGCCGGCATCTGCACGATCGACAGCAGCGAATCCATGCCGTCGAGGTACGTGAGCGGGACGGGGACACCGATGACCGGCAGGGAGGTCAGTGACGCGAGCATGCCGGGCAGGTGCGCAGCGCCGCCGGCGCCCGCGATGATCACCTCGAGGCCGCGGTCGGCGGCCGTGCGGCCCCACTCGACCATGTCCTCGGGCATCCGGTGCGCGGATACGACCTCGGCGGTGAAGGGGATGCCGAACTCCCGCAGTGCATCGGCTGCCGCTGACATCGTCGGCCAGTCGGAGTCCGAGCCCATGACGATGCCGACCCGGGACCGGTCATCGGGTCCGGCAGAGGCCGCCCCCGCCGCCGAGGCGGTCGCCGCCGATGCCTCCGACGTCGCCCCCGCTGCTGGGGAGGCCGCTGCCGCCGGTGCGTCCGTCTCCGTTCCGCGCGCCGCGGACGTGGCGATCCCCGCGCCGGCCGCGTTCGCGGCGTCGCCGAAATCGGGGTGGGGGTTCGTGTCCACGCCGGCGATGAAGTCCGCGGCGTGGCGAGCGCGGGCGAGCAGGTGCTCCGGCGCATCCGCTCCGGACAGGTTCACGTGTCCGAGCTTCCGTCCGGGACGCACGCCCTTGCCGTACATGTGCACCTTGACCGCGGGATCGTGCGCGAGCACGTGGAGGTATGAGTGGTAGAGGTCGTCGCGGTCCGAGCCCAGCACGTTCACCATCGCGGTGAGCGGCGCGATCGCCGACGGATCGCCCAGCGGCAGGTCGAGGACCGCGCGCAGGTGCTGCTCGAACTGACTCGTGATCGAGCCGTCCTGGGTCCAGTGGCCCGTGTTGTGGGGACGCATCGCGAGTTCGTTCACGAGGTACCCGCCGTCGACCTCGAACATCTCCATGGCCATGACGCCGGTGACGCCCAGGCGTGTGGCCAGCGCGATGACGTCGCCCTGGATGCGGGCGGACAGCTCTCTGGACAGATCGGGGGCCGGTGCGAGCGCCTCCTTGCACACCCCGTCCTGCTGGTGCGTCGCGACGACGGGCCACACGGCGGTCTGCCCGGAGGGCGACCGACCGACCATGACCGCGAGCTCACGGGTGAAGGCGACCTTCTCCTCCGCCAGCAGCGTGCCGGGGGCCTCCGCGAACCAGTCGGCGGCCTCGGCGGGATCGTGGATGACCCGCACACCGTGGCCGTCGTAGCCGCCGCGCGGAGTCTTGAGGATGAGCGGCAGGCCCAGGTCCCGGGATGCGGCCTCGAGCTCGTCGACGGAGCCCACCTCCGCCCAGCGGGGATTGGGCAGACCCAGCTCATCGATCTTCGCTCGCATGACCAGCTTGTCCTGCGCGTGGATGAGCGCGTCGGGGCCCGGATGCACACTGTGGCCGGCCGCCTCGAGCGCCCGCAGGTGCTCCGGCGGCACGTGCTCGTGGTCGAAGGTGAGGACGTCGACGGTGTCCGCGAACGCCTTGAGGGTGTCCCAATCGCGGTAGTCGCCCACCGTGACGTATGCGGACACCTGCGCGGCGGACGCGCCGTCGGCCTCACTGAGGACATGGAAGGAGACGCCGAGCGCCTCTGCTGCGGGCGCCATCATCCTGGCGAGCTGTCCGCCGCCCACGACGCCGATCTTGGGGAAAGTCACGGGAGACAGTCTATGCGCGCTGTGCGGCGGCGTCCTCATCCGCCGATAGTCTTGCGCACATGGGACTGCTGAAGGAGCTCCGCCGGGTGGGGAAGTTCTCCATCATCGGAGGCATCGCCTTCATCGTCGACATCGGTCTGTTCAACCTGCTGAGGCTCGAACCTGCGGGGATGGGGCCCATGTGGGCGAAGGTCCTCTCCGTCACCGCCGCGACGACCGTGTCGTGGATCGGCTCCCGCTACTGGACGTTCCGCGACGGGAAGTCGAACACTCCCGTCAAGGAGGCGGTGGGCTTCTTCGCCGTCAACGCGGTGGGCCTGCTCATCGCAGTGGGCTGCCTCTGGTTCTCGCACTACGTCCTGGGCCTCACCTCGACGTTCGCGGACAACATCTCCGGCAACGTCGTCGGCGTGCTGATCGGCAACGTGTTCCGCTACCTCATGTACCGCCACGTGATCTACCGCCCTGAGCCGGGCGCAGAGCCCACGCCCCGCAGAGCGGTCGTCGAATTCGAAGACTCGGCACCCTCCGGGGGCCACGCCGGCTAGCGAGCCGGACCGGCGAGACTCTGCTGGCCGGACGACTCAGTCGGGCGGACTCCACCCGGCACCCGGCTAGCTTCAGCCGTTCAGCAGGAGCAGCGGGATCTCGAGCTCATCGGCTGTCACGCCGCCGTGGTGCCCCAGCAGCGACAGCGCGGCCGGGGAGTCGTTCTCCGAATCCACGATCCCGAATCCCGGCTCGCCGATGACGACGAGGTCACCGATCCGCGGCAGGTTCCGATCGCGGACGGGACCGAACAGTCCGGCTCCCACGGCCTCGGCGCGGGCGAGGACGGTGCCCCGCTCCCCCACCAGGGCCCGGAACGCAGCGAGCGCGTCCGCGGTCGCGCCCTCCCGGGCATAGAGGTGCGTCGCACGCGGCTCTCCCCCCACTGCGCGGAGCAGGTCCCGGTGCGCAGGGTGCTCCGCGAGGTCGAGGCGCGTCTCATGGGGGACGTCGATCATCCCGTGGTCAGCCGTCACCGCCATGACGGCGTCGTGCGGCAGCGCCGCCGCGAGCCTGCGCAGGCTGCCGTCCACGCGCTCGAGCTCCTCGAGCCACTCCCACGAGTCGACCCCGTGGACGTGGCCGTTCTTGTCGAGGGCGCCCCAGTACAGGTAGACGATCCGCTGCCCGGGCGCCCGCAGCTCCTCCAGGGCGTGGTCGACCCGCTCGTCGAGCGTCCGCGATCCGCGGAACCGGGCCCCGCGCATCGAGCCGCGGTTGAGCCCGCGGCCGTCGAACTTCGGCTCACCCAGGTTGACGGCATCGATCCCCCCGGCGATGAGCCGGTCGAACAGCGTGTCGTCCGGCACCCAGAGGCGGCCGTCGACGTGGTCGGATCCGGTGAGCTGGTTGAACACCTCATCGCGTTCGGGGTCCAGCAGCGTGTAGCCCATGACGCCGTGCGCGCCCGGCAGCATGCCGGTCGCAAGCGAGGACAGGGAATTCGCCGTGGTCGACGGGAAGCCGGCGCTCAGCAGCGTCTCGTCCGGCAGCAGGGACCGCAGGAACGGGGTGTGCGCCGCCCGGCGGCGCAGCAGCCGCGAGCCCAGTCCGTCGATCAGGACGACGACGGCCGTCCTGGCCGACGCGTCCGGGGCGATCCGCTGGGCCCGGGCGACGGCCTCGGGCGCGAGGATGTGCTCCGCACCCACGGCGAGCGCCGCAGCGGGGAGCACGTCGGACAGCAGCGGTCCCGCATAGTCAGGGGTGGGGATCGTCAGCGGTGCGGCCATCGACTGCTCAGCCCCTGTCGCGGGTCGCGCGGAATGAGGCCCTGCGGAGTTCGACGGCGAACGCCTCTGCGCGCGCCACCGCCTCCGGGCCCTCCGCCTGGGCGGAGACGCGCAGCGTGAGGTCCTCGGACAGCAGGCTGCCGCCGTAGCCGTGGTCCGCGTCGCACTGCGGATCCGTGCACGCCTCCGGGAAGGTGTCGATCCGGGTGGTCGAGCCCCAGCCGAGTGTCAGCGACACCTCGACGGGCGGCTGACCCGGCTCGAACTGCGCGGGCCGCTCGTACGTCCGTCCGATGAGGACGGTGCGGATGTCGACCAGCTCGATCGCCTCCGACGACGTCATCGCGCGCGGCGGCTGGCCCAGCGGGCGCGGTGCGGGATCGTCGTCCACGTGCGCGATGAGCAGGCGGGTGGGCGTGATCGCGAACGCCGTCACGTGCCGGTGGATCGAGTCGAGGTCCACATGCGTGTCGATGTGAACGAAGTGCGAACGGATCTCCTCGTCGAACAGGCTCTCGACGAGCATGGTCCCGGCGAGCTGCGGGTAGTACCCGGCCGCCTGGAGATCGGAGATGAGTTCATGCGGAATTGCCATGCGCCCAGCATATGCGCCACTCATCCCGCATATGCTTCCCGTATGACGAGCTACCCCGCCCACTGGGAGGCCGACGTCGTCCTCCGCGACGGAGGCACGGCCCACCTGCGCCCCATCGTCCCGTCCGATTCCGAGTCCCTGCAGAAGATGCACCGGGCGCAGTCGCCCGAATCCGTGTACCTGCGCTTCTTCGCCCCCATGCCGCAGATCCCCACGAAGGATCTGGACCGGTTCGTCACCGTCGACCATCGCACGCGCGTCGCCTTCGTGCTGGTCGTGGGCGACGAGGTGATCGGTGTGGGCCGCTTCGACCGGATCGATGCGGAGTCGGCGGAGGTCGCCTTCAACATCGCGGACGCGCACCAGGGGCGCGGGATCGGCTCGATCCTGCTCGAGCACCTCGCCGTCGCCGCCCGCGAAGTCGGGATCACCGTCTTCACCGCCGAGGTCCTGCCCCAGAACCGCCCGATGCTGCAGGTGTTCGCCGCCGCCGGATACGACGTGTCGCGCGAGTTCGAGGACGGCGTCGTCGCCGTGCGCTTCGAGATCGACCCGACGGATCGTGCGATGCAGGTCATCGCGGCCCGCGAGCACCGTGCGGAGGCGCTGAGCGTCCGCTCCGTCCTCCACCCGGCCTCCGTCGTCGTGATCGGCGCGTCCCGGAAGCGCCACTCCACCGGTAACCTGCTGGTCCGCAACCTCACGTCGGCGGGGTTCCAGGGGCAGCTCACGGTGGTCCACCCGGAGGCGGAGTCGATCGCCGGCGTGCAGACCGTCCGCAGCCTCGACGAGCTGACGGAGCCGGCCGACCTCGCCGTCATCGCCGTGCCGGCCGTGTCCGTCAGCGGGGTCGTCCGCGACTGCGCCGCGCACGGGGTCAAAGCGGTCGTCGTCATCTCCTCCGGCTTCGCGGAGGCCGGAGAAGAGGGCACGGCACTCCAGCGCGAGGTCGTCGCCACGGCCCGCTCCCACGGCATGCGGGTCGTGGGCCCCAACAGCTTCGGGATCGCGAACACCGCGCCCGACGTCGCGCTCAACTCGTCCCTGGCCCCCTTCCTCCCGGAGCCGGGCAGCCTGGGCCTGTTCAGCCAGTCCGGTGCTCTGGGCACCGCGCTGCTGGCCCGCGCCACCCGGCTGGGACTCGGCATGTCGACGTTCGTGTCCGCCGGCAACCGTGCGGACCTGTCCGGCAACGACCTCCTCCAGTACTGGGAGGAGGACCCCGCGACGAAGGCGGTGGGCCTCTACCTGGAGTCGATCGGCAATCCGCGCAAGTTCTCGCGCATCGCCCGTCGCGTGAGCCGGGTGAAGCCCGTGGTCGTCGTGAAGTCCGACCTCACGGGCCAGGAGCTGCCGCCGGGCCACCAGGTCCGCCTCTCCGGACTCGCGGAGCGGGCGGGCGGAGCACTGGACGAGATCCTCGCGCAGGCCGGGATCATCCGCGCCGACTCCATCCGCCAGCTCTTCGACATCACCCAGGTCCTCACCGCCCAGCGCCTGCCCACGGGACGCAGGGTCGGGATCATCGGCAACTCCGCGGCCATGGGGACGCTGCTCGTCCAGGCTGCCCGCGCCGAGGGCCTCGTGGTCGACTGCGACCCCGTCTCCCTCCACCCGGAGGTCCGCGCGGACGAATTCTCAGAGGCGCTCGCGGGGATGTACTCCCGCGACGACGTGGACTCCGTCATCGTGAGCTTCACCCCGTCCGCCGGGGCATCGGATCAGGAGATCGCGGAGGTCCTCTCCGAGCAGGCCGCCCAGGCGGCGCAGACGACCGTCGCCTGCTTCTCCGGCGTCCAGGGCGTGCGCGAAGAGCTCACCGCCTTCGTTCCGGGGGACGAAGGCACCCCGGAGCGCCGCACCGTGCCCAGCTACTTCGGTCCGGAGGACGCCGTCATCGCGCTCGCCCGCACCACCGACTACGCGATGTGGCGCGGTGAGGACCACGGCCACTACCCGGAGCTCGACGGGATCGACCGCCGTGCGGCGCGCTCCGTCATCGACTCCGCGCTCGACGAGGTCGACGGCGAGGGGACCGTGGTGCTCACGCCGTCCCGCACCCGCGAGCTGGCGAAGGCGTACGGCATCTCCGTCCTCCCCCACGTCACGACGTCGTCCGTCGACGAGGCGCTCGCTGCGGCCGACGAGCTGGGCTACCCCGTGGCGCTCAAGGCCGTCCATACCCGTCTGCGCCACCGGATGGAGCTGGGCGGAGTCCGCCTCAACATCGAGACGGCGGAAGAGCTGCGGGACGACTACGAGCAGGTCCGCGGGGTCATCGATTCCTTCACCCAGGAGGGCCCCTACGACATCGATGTCCAGCGCATGGCCCCGCCCGGCACCGCGTGCGTGGTGCGCGGCGGCGAGGATCCCCTGCTGGGCCCCGTGGTGTCGTTCTCCCTGTCCGGGGACACGACGGAGCTGGTGGGCGACATCGCGCACCGCGTCGCGCCCCTCACGGACGTCGACGCGTCCCAGATGCTCCGGTCCGTGAAGGCGGCACCGCGCCTGTTCGGCTACAAGGGCCTGCCCGTCATGAACGTGGAGCCGATCGAGGATCTGCTGCTGCGGATCTCCCAGCTGGTCGATGACTTCCCCGCCATCGCCGACATCGCCGTCCACCCGGTCGTCGCCACGCAGACGGAATCGCACGTGCTGAGCATCCGCGTCGTCCTGCGGTCCGCGGTCGACCGGATCGACTCCGCGCGCCGCCGACTCGCCTGACCGGAGAGCCTGCGGGCGGACCATCGACTGCCCCTCTCCACCCGAGGCCTCCTGTCCCCACATGGCTGGCTGTCCCCACGTGCCCGTCTGTACCTACCAACTTTCATCAGACCGCACACCTTCGTTCATGTGCGGTCTGATGAAAGTTGGTAGGTGGGGGGATGTTCAGGGATGGGAAGGGGTGGGGATGGCCGGGGATGGGACGGGTGGGGGTGACGCAGGACGGGTCCGATGGGGTTCGCTTCCAGCCGCCGTGCGAGGACGCTCCTGTCCCACGACGGGACCTTAGGCTTGCCTCAGCACACTTCATTAGCGTACGTTTGTGTGACGGATAGAGATGCAGGTGAGCCTTCCCTCCGGGTGGCCGCTCCCCCGCAGGAGCCCGCACCTCTCGCACCGCTCGAGGAGGACCGATGAGCACGCTCGCGATGGACCCGACGATGACGGGGACCGACCGCCCGCTGGCTCCGGTCGCGCCTCGCCCCGTGTTCCGCAGCGACCACGCCCCGCAGCGCGAGAACACCCGGAACGCCACGTTCCGCTTCGACACCAGCCCCCGCGTGCTCACCGTCGTCACGTCCCTGCGCCTGTCCGGCGCACTCATGCGCGTCCGCTTCCGCGCCGATGACGACTTCGCTGAGTTCCCGAGCATCAGTCCGGACGACCATCTCAAGCTCTTCTTCGACGTGGACGAGCACGGCGAACCGGTTCTGCCGACCGTCGCGGACGGCCGCTTCTCGCTCCGGGGGCTCACCCACCGCGACTTCACCATCCGGTGGTTCGACTCCGTGAGCCGGACTGTCGACATCGACTTCGTCCTCCACACGCACGGCGTCGCCGGCCACTGGGCCGCTGCCGCGCAGCCCGGCGATCGACTGGCCTCGATGGGTCCCCGCGGCACGTACCTCGTGAAGGACACCTTCGACTGGTACGTGCTCGCCGCAGACGACACCGCACTGCCCGCCCTGGCGCGCTGGGCGGAGTCGCTGCCGGAGGGCACCGCCGCCACCGCCTACGTCGAGGTCGACTCCACCGCAGCGCAGATCGACCTGCCCACACGGGCGGACCTCACGGTCCACTGGCTGCACCGCGGCGACGCGGACCCGGGCACCACCACCCTGCTGGCCGACGCGGTGATGGAGCACGACTTCACGAATCCCAACGGCTACGTCTGGGCCGCCGGTGAGGCGATGTCCATCAAGTCGCTGCGCTGCTTCCTCACCTTCCGCACCCTCCTCACGCGCGACAACTGGACGGTCGACGGGTACTGGCGACGCGGCGTGGCCGCGTTCGACCGCACTCTGCGGGGACGCGCCTGCCCGCAGTGCGAGGCACCCACCTCCTGACGCTCCCCCTGCTCGAAGCGGGGGATCCCCGCGCCGCGACCGGCGGCTTTCCCCACTGCCCCGCACGGCTGCCGTTCGTAGGCTCGAAGGCATGTCCCTCCTGTCCGGCCTCCTCCCCGCGGGTCACGCTCTCGCCGTCCTCCTCGCCCTGACGGGCGCCGTGCTACTCGCATTGGGCACGCACGCCCAACACGCAGCGGTGACCCGATCCGAGCTGGCAAGATCCAAGGCGGCCAAACCCGAGGCGGCCAAACCCGAGGCGGCCAGACCCGAGGAGGGCCGGTCGGGTGCTGCCGGATCCGGGCACCCGGCAGGCATGCGCCGCCTCCTCCGCACACCGCTGTGGCTGCTGGGCGGCGCACTGATCGTGCTGGAGACCGTCTCCAACGTGATCGCCCTGGGGCTGGCACCCATCGCACTCATCCAGCCGCTCGGCACCGCGTCGCTCGCCCTCGCGGTGCTCCTGGGTGCCCGTGCGTCGCACAGTCCCCTCACGCGCGAGGCCGTGTTCGCCGTCCTGCTGACAGCCGGTTCCGTCGCCGCATTCGTGAGCATCTCCGCTCAGCACGTGGAGCACTCCCCCGCCTCCCCGGACGCGGCGGGGGTGCTCGCGGCGCTGCTGATCGCAGGGTCGTTCGCCGGCGTGCTCCTCGCCCGCAGCAGAGCAGGCCATCTGGCCCGCGTCGCAGCGGCGGGCATCCTGTTCGGCTGCGTGGCATCGGGCGCGCACGTCGCGGCCGCACGATTCCTCGCAGGGGAAGGTCTCCCCCTCCCCGTCTGGATCGTCATCGCGGCACTGGCCCCGGCCTCGGCGGTGGGCGTCTGGCTTGTCCAGACCGCGTACGCGAGCGGCTCCGCCGCGACCGTCCTCGCAGGCCTCACCGTCATCGACCCGATCGCCGCGGTCACCGTGGGGACCGTCGTCCTCGGCGAGTACGGGACCCTGCCGGCGTCGTCCCTCGCGCTCCTGGCGGTGAGCGCGGCCGGCGCCCTGTGGGGAGTCCGGCTGCTGGTCGGTCACCGCCACGGCACGCTCCAGGCGCCCAGATCCCCGGCTGTGTCCGCATCTGCCGATACCATGGGGGACGCTCACCGAGAAGGAGTCCCACTACACCCATGACGACCGGCACGGCAGGACATATCTCAGACGTCGACGTCTCCCAGGAGATGGAGACGTCGTTCCTCGAGTACGCGTATTCAGTCATCTATGCGCGTGCCCTGCCGGATGCCCGCGACGGGCTCAAACCGGTGCAGCGACGCATCGTGTACCAGATGGGTGAGATGGGCCTGCGCCCCGACCGCGGCCATGTGAAGTCCTCCCGCATCATCGGCGACGTGATGGGCAAGCTCCACCCGCACGGCGATTCCGCGATCTACGACGCGCTGGTGCGCCTGGCGCAGAGCTTCAACCTCCGCCTGCCGCTGGTCGACGGCCACGGGAACTTCGGCAGCCTGGACGACGGCCCCGCCGCACCGCGGTACACGGAGGCACGGCTGGCGCCCGCCGCCATGGGGATGATCGCCGGGCTCGGCGAAGACGTCGTGGACTTCGTCCCCAACTACGACAACACGCTCACCCAGCCGTCCGTCCTGCCGTCGGCGTTCCCCAACCTACTCATCAACGGCGCCTCCGGCATCGCGGTGGGGATGGCGACCAATATGGCACCCCACAACCCCGGTGAGGTCATCGCCGCCGCACAGCACCTGATCCGCCATCCCGATGCCACGCTGGATGAGCTCATGCGCTTCATCCCCGGCCCGGATCTTCCGTCGGGCGGACGCATCATCGGTCTGGACGGAGTCCGGGAAGCGTATGAGACCGGACGCGGCACGTTCCGCACCCGGGCCACCGTCTCCTTCGAGAATCTCACGCCGCGCCGGCGCGGGATCATCGTGACAGAGCTGCCGTACCAGGTGGGTCCGGAGAAGATCATCGAGCGGGTCAAGGACCAGGTGCAGGCCAAGCGCCTGTCCGGCGTCGCCTCGATCGACGACTTCTCCGACCGGAAGCACGGGATGCGACTGGTCATCGGGGTCAAGACCGGGTTCGACCCCAAGGCGGTCCTCGAGGAGCTCTACCGGCTCACGCCCATGGAGGACAGCTTCGGCATCAACAACGTATGCCTGGTCGACGGTCAGCCGCGCACGCTGGGACTGCTCGAACTGCTGCAGGTCTACGTCGACCACCGGATCGACGTCATCCGCAGGCGCACGCAGTTCCGCCTGGGGAAGGCGAAGGACCGCCTCCACCTGGTCGAGGGCATGCTCATCGCCATCGTCGACATCGACGAAGTCATCCAGCTCATCCGCTCCTCCGAAGATGCAGGAACCGCGCGGACGCGCCTCATGGAGGTCTTCGACCTCTCAGAGATCCAGGCGACGTACATCCTGGACCTCCAGCTGCGCCGCCTCACGAAGTTCTCACGTCTCGAGCTCGAGGCGGAGCGGGACGAACTGCAGAAGCTCATCGAATACCTGGAGCACCTGCTGGCCGATGAGGCTGCACTCCGCGAACTCGTCGCGACGGAGCTGGGTGAGACCGCGGACCAGATCGCGGATCCTCGTCGCACCGTGCTGGTCGAAGGCTCCCTCAAGGAACTGTCTGCGAAGGGACGCAAGTCGCAGCAGCCGCTCACGATGTCGGACGATCCCTGCTGGGTGCTGCTGTCCAGCTCCGGCAGGGCTGCGCGGACGACGGACCGCTCGCCGCTGTCCGGCGAGGGGCGCCGAGCGTCCCACGACGCGATCGTCTCGCAGCTGCCCACGACGGCGCTGGGCCAGCTGGCGGCTCTCACCGACACGGGACGGCTCGTCGCACTCGAGGTCGTCCACCTCCCCCACCTGCCCCCGCAGGCCACCCGGCCCGCGCTGGCGGGCGGCACACCGGTGAAGGACCTCGTGGAGCTCGAGAAGGGCGAGAAGGTCATCGCACTCGTCGATCCGGCCCAGGACCTGGTCCTGGGCACTCGGAACGGCATCGTGAAACGGGCCGCCGGCCAGGGCGCTCCGTCAGGACGCGGTGAATGGGAGGCGATCAGCCTCAAGGGCAAGGACCTCGTCGTCGGTGCCGCGCAGGCTCCGGCGGGAACCGACCTGGAGTCGTACGACGCGGCCTTCCTCACGTCCAACGCGCAGCTGCTCCACTTCCCCGTGTCGGTGCTGCGGGCGCAGGGCTGGGCGGCAGGCGGGGTCGCGGGCGTCCGCCTCACCGATGAGGCTCGCGTCATCGCGTTCTCGCTGGTGGATCCGCAGGCGGAGAACCGCGTCGTCACCATCGCGCGGGGAGAGAACTTCTACGGGGACCCCGTGTCCTCGATCAAGGTCTCCGACTTCACGGAGTTCCCCGGCAAGGGACGCGCCACGGGCGGAGTCCGTGCGCACCGCTTCCTCACCGGCGAATCCGAACTCGCGCTGGGCTTCGTCGGGCCGTCACCGCAGGCGGCGTCCTCCGGCGGCGGGGCGCGCTCCCTCCCGGACTCCCTGGCACGGCGCGACGCCTCCGGTGTGCCGCTCGACTCGAAGATCGACGCGATCGGCACACTGCCCTATGCCTCCGCAGGCGACGACGCGGCAGCGACGGCGGGCGGAGACGCAGGACCCGCCGCAGACGCAGGCGCTGGAGATCCTAACGGCCAGGGCACGGAGGCAGGATTCTCTGTCGCCGGCATGGCATCCGGCACCCTGCCCGGCATGGAGTCGGCGGGTGACGGAGTCACGACCGCCGACGCCGAACGCGAAGCGCGGCGGGAAGAGATCGCTCGCGCCGCGGCGAAGGATGTCGACGACGCTGTCATCGTCTCCCATGACGATGACGAGGGCGATGACGACGGCGAGGCGAGCGCCCTGTTCTGACGTCTGGTGGCCGGAGGAGGCCGCCGAGCGTCAGGCGCAGCGTCCTCACGCTGACCAGCCGTCCTGTCAGACGATGTCCTCCGCATTGATCGTCGACTCGGACAGCCGGTGCATCTCCACGACTCCGACCTCGCCCAGCCCCTGCAGGTTGAGGTCGCGCCGGCCGGTGAACTCGAAGGCGTCGTCCCGCTCGATGATGCGCGCGGTGTCCGCGTCCGTCACCACGGTGTTCGGGTCGGCCACTGCGGTGAGGCGTGCGGCGAGGTTCACGGTCGTGCCGAAGATGTCGCCCATGCGGGACAGGACCCGCCCCCAGGAGAAGCCCACGCGGCACCGGGGCAGCGATTCGTCCGCCTTGACCTGCTCGAGCAGCGTCATCGCGATCTCCGCACCCGCCAGCGGCGTCTCCGCGGCGAAGAACACTTCGTCGCCGACCGTCTTGATGACCTTCCCGCCGCCCGCGGCCACGATGTTGTACGCGAGGAATTGGAACTTCTTCACCAGTCTGCTGAGCTCGCGGGAGTCCAGCTGCTGCGACAGCCGCGTGTAGGAGACGAGGTCGATGAAGCCGATCCCCCGGGCCAACGGCATGGTGGGGTCCTGGCCGCGCGACGCGCCGCCGATCTCCAGACCCTCCTCGACGTTCACGTTGAGGCGTCCCAGTGCGCCGGCGAGGTTGCGCCGCCAGGCGTAGACCATGAGGTCCTGCAGCGGATCGATGAGGTCCTCGAACACATCGAGTGCCGTCAGCCGCGCCTTGCTGTCGCTCAGGCCCTTCTCCTCGATGAGGAACTCGACCACCGCCTCCATCTGCCAGACGACCAGTCTGTCGGTCATCTGGCCGATGGCCCGGGACAGCTGGAGAGCCGTCTCCTCGTCGACGAGCTCACCCGAGACGAGATCGGCGAGCCGACGCAGCGGCGCCGCGTCGCTCACCGTGAAGGCCGCTTCCCCCTCAGGGATGCGGGGCTGGCCCAGCGACCGCCACAGCTTGCGGGCGGACAGCGTTGACACCTCTGCCAGCTGTGCGACCTCCTTGCGGGTGAGGACGCGCTTCCCGCCGATCAGCACCTCCTCGAGGTGCTGCGCCGCACTGCGGAGCTCGTAGATCGTGTCCTCCGTGGCCTCGGCCTCGCGCTGCGACGCCGATTCCAGGTCGATGGTCGACAGGGCACCGGTGCGCGGATCGTCCGCCAGGCGGCGGGAGAAGGACCCGTGGTCGTCGGAGCGGTCCTCTCCGGAGTCCGGGTCGAGTTCGTCGGGATCCGCGGGGGCCTCCGCCTCAGGGTCGTACTCCGAGACGGGCTCCATCGCTGGGTCACTGCCGTCCGTCGGCTCATCGACGAGGGGCAGCGACGCGACCCGCGGCGCGTCCTGCCCGGCATCCTGCGAGGCCGCGTCGGCTGCGCCCTCCGCCGACGGATCGGACGATCCCGACGTGTCGGACGATGCTGCAGAGTCGGGTGGCCCCGGGGCGTGGGACGACGCTGAGGACTCAGCCCCGCCGGCTGCCTCTGCGGGCTCGACTGCAGGAGCGACCGTGGGCATCGCCCGCGTAGGGGTGTCCTCCGCGTCGGCAGAGCGCTCCGCACCGCCCGGCATCCAGGCTGCGGGGTCTGCCGCGTCGGCCCAGCGGACTGAGCCCGTCCAGGTGGCGGGCGCGTCCGTCATCGCCGGTCGTGTCCATCTCCGGGTGGGGCGGTGCTGATCTGCGCGGTCGTCGTCCGCGCTCATGCAGGCCTCACGTGGACGACATCGCCGGCGGCCACACGGACGGTCGCGTCCTCAGCGGCACCGTCCGGACGGACCAGGAGGTTCGCGTGCGCGTCCAGGTCGACGGCGGTCCCGACCAGCTGGTCGCCGCCCGGAAGGTGGACGCGGACGGCCGATCCCAGTGTGACCATGGCGGCACGGGCCTCGGCCGCGGTCGCACCCTCCGCGAAGGCGGATCCTTCGTCCAGCACAGCGGTGGCGGTCCGACGGAGGTGCGCCACCAGAGAACCCAGCAGCGCATCACGATCCGTCCGGCCCCCTTCGAGCAGGACGGAGGTCGCGGCACCGTCCGGCACGCCGCCGGCGCGCAGATCATCCGCCGTCAGGCCGACGTTCACGCCCGCTCCGATGACGACGCTCGTGCGACCGCCGTGCACGACCATGCGCGCGAGGATCCCGCAGATCTTCCGGCCGTCGACCAGCACGTCGTTCGGCCACTTCAGCTGGGCTGCGACGCCCGCTTCGGCCAGCGCCGCCCGGACGGCGACACCGGTGACGACGGGCAGCCAGCCCAGTGCGTCGGCGGGAGTGTCGGACGGGACGCGGACCGGCACGGAGAACGTGAGCGCACGGCCGGGCGGGACGGTCCAGACGCGGTCCAGGCGGCCTCGGCCGGCGGTCTGGTGATCGGTGCCCACGACTGCGAAATCGGGCAGGTCCGCGCCTGCTTCCAACAGCTCCACGAGGCGGTCGTTCGTCGATGCCGTCGCGGTCGTCCACTCATGGATGACAGGGTTTCGCAGGTTCGGCTCCTCATACAGGTTCGATGGCGCACCACGGTCACCCTCTGAGGGATCGTGAGGGTCCGCGGACGTAGCGCGTATCGGCCCGTCGCTGTGCACCACATCACCCTATGACCTTTGGCGGCTCCTTACAACGAGCGCGCGCGGGCACTGCGGTGATCGTCAGCGGGCGTGCAGTCGCCGTAGGGTGTGGCCCATGAGCCAGACCACGGAACCGCAGTCCGCCAACAGCAGCGTCCCCCGCACGACGGCCGACCGCATCGCCGCGTTCGAGGAGCGGCGCACCGCCGCCCACACCGGCAGCGAGCGCGCAGTCGGGAACCAGCGGAAGAAGGGCAAGCAGACCGCACGCGAACGCATCGACCAGCTGCTGGACGAGGGCTCGTTCCAGGAGGTCGACGAATTCGTCCGCCACCACAACACCCACTTCGGGATGATGAAGAACCGTCCTGACGGCGACGGCGTGGTCTGCGGACTCGGCACCATCGAAGGGCGCACCGTCGCGGTCTTCGCGCACGACTTCACGGTGCTGGGCGGGTCACTCGCAGAGGCGAACGGCCGCAAGATCGTCAAGGTCCAGAAGCTCGCGCTCAAGCTGGGCTGCCCGATCGTCGGCATCAACGACTCCGGCGGCGCGCGCATCCAGGAGGGCGTCGGCTCGATCGCGCTCTTCGCGGAGATCTTCCGCCTCAACGTCGCGTCGTCCGGCGTGATCCCGCAGATCTCGCTGATCATGGGGCCGTCAGCAGGCGGCGCGGTGTACTCCCCCGCACTCACGGACGTGACGATCATGGTCGACGGGACGTCGCACATGTACATCACGGGCCCGGACGTCATCAAGACGGTCACCGGCGAGAACGTGGGGCACGAGGAGCTGGGCGGCGGTCGGACGAACAACACCGTCACCGGCAACGCGCACTACCTCGCCGCGGACGAACCGGATGCGATCGACTACGTGCGCGATCTGCTCTCCTACCTGCCGCAGAACAGCCTCGACCCCGTCCCCCGCTACGACGAGCCCGCAGACCTCGATGAGTCCGACGAGGATCGTGCGCTCGACGTGCTCGTGCCGGATTCGCCGTCGCAGCCGTACGACATCCTGAGCGTGGTCGAGACGGTGCTCGATCCGGAGACACTCCTGCAGGTGTCGGAGCTGTTCGCTCCGAACGTCGTCACGGCGTTCGGCCGGGTGGAGGGCCGCAGCGTCGGGATCATCGCGAACCAGCCGATGCAGCTGGCGGGCACTCTCGACATCGACGCGTCGGAGAAGGCGGCGCGCTTCGTGCGCCTGTGCGACGCGTTCAACATCCCGATCCTCACGTTCGTCGACGTGCCCGGGTTCCTGCCGGGCACCGACCAGGAGTACGGCGGGATCATCCGCCGCGGTGCGAAGCTCATCTACGCCTACGGGGAGGCGACCGTCCCGCTGGTCACGCTCATCACCCGGAAGGCGTACGGCGGCGCGTACTGCGTCATGGGCTCGAAGCAGCTGGGTGCGGATATCAACCTCGCGTGGCCGTCGGCGCAGATCGCCGTGATGGGCGCGCAGGGTGCGGCGAACATCGTCTACCGGCGCGATCTGGCCGCGGTCGATGAGGCCGGCGGCGACGTCGACGCCCGCCGTGCGGAGCTCATCCAGGAGTACGAGGACGAGCTGCTCAATCCGTACCTCGCCGCCGAGGAGGGATACATCGACGCCGTGATCCGCCCGTCGGAGACCCGCGCGCGCATCGTCCGCTCACTGCGCGCCCTGGAGAACAAGCACGTCGAGCAGCCTGCCCGCAAGCACGGGAACATCCCCCTGTGAGCCCGGCGGACGCACACGGCCGTGAGCTGCTGACCGAGGAGTCGGAGCGCGCCCTGGCGCGTCAGGCCGCCGTCGCCGCTCTCACCGCGGTGGGACGGATGCGGGCCGACGCCGAGGCGGAGGCCGACTCCGGCGGTGGCGCTGGTTCGAGGGCTGGTTCGGGGGCTGGTTCGGGGGCGGCGGCTGGTCCCGGGGCGGACCTCGGCGCCGGTGCCGGTTCAGGTCCAGCAGCCGGGTCAGGTCCAGCAGCCGGCTCGGGCTTCGCGAGCACGCCGGGCGTCACCGGTGCCGGCGGCTCCGGCGGCGTCAGCGGAATGGGCCCGTCGAGCGGCCGCGCCGACGGCGGCCGGACCGGTCGCCGAGTGGGCTTCGCCTCCCCGGAGCGCGCGGTGCGGCGGCGGATGCGCGGAGGCTGGGCCGCTCGCGGCTGAGAGACCTCTGATCCGAGGGACCACTCCGGCGATGAGCTGTGGCCGATTCCGGCGAGTGCGCAACACCTGCACACCTCGCAGAGGCGGTTTCAGTGGGTCATCGCAACAGGTGGTCTGAGAGTACTTCGTAGGGAGTCGCGAATTCCAGACGCCGACGTGGTCGGCGGTTCATCTGATCGGCGACGTGGTCGAGATCGATCTGGCTGTGGACGCTGAGATCA
>NZ_FXZF01000021.1:0-63174 GCF_900169375.1 Brevibacterium sp. Mu109
CAACGGGCTCATCGAGCTCGGTCGGCGTATCGCTCGCGGGTTCCGCAACTTCGATCACTATCGACTCCGCATGCTCCTAATCGCCGGCGGGCTGGATGCCTCAACCCACACTCAACTCTGAAGAGCCGCTATGACACCAGTGTATGTCGTTGAAACTTAAACCACAAGAGGATGTGGTGCTGTTCACGCATTTTGGCCTATAACCCGGAAGAGGCCCCGTCTCCGGTGCTCCAGCCGCTGCGCATCTCAGCGCTGGCTGCGCTGCTCCCAGAACTCCGTCTGCGTCACCTCGTCCGTGCCGTCCCAGGCGTCCAGTCCGTCGAGGTCGCTCATCCGGTCCTTGTGGAAGACGGGCTCGACGCCCTCCTTCCGCTGCTGCAGGTAGTCGCGCAGGATCCGCAGGACGGTGCTGCTGAGCAGCAGGACCGCGATGAGGTTGATGAACGCCATGATCGCCATCGCGATGTTCGCGGCAGTCCACACGGCATCGAGTGCGACGACAGATCCGAGGAACACAGCCACGACGACCACGAGCCGGTACCCGTTGAGCGCGGCCTTCGAGTTCGTGAGGTACTCGATGTTGGTCTGTCCGTAGTAGTAGTTGCCCAGGATCGAGCTGAAGGCGAAGAAGAAGATCGCGACGCTGAGGAAGTGGACGCCCCACTGCCCGACCTGATCGGCGAGCGCCGTCTGGGTGAGCTGCGAGCCCTGCGGAGTCCCGTACTCGGGGTTGGAAAGGAGGACGACGAATCCGGTGACCGAGCAGACGAGCAGGGTGTCGAAGTAGACGCCCAGTGACTGCACGAGTCCCTGCTTCGCGGGGTGCGACGCGGACGCGGCGGCCGCGGCGTTGGGGACGGAGCCGATGCCGGCCTCGTTGGAGAAGAGCCCGCGGCGGATGCCCTCCATCATGATGGTGCCCAGGGCCGCGCCCGCGATCGACTGGAAGCCCAGTGCCTCAGAGACGATCGTGGCGAGCATGCCGGGGACGGCGTCCAGGTTCAGGATGACGACGATGATCCCGAGGATCAGGTAGAGGACCGCCATGACCGGCACGATCACCGACGCGATCGCAGAGATGCGGTGGACGCCTCCCACGAAGACGATCCCCGCGGCGACCGCGATGATGAGGCCCACGATGATCGCGAAGCCGCTGCCCGAGGCCTCCGCGTCGAAGCTCGCTGCGAGCGCGTCCGTGATGGAGTTCGACTGCACGGTGTTGAAGACGATCCCGTAGACCACAGCCACGATCACAGCGAAGAGCGCGCCGATGACGGGGGCGTTCAGGCCGTTCGTGATGTAGTAGGCGGGTCCGCCGCGGAACGACGCCCCGTCCTTCACCTTGTAGAGCTGTCCCAGAGCGGACTCCGCGAAGGCGGTCGCGCCGCCCACGACCGCGGTGACCCACATCCAGAAGATCGCGCCGGGTCCGCCGATGCTGATGGCGAGTGCGACGCCCGTGATGTTCGCGGTGCCGACCCGGGAGGCGGCGGAGATGCAGAACGCCCTGAACGGCGAGATCTGCTTGGTGCCGTCCGCATCATGGCCGGCGGGTTCCCGGATCAGGCGGAACATCTCCGGCAGGAGGCGCAGCTGGACGATCCCGGTGCGGATCGTCAGGTAGAGGCCCACCGGGATGAGGACCGCGACGAGCACATAGCCCAGGAAGCCGTCGACGCTGATGATGAAGTCGAGGAACGCGTCCACGGCGAGATCCCTTCGGAAGTGGGTGTGGGTGGCGGCCGCGGCAGTCGCCGGGCCTCTCGGGACAGTGTGTCATCCCGCCCCTCCACCTCAGCGGAAGACCGTGCCCAGCCGTTCCAGCCCCTGCGCGATGACGTCGACGGAGTTCGACACGAAGCTCAGCCGCAGCGTCGATGGCTTCGGATCCGCCACGTAGAACTGCATGCCGGGGATGTAGACCACCCCGGCGCGCACGGCGTCCATGACGGATTCGCTCGCGTCGAACGGCTCCGGAAGCGTCGCCCAGAGGAACATCCCGCCCATCGGGGTGTTGAGCGTGTACCCCTCCGGCAGGACCGCGTCGAGGCCCTCGACCATCGCGTCGCGCCGCCTGCGGTATTCGGCACGGATGGGCACGAGCTTGGCATCGAGGTCGTTGTGCTCCAGCCAGTCGACTGCGGCGAGCTGATCGATGGTCGACGTCTGGAGGGACGTGCCCTGCTTCGTCGTGGCGAGGGTCTCGAGCGCTTCCTGGGGCCCGCGCACCCAGCCGATCCGCAGACCGGGCGCCATCACCTTGGACAGCGTCCCCAGATAGAGGGACTTGTGGGCGAGGCGGGGGTCCGCGCTGATGGGGGTCATCGTCCACTCGTCGTAGCGCAGCTCCGAGTACGGGTCGTCCTCGATGAGCCACACGTTGTACCGGGCGAGGACGTCGGCGACCTCGCGGCGGCGGGACTCCGGCATCGTCACGCCCGTGGGGTTCTGGAACGTGGGGATGAGGTACACGGCGCGGGGTGCGTACTGGAGGATGGCGGACTCCAGGGCCTCCGGCACGAGGCCACCGGAGTCCGTGTCCACAGGGCGGAACTGAGCGCGCGACAGCGCGAACGCCTGCAGCGCGGACACGAACGTCGGATTCTCCGTCAGCACGATGGAATCCGGATCGAGCACGACCTGACCGACCAGCCCCAGACCCTGCTGTGAGCCTGAGGTGATGAGGACGTCGTCCGCTTCCGTGTAGAGGCCGTTGAACGTCATGCGCTCCGCCACGGCCCGCCGCAGCTCCGGTTCGCCCTCCGTCGACGAGTACTGCAGTGCGCGTGCACCGTGCTCCTCGAGCACCCTCTGGTAGGACTTCCCGATCCCCTCGACGTCGAAGCTCTCACTGGCCGGTGCCCCGCCGCCGAAGCTGATGATGTCAGGGTCCTGGGCCAGCGACAGCAGGCTGCGGATCGGGGAGCCGCCCAGGGAGGACACGTACGCATTGAGCGGGGGCATCGGGTTGTGGTGAGCGCGCGTGACCATAGTCACATAGTGACTCCGGGATCAGGGCTCCGCAAGGGGGCGCGCCAGCCTGTCTCATCGGACTCGTATGAGCGCCGTCTGCCCTGTGACGGCGCGGATCGGTTGAGCCTAGGATGGTCGGATGCCCGCCCCACCCTCGTCCGGCAGGACACTGCTGTCGCGCGCGCTCGTCCGCAGGCTCCGATTGCTGCTCCCGGGCGTCGCCTCACTGTCGGTGTGGCAGGTGTGCGAAGCGCTCGTCCCGGTGGTGATCGGGGCGGTCGTCGACATCGCGATCATCCCCCGTTCCCTGCCGATGCTCGCCGTGTCCATCGCGGGCATCGCGCTGCTCTTCACCGTCCTGAGCTACGGCTACCGGTTCGGTGCCCGCCTGTGCAATGCGGCCCGGGAGCATGAATCGCACGCGCTGCGCGTGGAGGTCTCGCACGCTGCGCTCACGTCACCGGATCTGCCGCCGGACCGTGCGTCCGGTGAGGTCCTGTCGATCGCCTCGGCGGATGCCGATCTCGCTGCCGAAGTCTTCGCTCACCTGGGCCGCGGCGTCGCCGCGCTGCTGGGCATGATCGTCGCCGCCGTCCTCCTCGTCCTGTCGGATGCCGTCACGGGGCTGCTGGTGCTCATCGCCGTGCCCATCGGACTGGTCCTCGTGGCGCTGCCCGGCAGGGCGGTGTCCGTGAAGGCCGGTGCACAGCTCGCGGCGACGGCGCGCGCCGCGAACTCCGCCGCGGACCTCATGCGCGGACTCCGGGTCCTCAAGGCGCTCGGCGGTGCAGAGTGGGCGCTGCGCCGCTTCCGCACGACGTCCGATGACGCAGCCGTCGCCGGTGTCGCGACGGGGGAGCGCGCCGGATGGCTCAGCGGCGTCGGCGCGCTCGTGATGTCCGCGGTGCTCGCCGTGGTCCTCGTCGTCGCCGGCCTCCGTCTGCTCGACGGGCAGATGAGTGCGGGGGCACTCATCGCGATCCTCGGCATGACTGCGTTCCTCACCGAGCCCATGCGTGCGCTCGCCGACATCGTCGGGCTGACCGCCCGGTCCCACGGCGCGGCGTCGCGCATCGCGGCGCTGCTGACGGATCTGGCAGAGACCCACCCGAAGACCCACTCCGCGGCCGAGGCCCCGACCGAGCCCGCGCACGCCGCACCGTCGCACGATGGACCCTCACACTCTGGACCGTCACGTGCTGCACACCCGCAGGCGGAGCCCGGGCACGCAGCACCCCCACACGGCGCACCTCGCCTGGCCGTGACCGCTCACGCATCGGGGCTGACGGTCAGCGGCGACTCCCTCCCCGCCGTCGACGTCCCCGCGGGGACGCTCCTCTGTGTGCTAGTCGACGAGGACGCGCTCGCCCACGACGTCCTGACAGCCCTCACGTCGCAGAGCCGCGTGCTGGGGCCCGATCACCTCCTCGTGACACCCCACGCCGTCGACCTGTTCGAGGGAACCATCCGGTCGAACATCACGATGTCATCCGGCACGGACATGACTGCGTCACCCGGCACTGCCCCGGCGGCCCCACCAGCCTCCGGCGACGTGGCGGCGGATGTGCTCGCGGCCTCGGGCGCGGACGAACTGCTGGGGCTGGTCGCCGACGGCCTTGACCACAGGATCCAGGAGCTGGGCGGCAACCTGTCGGGAGGACAGCGGCAGCGGATCGCGCTGGCCCGGTCGCTCCACGCGCAGTCGCGGATCCTGGTCCTGCACGAACCCACCACGGCGGTCGACGCCGTGACAGAGGCGCGGATCGCCGCCGGCATCGCCACCCTCCGGTGCGACGCCGTGACCCTCGTCGTGACAGGTTCGCCTGCGTTCCTCGCCGCCGCGGACGCCGTCGTCTACGTGCCTGCCGACGCCCCGGCTGTCACTGGCACGCACAGCGGACTGCTCGGCGCCGCCGGCACCATCGGTGATTCCTACCGGGAGGCGGTGGCCCGATGAGTACGGATTCCACGGTGCCGGACGCCACCAGCCCGCCGGACTCCTCCACCCGGCCGGACACCCCCACCCTGCCCATCGCGACCAGGCGCCGCGCTTTCGCCCGCTTACTGCCCCACTTGCGAGGACGGGCCGGCTGGCTGGTCGTCCTCCTCGTCGCCGGCACCGCCAATGCGGCAGCCGGGCTCGTGGGGCCGTGGGCGATCGGTCGACTGGTCGACGCGCTTCCGGCAGGAGCCGGCCCCGAGGTCGTCTGGACGAGCGCGATCGCCGTCGCCGTCGCGGGCCTCGTCATGGCGGTGGGCACATGGATCGGGGCGTGGGCGCTGGCGCGGGTCGCGATGCCGGCCGTGGCGGGACTCCGCACGGACGTCGTGGGCGCCGCGCTGGCGCTCGACGCGCAGACCGTGGAGCGCACGGGCACCGGCGACCTGGTCTCCCGCGTCGCAGACGATTCGCGCAGGGTCAGCGAGACGTCGACGCAGATCCTGCCGCTCGTCGTCGAGTCCGTCCTCGTGGTCGTCGTGTCCGCCATCGGGCTGGCGGCGGTGGACTGGCGGCTGGGCCTCGTGGGCCTGGTCGCCCTGCCGATGTACGGGCTGACGCTGCGGTGGTACCTGCCGCGCTCGGCCCCGCTCTATCAGCAGGAGCGCGCAGCGATCGGTCGCAGGTCGGGCCGGCTGCTGGGCGGCCTCACCGGAGCCCGGACGCTGCGGGCCCACCGCGCCGAGCACATCGAGCTCGCCCGCATCGATTCCGCCTCCGTGGAGGCCCGCGACCTCTCCATCGGAGTCTTCCGCTTCCTCACCCGCGCCTTCAGCCGCAACAACCGCGCCGAGGCCGTCGTCCTCTCCCTGCTCCTCCTCACCGGCTTCGCGCTGGTGTGGTTCGACGAGACGACTCCGGGCGCAGTCACGACCGCGGCGCTGGTCTTCCACCGGCTCTTCAACCCGATCGGCGCGCTGGTGGGGCTCTTCGACCAGATCCAGTCGGCGGGCGCCTCCCTCACCCGGATGGTCGGCGTCATCGACGCGGCTGGTTCGCGAGACCGCGAGGCGGCCGCAACAGACACCGCGACAGATGCGACAGACACCGCCGCCGAGGCCGTGCCCGGGTCAGACGGTCCCGTCGCCGCCGCAGACGGCGGAGCTCGGTCCGCGGGCCTGGTCCTGCGGGACCTCTGGTACTCCTACGACGACCAGGTGGCCCTGCCCGGCGAGCAGAACCACGTCCTGCGCGGAGTCGATCTCACGGTCGCACCGGGGGAAGTGGTGGCCGTGGTCGGCACGACCGGTGCCGGGAAGTCGACGCTCGCGAAGATCGCGGCGGGGCTCGCCGCGCCGTCAAGCGGCTCCGCGCAGCTGATCGAGGACTGGCCGGTGATTGAGGACTCGTCAGTGAGCGAAGACGGGCCGGTGAACGAAAGCGGGTCAGTGATCGAGTACCGGCCGGCGATCGTGAACGGGCCGGCTGCGCGCACGGGACACGAGATCACGACCCTGCCCGAGCACCGACTCCGAGCACACGTCGCGATGATCGCGCAGGAGGTCCACACCTTCGTCGGCACGATCCGCGACAACGTGGCGATGCCGGTCCCCGATGCGCCCCCGGCGGCGATCGAGCACGCACTGCGCCGCGTGGGCGCGGACTGGGCGTTCGCCCTGCCCCACGGCCTCGACACCGTGGTGGGCGACGGGGGTGCGCGGCTCTCCCCGCTGCAGGAGCAGACGATCGCGCTAGCCCGGCTGGTGCTCGCGGACCCGGACATCGCGATCCTCGACGAGGCGACCGCCGAGGCGGGGTCGACGGGCGCACACCTCCTCGAGACCGCCGCCGCGGCCGCGCTGGAGGGCCGGGGCGCGCTCGTCATCGCGCACCGGCTCAGCCAGGCGGAGGCGGCGGACCGGGTCCTCGTGATGGAGCACGGACAGGTCGTCGAGGAGGGCCCGCACGCCCAGCTCGTCGCCGCGGGCGGCCGCTACGCCGCCCTGTGGGAGGCATGGTCAGGCTGACGCGTCACCCAGCTCCACCCGCGGCCAGTGCGCGAGCCGCCGCAGCACCTGCCGATCGTGCGTCGCCACGACGACTGCGGCGCTCGCTCCCTCGAGTCCCTCAAGCAGGTCGTCGACCAACGACATCGACAGGTGGTTGGTCGGCTCGTCGAGCAGCACCACGTCCGGCCCCTGCGCGAGCACCTGGGTGAGGCGCCGTCTGCGCAGCTGACCGGGGGAGCGATGCCCGTCGTCGATCTCGTCCTCCTGACCGAGGCGGCTCACAGTGACAGTGCCGTGCCGGCGCACCCAGCCCTGGTCGGGTTCGAGTGCCCCGGAGAGCATCGCGAGCAGCGTCGACTTCCCGGCCCCGTTCGGCCCCACGACCAGCAGGCGGTCTCCGCCGGCCAGCCCGACGGAGACGGGATGGGAAGAGCGGTCGGCGACGGCAACCTCGGCGGCGGTCAGCAAGGGAGCGCCCTTCTGGGTGCGCCCCGTCGGCACAGCCAGCCGCGGTGGAGGCGGCGGCACCGTCAGCGCATGGCGACGCAGCTCGTCCTCGCGACGGTGGAGAGACTGCACGATGCCCGGTGCCCGCGACTGCCGGGCGTGCTTGTCCACGCCCTTGTCCGGCCGCCAGCCGGTCGACAGTCGCGAACGAGCCTGGTCGACGGACTCCCGCAGGCGCCGGTGCTCGGCCTGCTGCGCGTCATAGGCGGCCTGCCAGGCCTCGCGGTCCCGCGCACGGCCGGTGCGCCAGCCGTCCCAGCCGCCGCCGTAGAGGCGCGGGCCGCCGTCCGCGGATGGGTCGAGGTCGAGGAACTCATCGGCGACGTCGGCGAGCAGGGCCGCGTCGTGCGACACGACGAGGAGTCCGCCGGTGCGCGACCGCAGGGTGGCGGTGAGGAAGTCCAGCCCGGCGGCGTCGAGGTGGTTGGTCGGCTCGTCGAGCACGAGCAGGTCCGGCTGGGCGCCCAGCACGCAGGCCAGGCGCACGCGATAGCGCTGCCCGACGGACAGGTTCGCGAGCTGCCGCGTCCGGTCCGTGACCGCCCCCAGTGCCTCGAGAGCGATGCCGACGTGCCGCTCTGCATCCCACGCGTCGAGAAGGATGCAGAGCTCCAGCGCGCGGGAGTAGTCGTCGCCGGAGCCGCCAGAGCCGTCCGACCCGGAGCCGTCGGCATCGGCTGCCATCGCGGCGGCCGCGTCGTCGAGGGCGGCGAGCGCCGCCCGGGCCGGTGCGATCGCCTCATCGGCGAGGTCGCCCACGGTGACGTCCGGGTACGCGGGCAGCTCCTGGTCCGCGACCGCGAGCGTGCCCGCACGGTCGATGGAGCCGCCGTCGGGGGTGAGCCGGTCCGTGAGGATGCGCAGCAGCGTGGTCTTGCCGCTGCCGTTCTCGCCGACGACGGCGAGCTTCGTCGACGCGGACACGGTGACGTCCACGCCGGTGAGCAGGGGCTGCCTGCCGGGGGAGTGGGTGATGCCACGGGCGCGGATGTGGGCGCGGTCGCCCGCGGGAGCGCCGGTGAGAGGGGCTTCGGTGAGAGGGGCGCCGGTGGTGGGAGCCGCGGCTGTCGCAGCGCCCTCCGGGACAGTCCTCTCGGGGACAGTCCCCTCCGTGGCAGAAGCAGGGGTCGAATGAATAGATGGGAAAGGTGTGCGGGGCACGGGGTCCTCCGGGGAACGGGCGCGCGAAAGGCGCCGGTCG
Organism: Brevibacterium sp. Mu109; assembly: GCF_900169375.1. NCBI lineage: Bacteria > Bacillati > Actinomycetota > Actinomycetes > Micrococcales > Brevibacteriaceae > Brevibacterium > Brevibacterium sp. Mu109. The sequence continues at coordinate 8,630 of NZ_FXZF01000021.1, forward strand.
GAACATTGCGCGTCCGACGGCGGAGGAGGAAAGGGGTGAGTCGAGTCCGCGTCCGCCGTCAGCGGCGGCTGCGGATCCTCACGTGTGCGATGCCCGTATGTCTCATGCCCACCAGGATACAAGCGGTGTCCAGAGGCCTTTCCAGTGTGATCGAACCCTCATGCGTTCAGGCTTCACGGAGGGGTTTCCCTGGGTACTCTCGAATGAAGCAATCGTATCGGCAGAGACGCTGACCGATCATGTCCGTCGCGCTCGACGCCGGCTCCCGCCGACGACATCCGCGTGCCGGCTCGCCAGGGAGGACCGATCATGAACGTGAGCACCGCGCCCCGTGACGCGACGACTCGCTTCACCGGCCTGGCCAGGATCTATGACAGGTTCCGGCCGGGCTACCCTGCAGAGTGCCTGGGATGGCTGGCCGACACATTCCGGCTGGGGACCTCCAACCAGGTCGCGGACATCGGCGCCGGCACCGGGAAGATGTCCGAGGAGCTGGTCTACCAGGGCATCCGCACCGTCGCGGTCGAGCCCAACCGGGACATGCTGGGCATCCTCGAGGCGAAGGCCGCGACGACCAGCCTCCTCACCGCCGTGCACGCCACCGCAGAGGACACGCAGCTGCCGGACGCCTCCATCTCCCTCGTGACGGCCGGGCAGTCCTTCCATTGGTTCGACCAGGCCGCGTTCCGCGCGGAGTGCCGCCGCATCCTGTCCCCCGGGGGCAGGGTCGCACTCGTGTGGAACTCCCGCCGCCGCGACAGCGCGTTCACCCACGCGACGGCAGACGTCTTCCGCCGGCACATCGGGGACTTCCCCGGTTTCAGCGGCGACCACCGCGTGAGCGCCGCGGACTTCGACGCGTTCTTCGAGCCCGACGGGTACGAGTACCGCGAGTTCCCCCACGACCAGATGCTCACGATCGACGAGTTCCTGGGCCGCAATCTGTCGGCCACCTACGCGCCCCGCGAGGACGATCCGGCGTACGAGCCCCTCGTCGCGGACCTTCGTGCACTGTTCGACGAGTACCGCGAGGATGACATGGTGCGCTTCCCCCTCACCACCCGGCTGTTCGTGGGCGGCGTAGGGGTCTGAGCACCCTGCGGCGCGCTCACTCGGGCGCCGCCTCCACGCCGGCGCAGTGAGGCCCCGGCACGACGGAAGGGAAGCATGACCACGGACAACACCGGCAAGTTCACCGGACTGGGTGAGGTCTACGCCCGCAGCCGACCGGGGTACCCGACAGAGCTGCTCGACCTCCTGGCCGCGCGGATGGGCGGCGTCGAGGCCGCTGCGGCAGAACGGATCGAGGCTGCTCCAGCCAGCGCTGACTCGACTGGCGCTGACTCGACTGCGGCAGACACGACCGCCGCCGAGGTGCCCGAGGCCGGCCGTGCCGGTGCGCCCGTCGTGGCCGATATCGGGGCGGGGACGGGGAAGCTCACAGCGGAGCTCCTGTCCCGCGGCTGGAACGTGTCCGCGGTCGAGCCGAATGACGACATGCGCGATGCGCTCGTCGCGCGCCTGGCGGACGACGAGCGCCTCACCGTGGTGGGGGCACCTGCTGAAGCGACGACTCTGGCGGATGCGGCGGTCGACCTCGTGACCGTCGCCCAGGCCTTCCACTGGTTCGACATCCCCTCGTTCCGCGCCGAGTGCCGGCGGATCCTGCGCCCCGGCGGTCAGGTCGCGCTCATCTGGAACTTCCGACGGCGCAGCGAGGCGTCGGTTCAGGCCGTCGCAGAGGCGTTCCGTGCGCGCGTGGGCGGCTTCGTCGCGCTCACGCTCGGGGAGGAGATCACGGACGAAGACCTCGAGGAGTTCTACGGCGGGCCCCACTTCCAGCGCTTCGCGTTCGACAACGACGAGGAGATCGGGTGGGAGACGTTCCGCGAACGCCACCTCTCCACGTCCTACGCGCCCAAGGAGGGCGATCCCGCCCGCGAGCCGCTCATCGCAGACCTCGAGCGGATCTTCCACGAGTACGCCGTGGACGGGCGCTATACGTTCCCGAACTCCACCCACGTCCTCCTGGGCGAGCTGACGGACTGACTCGGTCCGGCCTCGGCCCCGGCGTCGTGTGGGGGCGCCGGAGAGACACGCAGGCCCTGGCATGCCGAAGGGGGCGGGGTCGCCTCACTGCTGCGTCCCCGCCCCCTTTCCTTGGATGCTCCTGCCCAACGCCAGCCACGCCAGCCAGCCACGTCAGGCCGTGAGGTGCCGTGAGGTCAGGGCATCGTGCTGGAGATCAGGGCATGAGGTGCACGGCGGCCTCGGAGCTCGCCACGCGGAAGGTGAATGACTCCTCCAGGTAGAGGTTGACCTTCTCCCCGTCGTGCGAGTCGTAGCCGATCGACACGTCCTGCCCCAGGTGGAGCTCGTAGTCGCCGCCGCGCTGCGAGACGACGATCGCGCCGTCGATCGCGGGTGCCCAGATCACGCGGCCCTCGTTGAGGATGCGCTGGATGTGCGCGGAGATCGGGTTGCCCTCATCGGCGGATTCCGCGAGCTGCGTGTACAGCTCTGCGGACAGCAGCAGGTTGTACGGGCCGCCCACGCCGTCGAGGCGGAGGTTCGTGATGGCCTCGGCCACCGCGGACGTGAGGTCCTTGATGTCCGACTGCAGCTGGATGGGCTTGTGGGGGCTGGCGGAGATGATGCCGGACAGTCCGACGCCGTCGCCCGAGCCGTTGAGCACCGCGTTGTCCTCGGCCTTGGCCAGGCGCATCGCGGCGTCCTTGGCCGGATCCCAGTCGGCGTCGACCGAACCGCGTGCGACCGCGTCGATCTCGTCGCGGCTGACGGAGAACGGCGCGCGCAGTTCGACGACGGGCAGGGCCACGCGGCTGCGGCCGCGGACTCCGTCGATGTCCGTGGTGACCTCGGAGACGCGCCCCGTCGTGAGCGACGAGAACTCGTAGCCCCGCGGTTCGGGCATCTCGACGAAGCGCCGGCCGGCGATGTGGCGGCGGAACGTCTGCTTCACCTCGTCTTCCAGATCGGCCCAGGCGGCGTCGGAGATCGGTGCGAGTTCGCGATGAAGGTTGTTCATGATCGTCCCTCCTCAGGGGTGGCCACGGCGGGCCGCCGTGGAGCGTGGAGCTGCGTGCGGCAGCCCCGACCGTTCAGTAGCACTGACAGTGTCGCTTTCTTGAGTGGTTCCAGTTTACTGGCTGCGTCGTCCGTCCACCAGTGAGTATGGACTCACTCACCTGGCTCGCGGCCGGTCTGCGGTGGGATGCGTCCGATATCGGTGGGGATCGGTCCGGTCGTGGCGCCGGCGTGACCCGGGCCGGCCGCTGCCGGGTCCTGCGTGAGCGACTCCGACGTGAGCGACTCCGAACCGGCCCTCGGGTCACCGGTGGTGACCGGGATGGGCCCGGTGGCGGGCTGTGCTGGGGCGATGCCCGCGCCCGAGGCGAAGGCGGCACCGTGGACCGGCCCGACTCCGGGACCGGGCCGGTCCACGGACGCCGGTGCAGCCTCGGCGGCGGTGCCTGCAGCAGTGCCGTCCCCGCCCGTGACGAGCGTGAGCCTCCGGCGCTTCGCGAACCAGGAGAGCCCCAGGACGATGACGGCCAGGATGGCGAGCGGTACCAGCATGACGGGGCCGCCGGTGCCGGCCGATCGGTCGAACCCTGCATCCATCTGGCCCGCCAGAGACGCGACGATCAGCAGGAACAGGTTGTTCGCCGTGTGGATCGCGATGGCGGATTCGAGTCCGCCGGTGCGCTGGGTGAGGATCGACAGGAGGACGCCGAACAGCAGGTAGTAGACGATGAGCCAGATGTCGCCGGCGAAGTGGGCGGCGGAGAAGACCGTCGCGCTGACCGCGGTGCCGACGATGAAGCCCCAGCGGTTCGAGCGGAACCAGCCGCCGACGGAGCGCTGGACGACCCCGCGGAACATGTACTCCTCGGCGGCGGCCTGCAGAGGCGTCGTGAGGATGATGATCAGCAGGAACGCCAGCGTGGTGCCGGAGAACGTGAGCGACTGATAGGCGGGGTCGAGGAAGCTCGAGGCGGCGAACAGCAGGTAGACCGGGGCGACGATCGCGAAGGAGATCAGCAGCCAGCGCCACCGCATGCCGGGTGCGACCGAGTGGAAGTACCCGATCTTCACACCGTTGATCCAGCGGTGCGCGAGCATCGCCACGCCGGCGCCGGCGACGAGGCTGAGGTTCGTCGCCGCGAGGATCGCCGGGGTCATCGCGATGGTGCCCTCGGTGAGGGCCTGGACGTCCTGCATCCCCAGAATCATGTCGACGGCGACGGCGATCAGGCTCAGGACCAGCGAGAAGACCAGCATCGCTGCGATCACGACGACGATGCTGATCGCGCCCTTCCACCACCGAGCGCGAGGAGTGCGGTAGCTGGAGCCGAACGGCAGGCCCGGAGCCGGGGTGTGCGGGTCCCGGGTGTCGACGGGCGCGCCGTACGCGCCGGGGTAGGTGCTGGCGGGAGAATGCGCAGCACCGGGGTGAGCGGGGCCGTGGTGGTGGGCGCCAGGCGGGGCTGAGCCGGGAGGGTACGCGCCGGGAGGGTAGGCGCCGCTCGGCGGCAAGCCGTATGCCGAGGGGTCGCTCGCGGGGGCGAGGGGCGGAGCGCTCGGAGAGCTCGGGGACGTGGCCTGCGGGGGGGCTCCGGGCGGCGGCACCTGTGGCTGCTCGCCCGTCTGCGGGGAGTACACGTACGGGCCCGGCTGAGGCCCCGGAGCCTGTGGCGGCGTCGGCTCCCGCGGCGGCTCGTTCGGTTCGGGTGGGGGAGAGACGTTGTCTGTCACCCCTCCACCATACGTTCGACGTCGACTCCTGGGTACAGAGCTCGTGAGCCGCCTGGGTGCGGTGTGCGAAGGTCGTGCGCGGCCTGTGCACGGGCGGCGGCGGATGAGACGGTGGGGATATGACGAATCTGCTCGCCTCGTCCACCAGTCCGTATCTGCGTGCGCACGCGGAGAATCCCGTTCAGTGGCGCCCGTGGGGCAGGGACGCATTCGTCGAGGCGCGGGACAGGGACGTCCCCGTGCTGGTGAGCATCGGCTACTCGACGTGCCACTGGTGCCACGTCATGGCGGCGGAGTCGTTCTCGGATCCGGCGGTCGGGCGCCTGCTCGGCGAATCGGTGGTGGCGATCAAGCTCGACCGCGAGGAGCTGCCCGCGGTCGACGCCTTCTACATGGACGCGCTGCTCGCGATGCGGGGCCAGGGCGGCTGGCCGCTGAACGTGTTCACGACGCCGGATGCCCGGCCGTTCTTCGCCGGCACGTACTTCCCTCCGGAGCCCAGCGGCGGGATGCCCAGCTTCAGTCAGGTGGTCACGACGATCGCCCGGACCTGGGCCGATGAGCGAGAGCGTGCGGAATCGATCGCGAGCCAGCTCGCCTCGTCGCTGGTCCGCCTGCCGGATCTGTCGATGGGGCTGCCGGCCGACTCACCCGTCCCGGAGGTCGACGATGACTCGCTCACTGCGGCTGCGGAGAACCTCCTCGCTGCGGAGGATCAGAGATGGGGCGGCTTCGGCTCACTGCCGAAGTTCCCGCCGACGATGAGCCTCGTCCAGCTGCTCCGGCGGCATGACCGCTCCTCCACGCCCGAGGTCCCCTCGGGTCCCGAGCTCGCGGCGGTCCGCCGCACGTTCGCCGGGATCTCGTCGGGAGGGATGCGGGACCAGGTCGACGGCGGCATCGCGCGCTACAGCGTCGATGCACAGTGGCACATCCCGCATTTCGAGAAGATGCTCTTCGACAATGCGCTGCACCTCAGGGCCGCCACGCACTGGTACGTCACAGAACGGGGCCGAGGTGCCTCATCCCGGTACACCGCGCTCGCCGCGCGCGAGGTCCACGACACCGCCCGCTTCCTCCTGGAGCGGCTCGAGCTGCCGGGCGGGGGCTTCGCATCCGGGCTCGACGCCGATTCGGTGGACGATGACGGGCGACGGACGGAGGGTGCGTACTACCTGGAGGCGGGGAGTTCGGTCCCGGAGCCGTTCGTGGCGCTGGGCCCCGTCGATGCCGCCGCTCCTGGGCGCCCCTTCGCCGTCGGACTCCCGGCGGTCGCCGAATGGGTGCACGGCGAGGCAGACGGGGCCGATCGTGCTGACGGTGCCGATCGTGCTGAAGCGGCCGATCGTGTTGAAGGTGCTGAAGACGCAGATGGGCCCGGGGGCGGTCGGTCTGCGGCGGAGAGCGCCGCTGAGGACGCTGCTGACGCTGGCTCTGCTGTCACCGGTGCTGCTGTCACGGGCTCCGATCCGGTGGACGCGCCGGGTGGTGCAGAGGCGCCGTGGGCGACGGCCGAGGCCCGCGAGGCTCGGCGACAGCTGGCCGAGCGGAGGTCCGGGCGCGCGCTGCCGAATCGCGACGAGAAGCTCGTGACCGAGTGGAACGGCCTCGCGATCGCCGCGCTCATGGACGCCGGTCGAGTCTTCGAGGTCGACGAATGGACCGCGGCTGCGAAGCGCGCGTTCGACGCGTTGGCGACGACGAATCGTGCCGAGCCGGCGGATCGTGACGAGGCGGCGGATCGTGACGAGGCGGCGGATCGTGACGAGTCGGCGAATCGTGACGTGCTGGCGGATCAGCACGGGTCGCTGCTGCGCAGCAGCACGGAGGGCGAGGGCGGCCCTGGAGCTGCGGGGCTCGCCGATGCGGCGCAGCTGGCCGTCGCCGCGCACGCGGTCGGCGACGAGGAGGCGTTCGCGACGGCGCTCAGCGAAGCACTGCGCTTCGTGGTCTTCCCGCAGCGGGACGGCGAGCGGGCAGGGAAGCCGGCGGGCACCTCGGGCGCGGCCGGTGGCGAGTCAGCCGACGACTCGGTGGCTGGAGCGCAGTTCACCGCACGGTCCGGCGGCCGCTGGGAGGGCGCCAGCCTGCTGGATGCTCACGGCGACGGGATCGTGCCGGCGAGGGGGTCGGACCCGTTGGACAGCTCGGCGCCCTCCGGTCGTTCGGCCCTCATCGAGGCACTGAGGCTGGCGGTCGGTGATGGCAGCGCGGACTCGGCGTCCCCGATCGTAGGTCCCGACGGCCGCGAGGTGAGCGCTGACGAGCTCGCGGACCTCCGCCGCCGACTCCTCGCGTCGACGCTGCCGGCTCTGCAGCAGGCGACGAGGGCGCTGGGCTGGCTGCTGGCGGAGGCGGAGCTCGACGCGGCGCAGTGAGGCTCGTGGGTCGGTGAGGTTGGGGCCAGTGAGGCCAGTGAGGCCAGTGAGGTCAGCGAGGCCGGTGGGTCAGTGGGGCTGGGGGCCAGTGGTGTTCGAAGGAGACGCCCTCACGTCGTGTTCAGCCGCATCCGATAGCGTGGACGCATGAGTACAACCACGGTCACATCGGACAACCTGCAGTCGACCGTTGGGGACAATGACATCGTCATCCTCGACTTCTGGGCGGACTGGTGCGGACCCTGCCGCAACTTCGCCCCCGTGTACGAAGCGGCCTCCGCGAAGCACGAGGACATCGTGTTCGGGAAGGTCGACACGGAAGCCGAACAGCAGCTCGCGGGCGCGTTCGGGATCACCTCCATCCCCACGCTCATGGTGTTCCGCCAGGGCGTGGGCGTCTTCAGCCAGGCGGGGGCACTCGCCGCGCCGCAGCTGGAGGAGCTCATCGACGGCGTGCGGAACCTCGACATGGAGGACGTGCACAAGCAGGTCGAGGAGCAGAAGGCGAAGATGGCCGAGCAGGAGGCTGCGGGTCAGGCACCCGGTGGCCAGGACCCCAGCAGCCAGGACTCCGGCAACCAGGCACAGGACCAGCACCGGTCCGCTGGCGCACCCGGGACCTCGCCCACGGACTTCTGAGGTCCCAGACCTCTGAGGACCACGACGTCAGACGCCTCTACCGGGTGATCGCATCACCCGGTAGAGGCGTCTCGTCTATTCACGTCACCCATTTAGCTCGTCTGGCCGGGCGCACCTGATCGGCTCGCCTCATCACCCGGCGAAGTAGGCCCCCAGTGCCGCCCGCAGGTCCGCCAGATCGGACACCGCGCACATCTCGCGCGCCGAGTGCATCGACCACAGCGCCGGCCCCACATCCACCGTGGTCATCCCCAGGCGGGTCGCGGTGAGGGGGCCGATCGTCGATCCGCACGGGATCGTGTTGTTCGAGACGAACTCCTGGAACCCCACCCCCGCGTCGCGGCACGCGCGCGCCCACACCGCGGTGCCGACGGCATCGGTGGAATAGCGCTGCTGCGCGTTGATCTTGAGCAGTGGACCTCCGCCCAGCCTCGGCCGGTTGACCGGGTCGTGGTGGCCCGGATAGTTCGGGTGCACCGCGTGGCCCGCGTCGGAGGAGACGCACACGGACGCGGAGAGCGCCTGCAGGTGGTCGTCGCGCTGGCCTCCCAGTCCTGTGGTGACCCGTTCGAGGACGACGTCGAGGAAGGGTCCGCTGGCGCCTGAGCGCGTCTCCGAGCCCACTTCCTCATGGTCGAACGCGGCGAGCACGGCGATGCCCGTGAGCTGTGTGGGGTCGACGTCCTCGAGAGCGCTCGTACCCGCCCACACGGACGCGAGGTTGTCCAGGCGCGGGGACGCGAGGAACTCGCTGTGCGCTCCGAACACGGCGGGCTCCTGCACGGGGAAGGTGAGGACATCGAATCCGTCGACGTCGACGAGGTCGACTCCGGCGGATTCCGCGAGGAGGCCCAGCACGTGCGAGCCTGCCGCGTCCGGATCGCCGAGGCCCCCGGCCTCCACCATGTCGGCCAGACCGATCACCGGCTGGGTGTGCCGCTGCCGGTCGAGTGCGAGGCCTTCGTTGGCCTTCCGGTCCAGGTGGATCGCGAGCTGGGGGATGCGTGCGATCGGGCCCGTCTGCGCGAGGACGGTCGTGCCGTCGCGCAGCACCAGACGTCCAGCGAAGCAGAGCTCGCGGTCGAGCCATGAGTTGAGCAACGGCCCACCGTAGATCTCCACCCCGACCTGGAGCGCGCCCTCCGCCACGAAGTCCGGCTGGGGCTTGAGCTTGAAGCCGGGGGAGTCGGTGTGCGCGCCGACGACGTGGAACGGGACCGAGGCGAGGGCGGGGTCTGCGGCTGAGCGCGGGGCCGAGGCCTCGGAAGAGGCCGGGGTCGCGTCTGGTGCCGTGGCTGGGTCGGGCACTGCGAAGGCGATGACTGCGCCGTCGCGGACCACGACGTACCTGCCGCCCGGCTCCAGGGACCACCGGTCACCTTCGTCGAGCTCTTCGAAGCCGTGGTCCACGAGGCGCTCACGCACCGCGTAGGCCGCGTGGTACGACGACGGAGACCGCATGACGAACGACGAGAGGTCCGCAGCCAGAGCGGCGTCGACGGCCGAGCCGGTGCGGCTGGGGCCAGGGCTCGTCGCTGCCCGGCCGTGCATTGAGGGCCGATGTGCTGATGGTCGGAGCGCTGATGGTCGGAGCGCGGGATCGTCCTGAGGTCCGGGGGTGCTTCCATGCGGAGTCGTATCGGTCATGCGGCCAGCCTATGCGGTGGCGGGACGAGGGGCGCCGGGCTGCTGCGGAAGAAAAATCGAATAAGTACTAGAACAAAGAGGTGAAATCGAATAGACTGTTCTATATCTACATAGAACTGACTTCTTGAGATGCACCGCGACGAGGCGTGATCAGCAGAAGCAGCACCAGCGAAGGGGGTGGGGTGTGGATACCAGCAGGGAAAGCGACGATGGGGTTGAGGAGCCGCGGTTCCGCAGTCCCTTCTCAGACATGGATCGGGAGCTGCTCGAAGCCCGGGCGCCTCATCTTGTCGAGTTCCTCGACACTGCCGCGGACGTGCGCGCGGCTTCGTCCGGTCACCGATCGCTGGGTGCGCAGGAAGCGCTGGCTGCGATTCGCGCTCTCGAAGCGACGCGCCGACTCATCGAGTCGATGAGTACGGACATGCTCGCCCACTACCAGCGGATCGGCGACTCCTCCGCACATGGATACCGGACCACGGCCAGTCTGCTCGCGGGGGAGTTCAGGATCACGCCGGGAGAAGCGCGCCGGCGGACCCGCCTCAGCGACAACCTCGCAGGCAGGATCTCTGCAGTCGGCGAACAGCAGGAAGCTGTGCGTCCGTCTATAGCGGAGGAGTTCGCGGACGGGCGCATCTCCGCGGATGAGGCGAAGGCTCTCTGCGACGCGGTCGACGATCTTCCGCCGACGATCCGGGCGAAGTATGCGGACACTGTCGAGAAGACGCTGGTGGAGCTGGCCCCGACGGTGTCGCTCAAGGACTTTCCCAAGCTCAGTCAGCGGATCATCCAGAACATCGATCCGGACGGGAAGCTGCCGCGCTTCGAGACCGAACCGCAGAAGTACCACGTCGACCTGTCTCAGCAGCGCAATGGTGACTGGAGACTGAAGGGGCTGCTGGACTGCCCTACCGGTACGACGCTGCAGGCGCTCCTCTACGGCCGGATGAAGGATGCGGACGTCCCGGTGGCGGTCCGCCCCCATGCGGCGTGCAATGAGGCAACGGCGGGCGGAGAAGGTGCGGCGGGCGGAGAAGGTGCGACTGGCGGTGACGGCACCCCAGCCGCCTCTGCGGCCCCAGCGGTCGATGACGCCTTCGACTACTCGGCCCCTCCAGTGCCGGAGGGTAGGAGTAGTGGTGCGGAAGAATCCGGTGAGCACACCGATCCCGACGAGGAAGTGCCGCAGATCCCGCTTGAAGTGATGTGGGAAGACACCCGGATCACTGTCCAAGCAGACGCGACGATCAGCGTGGGTGGAAAGGTCGGAACGTTCTTGGAGGACGAACCACTCTTCTATCTCGACGAGACGGGCTGGCCGGTGCACCTGAGCGAGCGCGTCTCCGCGGAGGTGCAGAAGCTCCTCGCAGAGGCGAGGTCGTCGGAATCCGGTGTCGCGGCGAGCGTGATCTGGGAGAAGGTGCTCGGACGAGTGCCCACGAACCCGCCGCCTGAACCCAGCCCGCCGCCAGAACCCAGTCGACCACCTGATGCCACCGGCCCTGCGGGTTCTGCTGACCCGCCGGATTCCAGCTCATCACCTCTGAACGACCCCGGTACTGACATGCCGTTGCAGTCCCCGCAGACTCCGGTCACCGCAGACGGAGTGTTCGAGGACGGCACGCGAACTGGGCTTCGGATCAGCCTTTCGCAAGGTGGAATGCCTGGCCTTGCCCGGCACGACAGGTTCGCGTTCCTGCTGCGCAGCGTTGCGCGTGAACGCGTCCTCCATGGTGCGGACCACGCCCTCGTCGTCACCGCTCGAGCGGAAGACCTCGTCCGGCCAGGTGGGGTGCTGACCACGCATGCCGGAGCGCCGACCACTCTTGGAGGACTCGAAGCGTGGTCGAATGCCGCACAGATGTTCGTCCACGTCACGGACGGAGTCGGCAGGTCGCTCGAGGTGAGGTCTCACGGTCGCTTCGCCACCCGCACGCAGATGGCAGTGCTATCAGCCCGTGACCAGGGATGCACCTTCCCCGACTGCGACGCCCCCGCCGAATGGTGCGAGGCCCACCACATCCTCGCGTACTCGCGCGGAGGGAAGACCGAGATCGACAACCTCACCCTGGTCTGCCCGTTCCACCATCGCTGGTTCGAACGGACCGGGTGGGAATCGCTCTTCCTCCGCGGATTCCCCGCGTGGAGACCGCCGCAGGCGATCGACCCCCGCCAGCGCCCCGTGTTCCACTCGCGGTTCCGGGTCGCGCTGCTCGGACTTCCGCCCGAACTGCCGCTCGGCGCATGACGCGGGCTCGCAGCTGTGACGATCGGCCGTGACATTCAACCGTGGCCTTCAACCGTGGTTCTCAAGAGTGGCCTCCAACTGTGCCTTCACTCATGGACGGCGCGCACGAGTCCGAGATCACGTGCGCGACCGCGATCTGAGCGACGTCGTCGGGCCTTTCCGCTCCACGACGGCTACCCTTGACTGTCGTGTTCGCTTCTCTGATCCGCCTCCTCGGATGGGGCTACCTCCCCATCGCCCTCGTCGCGAAACTCCCGTTCGCGATGTCGGTCGTCGCTGTCATGACAGCGGTGTCTGCGCTGCGCGGTTCCTACGCGGAGGCGGGCATCACAGCCGCGCTGGTGGGGCTCGGCACAGCGATCTCCGGCCCCCTCATGGGCGCCGCCGCCGACCGCTGGGGGCAGCGCCCCATCCTGCTCGTCCTCGGCGTCGCCAACGCGGCCGCACTGCTGGGTCTCGCATGGGCACTCGTCGGCGAGGCGGCCTCCTCCGTCATCTTCACCATGGGCATCCTCATCGGCCTCACGGCTCCGCAAGCATCGTCGATGGTTCGCTCCCGCTGGCTGCTCGCCATCGACTCCGACGTTCCGGCGGCCTCGCGGAGCCGCTCCACCTCGGCGGTCCTCTCGTACGAGTCCATGACCGACGAACTCATGTTCGTCTTCGGGCCCGTCATCGTCGGCGTCTCTGCTGTGGCGTGGGGGACTGTCTCGCCGGTGGTGGGAGCGGCACTCCTCACAGGAGTCGGGATCATCGCCTTCGCCCTCCACCGTTCCGCCGACTACGCGCAGGGCCGCACCGGCAAGCGCGCCGCCGGAACAGCAGGTGCCGCGGAAGCCTCCCCCGCAGCCCCGCCTGCCTTGGACCCGACTTCCGCAGACCCGACTTCCGCAGACCCGACTTCCGCAGACCCGGCTACCGTAGACCCGACCGTAGACCCGGCTGCCGCAGACACAGCTGCTGCCTCGTCCCATGCGACCCGGACACCGGATCCGGTCTCGATGCTCTTCCGCGCCGCGGTGCTCCTGCCGGTGGGCGGCATGACCTGCATCGGCCTGTTCTTCGGGTCGACCCTCACCAGCCTCACCGCGTTCATGGAGACGCTCGACAACGCCGACGCCACGGGAATCCTCTACGGGGTCATGGGAGTCGGCTCCGCAGTGTGTGCGCTGTCGGTCGTCCTGCTCCCGGAGGCGTTCCAGCTGCGGGCCCGCTGGCTGGTCTTCTCGACCCTGTCACTGGCGGGCTGCCTCCTCTACACGCAGGCGGAGACGCTCACCGTCTTCGTCATCGCGCTGCTCATCATGGGAGCGGGCATCGGGCCCAGCCTGGTCACCCTCTTCGCGATCGCCTCCGATCAGTCCCCGGTCGGCCGCCTCACGACCGTCATGGCGATGATGAGCACCGGCGTGGTCGTCGGCCAGTCCGCGGCCTCCGCACTGAGCGGAACAGTCCTGGACAGCGTCGGCCTCGCCGCCGGTCTGTGGGGGCCGGCACTGTCGGGCGCCCTGCTCGTGGTGCTCGGCCTGGCCTTCCAACTGGTCTCGCGCCCCAGACCGCGTCTGCGGTCGGCGGTCAGCCCGTCATGAGCGTGTGATCATCGAAGTGTCCTAGTATGGCCACCGATGCCGCCGAGCCGTGGCATCGGGCGATGCCGCCGGCCGACCGTCGGCGTCCGAGCGTACGCACCCGACGATCCGAGGAACCCTTGGAACAGTTCACCTCAGAATGGCAGGCGTGGCATGACGACCGCCTTGCCGCTCTCGCCACCCCGTTCGGCTTCCTCAGCATCACAGGTCTCCACTGGCTGCAGCAGGGAGAGAACACCTGGGAGGGCGCCCCGGGAAGCTTCGACCTGGACGGCGACACGATCCGCTTCCGGATCGGCACCGGCCGCAGTGCCGGGCCCACCCGTGCCGCGCTGGAGGCGGAAGGCGCGCAGGACGCCGTCGGCGGCCCAGACACCGTGGCCCCTGCCCGAGGCGACGCTGACTCGCACGCGAACGGTGCCCTGCGCACGACGCTCGGGACGGACCGGTCCGGAACGCCGTGGATCCGCCTCGCGAAGGATGCCGCCCTCTCCTGGCTCGTGGCCGATCACACCGCGTACGAAGCGATCAACCGGGACGGTCGGATCGGTGTCCGCGTGCGCGATTCGAAGTCCGCGCTCCTGTCGAACTTCGTGGACATCCCCGCGTTCCCGCTCAAGCGATCCGCAGTGGTGCCCGGCGTGTTCGTGCCGTATTCGGAGCCCCGCTCCCGCCGTATCGCGACTGCGCTGCCGGGGCTGGAGATGGACCAGCAGACGCTCGGCACCCTCACCTTCGAGTTCGGCGGCGCCACCCACACGCTCACGGCGACCGGCAGCCTGCAGACCGGTCTCACAGTGGATTTCCAGGACCGCACGAACGGCGACACCACCCCCATGTGGCGCACGCTGAGCGTCGGCCTGCCGGATCCGGACGGTGTCGTGACCCTCGATTTCAACCGCACCGTCGTCTATCCCTTCGCGTTCATGCCGTGGGCGACCTGCCCGGCACCGGTCCGCGAGAACATCCTCTCCGTCGCCGTGCGGGCGGGGGAGCAGTCGCCCACGCGCACGATCTCCGAGGACGGCGTGAGCCACCCGGTGGGTCTGATCGCCATGTCCGACGGCTTTCCCCTGCCCGAGGTCCTCGACTGGCTCGAGGACTCCGGCACCGAGCTGTTCCGGCACCGTCTCCGCCGCAGCACGACCGTTCCCGGGCCGATGGCAGCCTCCGCGTTCATCGTCTTCGGCATGAAGGACATCGACGGGCACGCCGATGACGCTTCGGTGGCGGCGGTACGCGAGTTCGCCGGCGACGCGCTCGCCGTGGGGACCCCGGTCATCGGCATCGGGACCTCGGGGGCGGAGATCGTGTTCGACGCCGCTCGGGAGCAGATGGGCTCGACCGGTCAGCACACGTCCTTCGACACCAGCCCGATGCCCGTCGTCGTGAGCGCGGACGTCGCCGAGGACCGGATGCTGCGCGGCTGCGTCACGATGTGCCCCGAGGCCGACATGGGCATCATCGACATCGAGGCCCTCGCCGCAGAGATCGGCGACGACACGGACACCCGGCGACGGGTGTGGACCGACCTCATCGATCGCTTCACCCGCCTCGTCATCACCCGAGGCTGACACGGAACAGCCGCCTCGGGCGAGGTCCTCAGACCCGCCGGAGGCGGCTGCTCGGTTTCACCGGCTCCTCGGTGTCACCGACGGCTCCGTCTCACCGACTGCTCCGTGCCGTCACCAGATGGAGACCCGCTCCTCCGGCGCCATCCACATGCCGTCGCCCTCCTGGGTGCCGTACACCTGGGCGAACGCGTCCATGTTCTTGACGATCTGGTTGCAGCGGAACTCCTCCGGCGAATGCGGGTCGATCGTCAGGCGGCGGCGACGCTCCTCGTCCCGCATCACGGTCCGCCACGCGCGGGCCCACGACTCGAAGAACGCTCGCCCGTCGTCCTCGGTCACCTCGACGCCGCGCTCGGCGGCCCGGAGGTGGAGCGCCTTCCACGCGATCGAGAGACCGCCCAGGTCGCCGATGTTCTCGCCGATCGTCAGCGCGCCGTTCACCGTGTCTTCGTCGGCCATGCCGCGGGGCACGAGCACATCGAACTGGGCGATGAGCGATCCGGTCTGCTCCTCGAATCGTGCCCGGTCCTCCTCGGTCCACCAGTCGCTGAGCGTCCCGTGCCCGTCGTAGCGCGACCCCTGATCGTCGAAGCCATGGCCGATCTCGTGCCCGATGACCGCACCGATCGCTCCCAGATTCTGTGCGTCGGACGCCTCCGGGTCGAAGAACGGCGGCTGCAGGATGGCCGCGGGGAACACGATCTCGTTCATCACCGGGTGGAAGTACGCGTTGACCGTCTGCGGGGTCATGAGCCATTCGGTGCGATCGATGGTCTGGCCGATCCGCTTCACCTGGCGCTCATGCTCAGCCTCGGTCGCTCGGCGCACGTTGCCCACGAGGTCGTCGGCGCGGATCTCGGACGTGTACTCGCGCCACACATCGGGGTAGCCGACCTTCGGCGTGAACAGCCCGAGCTTCTCGAGCGCGCGCTCCTTCGTCTCCTCACCCATCCAGTCGAGCGTGCGGATCGACGAGTCGTACGCCTGGATGAGCGCGTCGACCAGCTCGCTGATCGCCTCCTTGGACGACGGCGGGAACTCCTGCGCGACGTAGATCCGGCCCACTGCTTCTCCCAGCAGCGATTCCACGAGGCTCACGCCCCGCTTCCACCGCTCGCGCAGCTGCGGGGTGCCGGACAGCGACCGACCGTAGAAGTCGAAGTTCGCCTCCACCACGTCGCTGTTCAGGTACGCGGCGAATGCGTGGGCGGTGCCCAGCATGGCCCACACCTTGAGGTCATCCAGCGAGGCCTCCGCCCACACCGTGCCCAGACCCTCGAGGAAGCTGGGCTCGCCCACGATCACGTGGGACGCGTCGCCGGCACCGACCTCGGTGAGCCATCCGCGGACGTCGAAGCCATCGGCCAGCTGCGCGGCCTCATCGATCGTCATGCGGTTGTAGGTCTTCTGCGCGTCGCGCGTCTCCACGACGTCCCAGTGGTCGCGCGCGAACCTCGTCTCGAGGTCGAGCACGGTCTGCGCGATGTCAGCCGCATCCCGTCCGGTGCGTGCATCGATGCCGGTGAGGGTCGCCATGCGGGCGAGGTGCGCGACGTAGAGCTCACGGACCTCCGCGTGCTGGTCCTCCCGGTAGTAGGACTCGTCGGGCAGGCCGATCCCGTCCTGATGGACGTAGAGGACGTAGTGCTCCGGGTCCTTCGCGTCCGCGGACACGTACGCCGCGAGTGCTCCGGGGCTGCCCGAGCGCTCCAGCCGGCCGAGGACGCGCACGAGCTCGTCGTGGTCGCCGGCCGCCTCCAGTGCCGCGAAGTCGTCCTCCAGCGGCTGGACGCCCAGCTCCTCGACCCGGTCCTCGTCCATGAACGAGGCGAAGAGGTCTGCGACCTTCCGCGCCTCCTCGGCGGCGGCATCCGATCCGGTGTTCTCCGCGGCGTGGGTGATGATGTCCCGCACCTTCTCCTCGGCGATGTCGAAGAGTCCGCGGATGACACCGTCTGCGGACCGGTCATCGGGAATGGTGTGCGACGCGATCCACTCACCGTTGACGTGGAGGTAGAGGTCGTCCTGCGGGCGGATGTCCGTGGGGATCTGGGGGGCGTCAGCGGACGCAGTGCTCTGCTCGGTGGTCATACCCCCACACTAGAAGCCCGGGCGCGGGAAGATGAAGTTCCCAGACTCATCACGGATAATCGGAAGGGTCCCGGGTGTGACATCGCACCGCCGGGACCCTATGCACATCCACAGGAGGTCTCGTGACTCTGCGCTCTCGCACGCTCACCGCTGTCATCGCGGCGCTGCTCATGGTGTTCGGCCTGACGGTCGGCCAGGCCGCGCACGCCCATGATCAGCTCGTCGGGTCGAACCCGGAGGAGGGCGCGGAACTCGACGAACAGCCGGAATGGCTCGAACTCGACTTCAGCGGAGAGATCCAGGACGTCGGGACGGAGATCCAGGTCCTCCAGGACGGCGACGAGGACATCTCCGCCGGCGAGGTGACCGTCGAGGGAACCACGGTCTCCTCCGCGCTGCCGGACAACATGACCCCCGGTGACTACACGGTGCAGTGGCGCGTCGTGTCCTCGGACGGCCACCCGATCTCCGGCGAGTTCGACTTCACCCTGACCGATGCCGTGGGCGCCGGTGAGGAAGGCGGCGCTGACGAGGGCGCGGCCGAGGGTGAGGGCGGCGACGGCCCCGCAGAGCTGGGCGGCGCCGCTGTCGACCAGCCGGAGGACGGCGCACAGGACCAGGGCGCACTGAGTGAGGATGCGGACTCCGGCGGCATGTCGACGCCGATGATGATCCTGCTCGTCGTGGGCGGCCTCGCGGTCGTGGTGCTCGTGATCCTGTTGCTGACCCGCAAGCAGAAGGGCCTGCCGGGTACTCCCGGCAACCCGGAGAACCCCGAGACGCCGGAGAAGCCCGACACGAAGTGAGCGACTCCCACTGAAGGGCGGACGAGTCAGTCCGGCTACGAACCGGATTCACGATGAGTCGGCCCGATGACGAGCCAGTCCGACGGTCGAAGCAGCCCGACGATCGAGACAGTCCGACGACGAGGCGCCCCGCACAGCACGTGCGGGGCGCCTCGTCGTGTGCGGGGGTGCCCTATGCTCGGGGCAGCTCCGTGTCCTACGCCCGGAGCAGCTCCGCGAGGCGCTCGCCCGCCTGCCGCACCACTGCGGCGGGACTGGTCATGCACGTCTCCTCAGGCGCGAGCGACCGCAGTTCGACGATCCCGGAGACGCCCGGGGCTTCCTCCGAGGTGATCTCGGCAGCGCCGCACACCACCCACACAGGCACCCCGGCCTCGCGCCCACGGTCGATCACAGCGCCGGGACCCTTCCCACTCAGGGTCTGGACGTCGAAGCGCCCCTCACCCGTGATGACCAGCTCAGCGGAGGAGAACGCGTCCTCGAATCCGACGAGCTCCATGATGTAGTCGGCGCCGGGGCGGACCTGGGCGCCGAGCCCGGCCAGCGCTCCGAATCCGGTGCCGCCCGCCGCGCCGGCACCCGGGGTGAGCGCGATCCGTGCGATCGCCTCGGCGTCGGCTCCGCCAGCATCGGCGAACCGGTCGCGCAGGTGCGTGAGCGCGCGGTCCAGGAGAGCGACCTCGGTGTCGGAGGCGCCCTTCTGCGGCCCGTAGACGGCGGCCGCCCCGGTCTCACCGAGCAGCGGGTTGTCGACGTCGCTCGCCAGCACGACCTCGACGTCGCGCAGGCGATCGTCCAGACCGGTGAGGTCGACCTGGGCGACCTCGAGCAAGCCCAGACCCCCGGTGGGGACGGATTGACCCGAATCGTTGAGGAACTGGGCTCCCAGCGCGGCGAGCATCCCCGCACCGCCGTCCGTCGACGACGAACCGCCCACCGCGAGCACGATCTTCGAGCAGCCGGCGTCCAATGCGGCGGCGACGACCTCGCCCGTCCCGTGCGTCCCGGCGTTGAGAGCGGTGTCCCGCGTGGGGGAGACGAGCGCGATGCCCGACGCCTCCGCGAGTTCGACGATCGCCGTCCGGCCGGACTGCGCCCACGTCGCCTCGACGGGATGCCCCAGCGGGCCGGCGACCGTGGCCGTGCGCTGTTCGAAGCCCGCTGCCAGGGCGGCGGCGACGGTGCCGTCTCCGCCATCAGCAATCGGCACGGAGGCCACGGTGTGGCCGGCGGCGGTCAGCGGCGGAGTGAGTTCCGCAGCGACCTGAGCGGACGTGAGGGTTCCCTTGAACTTGTCGCAGGCGAGCAGGATATGCATGCTCTCAGCCTAGTCGCGGCACACGGTCGGTCTGGTCGGGAAACAGTGCCCGTCTGGTCACGGAACACGCGCCCACATGCCGGAGAACTGAGCCGTGGCGGCCACACATGTTTCAGTCTGACCGCCACGGTGGAATCAGTGTAGCCGACCGGTGAACACGTGTCTTCCCGCAGGTGAGAGCATGTTCGCGACGGCGTCACCCGGCTGCGTCACTCGGCTGCGTCACCCGGTCGCGTCACCCGTTCGGATCCACGACGGGCAGGGACTCCGTGTCGATCGTCTGGCGGCGCGGCCTGCGCAGCGCCGGCGTCCGCGCAGGGTCCATGCCCGGCAGCCCGATGACGGCGACGATGAGCCCGAGCGACGCGCAGATCGCGATGATCCAGATGGCCTCGTGCGCGCCCATCCGGTCGATGACGGTGCCGGCCAGAGCGGACCCGATCGCCACCCCGAACCCCAGCGCCGTGGAGATCCACGCGAGTGACTCCGTGAGCCGCTCCGCGGGTGCGAGCGTCTGGATGACGGAGCTGACCGCGATGAGGCTGGGAGCGATCCCGACCCCCACCACGAAGAGCAGCGCCGCGAAGACCACCATGTCGTTCGCCAGCAGCAGGAGCCACGCGCCCGCGGTGAGCACGGTGAGCATGAGGGGGAAGCGGTACCGCACCGGCATCTGCCAGTCGTACGATCCGTAGATCGTTCCTGCGACCAGGGATCCCGCTGCCAGTGCGCTCAGCGCGATCCCGGCGAACGCCTTCGCCCCCTGCTCGTCCCCGAACCCCACCGCGGTCACATCGATCGCCCCGAACAGCACGCCCAGGAAGATCTGGCACACGATCGCTGCGAGGATCCCCGGGTGGGTGAGCACGCGCCCACCGCCTCCGACGGTGCGGCCCCGCGGCGCGGGTTCCGTCGCCTTCTGCGGGTAGAAGAGCAGTGCCCCCACCGCCGTGGCCACTCCGGACAGCAGGACGCCGGCCGGCGCGAACCACAGAGTCGCGAGCGCCGTGACGACGACGGGTCCGGACACGAAGAGGAACTCGTCCGCGACCGCCTCCCAGCTGAACGCGGTGTCGAGCTGCCGGGAGTTCCGCACGAGTGCGTTCCACCGCGCGCGCACCAGCGACCCGAGGCTGCCCACGCTGGCTCCCACGATCCCCGCCAGCAGGAAGACGAACCCGAACCACCAGTCCAGGAGCACCGCCGCGAGCAGGCCGACGATCCCCACCAGGTGCACGCACACGATCGGCACCATCACGCGCGACTGTCCGTGGGCGTCCACGAGCCTCGCGATGACGGGGTTCGTGACCGCCTGCACGACCATGAAGACGCTCGTGACGAGCCCCGCGAGCTCGTACGACCCCGTCTCGCCCTGGATGAAGAGGACGATCCCGAGCCCCAGGATGGCGATCGGCATCCTGGCGACCAGACCGGCGAGCGTGAACTTCAGCGCCCCCGGCAGGGCGAAGATCTCCGAGTACGTCCGCAGCATAGGGGTGATCCTACGGTCGCGGACGGACGCGGGGGCTCAGCTGCAGACTGAGCCAGCCGCCGCCGAGGTGCCGGTCACCGACCAGCCGACCGGCACCTCGGCGGTCGGAGCCGTCGGATCCGCTCAGCCGAGGACGGAGTCCACGAGCGCGCGCGCCTCCCGCTGCACCTGCGCGAGGTGGTCCGGGCCGCGGAGCGACTCCGCGTAGATCTTGTAGACGTCCTCGGTGCCGGAGGGGCGGGCGGCGAACCACGCGTGGTCCGTGCTCACCTTGATCCCGCCGATCGCGGCGTCGTTGCCCGGTGCCTCGGACCGCACGTCGGTGATGGGATCACCCGCGAGCATCGACTCCGTGACGTTCTTCGCGTTCAGCCGCTTCAGCGCCGCCTTCTGCTGAGGGGTGGCCGGCGCATCGGTGCGCGCGTAGGACGTCATCCCGTGCTCTGCCGCGAGTTCCGCGAAGCGCTGCGAGGGCGTCTTCCCGGTCACTGCCAGCATCTCCGCCGCGAGGAGGGCCAGGATGATCCCGTCCTTGTCCGTCGACCACACGCTGCCGTCACGGCGCAGGAACGACGCGCCCGCGGACTCCTCCCCACCGAACGCCACGGTGCCGGACTGCAGCCCATCGACGAACCATTTGAAGCCGACCGGCACCTCGTAGAGCTCGCGGCCGTGGGCCGCGACGACGCGGTCGATGAGCACGGAGCTCACCAGCGTCTTGCCGATCCGGGCATCGCTCGGCCAGTCGGGGCGGTGCCCCAGCAGGTAGTCGATCGCGACGGCCAGGTAGTGGTTGGGGTACATGAGACCCGCGTCGGGGGTGACGATGCCGTGGCGGTCCGCGTCGGCGTCGTTCCCGGTGGCGATGTCGAAGGAATCGCGGGACGCGACGAGGGACGCCATCGCGTAGGGAGACGAGCAGTCCATCCGGATCTTCTCGTCCCAGTCCAGCGTCATGAACGCGAACGCGGGGTCGACCTCCGGGTTCACGACCGTGAGGTCCAGGTCGAACAGATCACTGATGCCCACCCAGTAGTCGACGGCTGCACCGCCCATGGGGTCGGCGCCGATCGTGATCCCCGCCGAGCGGATCGCGTCCATGTCGATGACCGATTCCAGGTCGGACACGTAGGCGTCCATGAAGTTGAAGTTCGTGGTGTTCTCGAGGTGGAACGCGCGCTGGAACGGTGTCCGCTCGATCGTCTCCCACCCCTGTTCGAGCAGGGTGTTCGCACGCTGCTGGATCCAGTCGGTCGCATCCGTGCCGGCGGGGCCGCCGTGGGGTGGGTTGTACTTGAAACCGCCGTCCGTCGGCGGGTTGTGGCTGGGCGTGATGACGATCCCGTCGGCCAGCCCCTGCGCCGCCGCGTGCTCCCGGTTGTGGGCGAGGATCGCGTGGGAGATGACGGGAGTGGGTGTGTACCCGTCCCGGTCATCGATCATGGCCGGCACCGCGTTCGCGGCGAGCACCTCCATCGTCGTGAGGAACGCAGGCTCCGACAGGGCGTGCGTATCGCGTCCGACGAAGATCGGTCCTGTGTGCCCCTGCGCGCGGCGGTAGTCGACGATCGCCTGCGTCGTTGCGGCGATGTGCGCCTCGTTGAAGGACCTCGTGAGGCTCGAGCCCCGATGACCGGACGTCCCGAAACTCACGCGCTGGGCGGCATCCACCGGGTCCGGGACGAGGTCGTGATACGCGTCCAGGAGCTCCGGGATGTCGACGAGGTCGCGCTCCTCCGCTGGCTGGCCTGCTCGATTCTGCATGCCCTCACTATGCACAAACGGTATGGATCTGGGGTCGGATTCTCGCATAGTGGCCCCTTCTGCCCATCCGACTGCTCATCCGCGCGCGCAGCCGGTGCCGGAGGCCACCTTCGTGAGCATGCCGTCCATGCGGGTTCCGCCCATCACGTCGACGGTGTATCGGCCGTCGTCCGCGGTGACGAGCGAGGGCGCCTCCCCGTCCTCCACGTGGTCGGCCTCCGTCGAACCGACGTACGGATACTCGGCCAGCGACATGCCCATCCGCATCGGCGCCGCGAGCGTCACGGTGTCCGGCATCTCGCCCAGTTCGGCCTCCCACGCGAGGCACGTGCCGACCCAGTCCGGCTCCCCGTCGGCGGGGGAGTAGTAGGTGGCCTCGAACGTGCCCCACGTCCTCGTCTCGGAGCGGTAGCCACGGTGCGCGCCCTCCTCGGCGAACTCCGAGGATTCGGCGTCCGGCTCGCCCAGGAACGCTGTGATCGCGTCGAAGGCCTCATGGTCGGAGAGGTCCTCCTGGCCGGGCAGGACACCGTCGTCGCCGTCGACGCCCACGACGAGCGTCTCGTCCGGTCGCGGCACGGAGTCCATGAAGTCCTCGACGTGGTCGATCTGCCGGACGGATCCGGACTCGCTGTCCCACGCGACGTTCTTCCAGCCGATCCCGCTGGGCTCGTCCGTGTCGCCGTCGCGCTGCTGCCGCACGTAGTAGCGGTAGCCGTCGCCGTTGCGCAGGCTCGAGTGGAGGTGGGCCACGCCCATGCCTGCGGGTTCGTGGGTCAGGAGGTCGACCGCCGAGGCGCTGGTCTCCTCTGCCTCGTCACCGTCCGCTTCGTCCGTGATCGGATCGCCCGCGGTGACCAGCCCCATGACCTGAAGGGCGTCCTGGGTGCCGCCGACGAACAGTTCGCCGGAGTCGAGGAGGGCCTCGGCCCCGTCCGGTGCGTCGCCGCCCACCGCCGAGCACGAGAACGGCACGGCCGCGTAGCTGCGGCCGTCCGGTCCGATCTCGACGTATCCGGCCCCGCCGGTGATCGTGAGTTCGACCTCGGCGCCCATGTCTGTGAGCTCCGGCGAGGGGTTCGACGGTGCGAACGTCGCCCGTCCGCCGTCCACGGTGACGGGGCCGTCGTGGTGGCAGGCGGGGATCCGGTCGTACGGCGCGGAACCGAAGTCGATGTCGAGCTCGCGCGTGATGGCGGCGGCGAAGTCATCGCCGGCCGCGTCGTCATCATCCGCCGCCGCGGTGGCGGCCTCATCGGTGGCGTGGGCTGTGGAGGCGTCGGGCGCCGGGGTGGTGGCCCCGGCCTCGGCGTCGGTGTCCTGTGAGCAGGCGGTGAGGGCCACGAGCGCCGAGGCGGCGAGGACGGCCGCAGCCCGCCCCCGCATCGTGCGGAGAGTCGTCACCGGGTCACTTCACCCACGGCTCGTCGTCGCCCTCGGCGACGATCGGCTTGCCGTTGTCCAGGTTCCAGGCTCCCATGCCGCCGGTGACGTCGATCGCGTCGAAGCCGTTGTCGTTGAGCCACATGACGGCCTGGCGCGACCGGCCGCCGGTGCGGCACACGACGTAGACGTCCTCGTCGAGCGGCACCTCGCCGTAGCGTGCCGGCAGATCCGCCAGCGGGATGTGCAGTGCTCCCTCGATGTGGCCGGCCGCCCATTCGTCGTCCTCGCGGACGTCGAGGATCGGAGCGCCCTCGGGGATCTCGTCAACTGATGCGCGTGGATTGTCCATGGGAGAAGTCTACGAGTCGGATCCGTCGAGGATCGTATGGAGGTGTGACGGATCCGGAACGACCGGCGGACGACGGCACCGCTCTGGTGAAGCAGGGCGGTGCCGTCGTCAGTCAGAGGAGTGCGTCAGTCACTGCTCCGACCCGGTCACAGGCGTGCGCGCAGCTCCGTCTTCAGCACCTTCCCTGCGGTCGAGGTGGGGAGTGCGTCGACGAAGTGGACTTCGCGGACCTTCTGGTAGGGCAGCACCTGACCGGCGAACCAGTCCATGAGCGCCTTGGCGTCGCCGTCAGTCTGGGCAGTGTCAGGACGATGCACGATGAAGGCGATCGGGACCTCGCCCACGTCTGCGTCGGGGCGACCGACGACCGCGGCCTGCGCGACGTTCGGGTGCGCGCTGAGGATGTCCTCGAGCTCGCGGGGGTACACGTTGTACCCCTTGTAGAGGAGCATGTCCTTCGCGCGGTCGTGGATGCGGACGAAGCCCTCGGAGTCGATGGAGGCGACGTCGCCCGTGCGCAGCCAGCCGTCGACGAACTGCGCCGCCGTCAGCTCCGGAGCATCGGCGTAGCCGGCGGTGACCTGGGGGCCGCGGACCCAGAGCTCTCCCTCGCTGCCGGAGGGGAGGACCTCGGTGCCGTCTGCGGAGCGGATCTCCAGCTGCGTGTCCGCGATCGGAACGCCGACTGTGCCCGGCTTGCGGGTGCCGCCGACGGTGATGTCCGAGGCGGTGACGACGCAGGTGCCCTCGGTGAGGCCGTACCCCTCGCCGACGATCGCGTTCGGCATGACCTCGGTGATCTTGCCCAGCGACGTCGCGTCGAGCGGCGCCGCACCGGACATGGCGGCTCGGATGGTCGGCGCGGTCTGGCCGGTTTTGGCCGCGTGCGCCGCGAGTGCGAGGTACATGGGCGGGTTGCCGGACGTGTACTCCGCCTGCCAGCGGTCGCACAGGTCGATGAAGGTGTCCGGGCGGAAGCGGCCCGTCAAGACGGTCGTGACGCCGCCCAGGGTGAAGAGTGCGATGCTCGCGATGCCCTGCGCGTGGAACAGCGGCGGCACCTGGATCGCGACGCCCGCGCCCCGGCGCAGGAGCGGTTCGCCGAGAGTCTCGATCGGGACGAGGTCGAGGTCTCCGTCCGCGTCCCGCACGATGCGGACGTGCAGTCGCCATGCGGCGACCTGCGTGACGTTGTCGATCACGTTGCGGTGGAGGACGCGCACGGCCTTCGAGCGGCCCGTCGTGCCGCCCGTGAACTGGTAGTGGGCGACCTCGTCGGAACCGGCGAGGACGGGGGCGAAGGAGGAGGCGGCGTCCGAGGCATCGACCGAGGCGGATAGCGCGGCGGCGTCCGATCGTTCGGCGACCGCGACCTCGGCGGCGGTGGATGCTGCGGCGGGAGCCGCGATCGCGGCGGCGAACGAGGCGAACCGGGGCTGGGAGGCGTCGTCGACGGCCTCGCGGGCAGCGGTGAGCTCCTCGTCCGTCGCCGGACCCGCCCAGGTGACGCCGGTGATGAGGATGCGGGTGAGGTCGAGGTCGTCGGCGGTCTCGAGTGCGGCGGCGAGGTGCGCCGGGTGGGTGATGAGGAGGTGGGCCTGCGCGTCCGTGAGCTGGCGGGCCAGCGCGGGCGCCGGCTGGAGGGGGTTCACAAGGGTGACAGCGGACCCGGTGAGCAGCGCGCCGAAGTAGGCGATGGGGAAGTCGAGGGTGTTCGGCAGCTGGATCGCGACGACCCGGCCCGGTCCGGCGCCATCGGCGGCGAGCCGTTGCGCGAGGCGCGAGGCCCGGGCGAGGAGCTCCGCGAAGGTGATGGTGTCTTCCCCGTCGATGAAGGCGAGGCGGTCGGGATAGCGCTTCGCCGAGGACAGGAGGATCTCCGGAACCGCCGCGGGGGTGTAGTCGAGCTGCCGCGGCATGCCGGCGGGGAAGTAACCCGTCTGCGCGTCGTGGTCAGCGGTTCCGTGGTCCGTGGTCGTCATCGATCCTCCGTAGTGAACTGGTGGCGCGGTCGTCGCGCAGACACGGTGCAGGGCCGTGCACTCACTGTCGGAGCATAGAACTGTCTGATCGTTCGTTCAAGACGAGGGGGTGGATGCGGATGGCGGCGAATGCGCGGGGGCGGAAAACGGAGCGAAAGCTGCTGGCGGCGAGAGCGCACCCGCGCGAGAGGCTTCGTCGCATGCGGCGGTCTGCCGCAGCCCGGGCGCTACATGCGTCTGTGCACTACATGCGTCCGTCCGTCGCGGCCCGCTGGTGCCAGCTGAGTGCCTCCTCGAGGAGGTGCGGGGCGTGGCGGGCGGTGGTGTTCTGTGCGTACGCACGATCGTGGTAATCGTGCAGACGGTCGCGGAAGTCCGGGTGGGCGCACTTGTCGATGATGCGCTTCGCCCGCTCGTTCGGGGCCGTGGCGCGCAGATCCGCGACGCCCTGCTCCGTGACGATCACGTGGACGTCGTGCTCCGTGTGGTCGACGTGGGGCACCATCGGCACGATCGCGGACAGCGCTCCGTTCTTCGCAGTCGACGGGGAGACGAAGAAGTTGAGGAAGGCGTTGCGGGCGAAGTCGCCGGAGCCGCCGATCCCGTTGATCATCTTCGAGCCGTTGATCTCCGTGGAGTTCACGTGGCCGTAGATGTCCGTCTCCACCATTCCGTTGATCGCGATGACGCCCAGGCGGCGGACGATCTCCGGGTGGTTCGACATCTCCTGGGGGCGCAGGAGGATGCGGCCCTTGTAGGACTCGATGTTCCGGTTGAACTCCTCCGCGACCTCACGGGTGAGGGAGAACGACGTGGCGGAGATCGAATCGAGCTTCCCGGAGTCCAGGAGCCTCAGCAGGTTGTCCTGGATGACCTCCGTGTACGAGGTGAGGTGCTCGAACTCTGAGTTCGCAAGTCCGGCGAGCACCGCGTTCGCGACGTTGCCGACGCCGGACTGCAGCGGCAGGAGGCTCTTCGGCATGCGTCCGGCGGAGACCTCGTGGCGGAGGAAGTCGATGAGGTGGTCGGCCATCGCCTCGGACGCGTCGTCCGGTGCTGCGAACGTGTTGTCGCGATCCGGTGCGTTCGTGTGGACGACGGCGACGACTTTGTCAGGATCGACGCGCAGGTAGGGATCGCCGATGCGCTGGAGCGGATCGAGGATCTCGATCGGGCGGCGGTGCGGGGGCAGCTTCGTGCCGTAGTAGACGTCGTGGAACCCTTCGTATTCGCGCGGGTGCCAGTCATTGACCTCGAGGATGACTTTGTCCGCGAGGTCGAGCCACGTCTTGTTGTTGCCCACCGAGCTGCCGGGGACCAGCAGGCCGTTGGGCAGGATCGCTGCGACTTCGACCACGGCGACGTCGAGGTTGCCGTGGAACCCGAACCACACCTGCTGTGCGAGGTGCGACAGGTGGGTGTCCGTGTATTCGACGTCGCCCGCGTTGATCTGCTTCCGCAGGTCCGGGTCGGACACGAACGGAGCGCGCTTCGCGATGCCGTTCACGCGGGCGAGTGCGCCGTCGACCTCTTCGCCGGTGGAGGCGCCGGTGAGGAGGTTGATGCGGAAGTCCTCTCCCGCTGTGTGCGCGGCGTCGATGCGTTCGGCGAGCGCTCCGGGGACGGCCTTCGGGTGGCCGGCGCCGGTGAAACCGCTCATGCCCACGGTGTCTCCGGGGCGGATATGCTCCGCGGCGCGGTCAGCTGTGGTGACCTTTGCCGCGAGGGTCGGATTGGTGATTCGATTCATGCGCACATTGTCTCAGTCGATGCTCAGGAATCTGAAAGCCCCTGGTGGGAGGGTCTGCCGGGCGGTGGGTGGTGATGCACGACGATCCGTTGCAGGCCTGTGTACGGTGGGCGCTGGGTGCGAGCCGCATCCCGCTTCGGCCTCGTCGACCTTGGCCCTGGACCATACGGAAGGACCGCGCACATGATCGATGCTCTGCTGAATGTGTCGGAGGTGGAAGCCGACGTGTTCGAAGGGCAGCCCCGACTCGGGACGATCCTCCCGAAGGCATTCGGCGGTCACACGATGGGGCAAGCACTCGCCGCCGCGTGCCGCACTGTCGACGACTCGCGTTCGCCGGTGTCCGCGCAGGGCTTCTTCCTGTCGGCGGGGGACACGGACGGTCCGACTCGGTTCACGGTCGAGCGGGTGCGCGATGGGCGGTCCATGGATATGCGCGCGGTACGAGCACATCAGGGGCACCGCGAGATCTTCCGTCTGACGGCTTCGTTCCAGACAGAGGAATACGGCTTCGCGCACGAGGCACCGATGCCGCTGGCTGCTCCTCCGGAGGAGGTGCCGCCGCTCGTCGACGTCATGGACCGGCACAGCTCACTGGACTCCGGTCCATGGCGGACTGAGTGGTCGTTCCTCGATCTGCGCTACGTCGAGGAGAACCTGATCGACCCCGCGCCCGATCGCGGTCGCCAGCAGCTGTGGATGCGGTTGCCTCAGGCAGGGAACGGAGAGCCCTGGCGGGGGAGGTGCCTCGTCACATACGTCAGCGACCTCGCGCTGCTGGCCGCCTCGCTGGTGCCCCATGGGGTCATGCTGGGTGCGCCGGACATCCCGCGTGCAACGCTCACCCATTCCGTCCATTTCCACGCCGACCCCACCCCGGGGGAGTGGGTGTTCATCGATCAGCGGTCGGAGTGGGCGGGCGGTGGGCGCGGGCTGTCGCATGCGGCGATGTACTCGCGCGATGGTCAGCGGCTGGCCACCTTCGTCCAGGACGGGCTGATCAGGCAGCGGCGTCCCCGCTGAATCCGCGCCAGCTGAATGCGATCCAGCTGAACGTGACCCAGCGCTGCCAGGGCTGAATCGCGGCGGCCCCGCCGCCCGGAAGGGGCAGGCGGGGCCGCGGCGGGCTGACCTGTGCGTCGGCGGCGACTGAGCGTCCGCACTGAGCGTCAGCGGCAGGTCAGGTCACTTCCCCGTCCACTGAGGTGCGCGCTTCTCCGCGAAGGCGCGGGAGCCCTCCTTGGCGTCCTCCGACGCGAAGACGTCGGCGACCAGCGGTGCCTGCTTCTGCCAGACCTCGTCCTGCGTCCAGTCCTGCGACTCGACGATGACCTGCTTCGACACCTTGACCGCGAGGGGTCCGTTCGCGGCGATCGTCTGTGCCAGCTCCAGGGCGCCGTCGAGTGCCTTGCCGTCCTCGACGATCGTGTTGACGAAACCGTGCTTCTGGCCGAACTCCGCGCCGTACATGTTGCCCGTGAGCGCCATCTCCATCGCGACCGCGCGGTGCGTGCGCTGCGGCAGGACCGTCACACCGCCGGCGGCGGCCACCAGGCCGCGCTTCACCTCGGGCGTGCCGAACTTCGCTGTGTCCGCCGCGACGACCAGATCGCACGCGAGCATCGTCTCGAACCCTCCGGCCAGCGCGTAGCCCTCGACTGCTGCGATGAGCGGCTTCTTGGGCGGCGCCTCCGTGAGCGACAGGAAGCCGCGTCCGTCGATGGACGGGCGCTCGCCGCGGAGGAACCCCTTGAGGTCCATGCCTGCGCAGAAGGTCTTCCCCGCACCCGTGATGACAGCGACGAACAGATCATCGTTCGCATCGAAGTCATCGAGGATCTGGGCCATCATCTGCGCCATGTTCTGCGTGGCGGCGTTCTTCGCCTCCGGCCGGTTCAGGGTGATGACGAGGACATTGCCCTGGACCTCGGTGAGGACCTCTGCGGTCTGCGACTCGGTGTTCTCCGACATGCGTGCTCCTTTGCTTCGAATGCTTCGAGTGGGTGTGCGGTGCCGACCTCGTCGAGGTCCTGCACGGATGTTCAGTATTGCAGGCCCGAGGTCCGGGCCGGGGAGTCAGTCGGACCCGGACCAGCCGAACCCAGACCGGAGCCGGGACCCGGCCCGGACCTCGGGCCCGGTTCGACTGTCAGAGCCCCGCCGGCTCACGACCGGCGTGCTGACAGCCCCATGTCCTTGGCGATGATCGTCTTCATGACCTCCGACGTGCCGCCGTAGATGCGGGTGACCCGTGCGTCCGTGTAGAGGCGGGCGATCGGGTACTCGAGGATGTAGCCGTAGCCGCCGTGCACCTGCAGGCAGTTGTCGATGACCCGGCCCTGGACCTCGGTGGTGAACAGCTTCACCCGCGCGGCGTCGGCCGGGCTCAGCTCGCCCGCGTCGTGCGCCTCGAGTGCCTGATCGAGCATCGCCTGCGCGGCCGTCGTCTCCGTCGAGCACTCCGCCAGCACGAACTTCGTGTTCTGGAACGAGGACAGGGGCTGGCCGAACGACTTCCGCTCCTGCGCGTACTCGGATGCCAGGCGGATAGCCGCCTGCGCGGTCGACACAGCGTTCACCGCGATCGTCAGTCGCTCCTGCGCGAGGTTGTGTGACATGTACTCGAACGCGCGCCCCGGCTCGCCCAGGATGTCGGCGTCGGCCACGACGAGGTCGGTGAAGTGCAGCTCCACCGTGTCCTGGCTCTTGATGCCGATCTTCTGCAGGCCCCGGCCCACCTCGAAGCCGGGGGAGTCGGTCGGGACGACGAAGATCGTGAGGCCTCCGCGGCGGTCGTCCGGGTCGTACGCGCTGGTGCGCGCGATGACGAGCACGAGGTCCGCATTCGCACCGCCGGAGATGAACGTCTTCGACCCGTTGAGCACCCAGGCGCCGTCCTCGCGCTGCTCCGCGCGCGTGCGGATGCCGGTGAGGTCCGAGCCCGTGCCCGGTTCCGTCATCGCGATCGCGGCCATGAGGGTGCCGTTCGCCATCCCCGGCAGCCAGCGGCCCTTCTGCTCGTGAGTCGCGTACTCGAGGATGTAGGGGGTCACGACGTCCTGGTGGACGCGCAGCGAGCCCAGGCTGGTGCAGGCCCGCGCGGTCTCCTCCGTGAGGATCGCGTTGTACTTGAAGGTGTCGGTCTGCCCGCCGCCCCCGAACTCCTCCGGGATCTGCAGGCCGATGAGCCCCAGTTCGCCCATCTTCGCGAACACGGCCTTGTCGATCCGACCGGCGTCCTCGTACTCCTGGAACTTGGGCGCCAGCTCGCGCTCGACGAACTCGCGAGCCAGGGCGCGGAAGGACTCGTGGTCCTCGGTGTAGACGGTTCTGCGCATGGAAGGGGTCTCCGTTGACTGTGGTGGGGTTGACTGAGATGTGGACGGCTTTTCCGGAGGTATCGAACAATCGTTAAGATTGTTTTCACGCTATAGGGTGCACGAAAGCGGTGCAACTGGACTGCGGACTGACAGGGTCTGCGGACTGACAGAGTTACTGACTGCACGGACAGTGGAGTCCCACGAAGGAGTGAGTCGATGCCGGAAGCAGTGATCGTCGATGCGGCGCGTACAGCAGTGGGCAGGAGGGGCGGAGCCCTGCGCGACGTCCATCCCGTCGACCTCGGGGCGCACGTGCTGCGCGGACTCGTGGAGCGGAACGGGATCGACCCCGCGCTGATCGAGGACGTGGTCTTCGGCTGCGTGACCCAGGTGGGGGAGCAGAGTTCGAACGTCGGCCGGTGGGCGGCTCTGGCGGCCGGCTTCCCGGAGACCGTCGCGGGGACGACCGTCGACCGTGCGTGCGGATCGTCCCAGCAGGCACTCACCTTCGCCGTCGCCTCCGTCATCGCAGGCCACAGCGACATCGTCATCGCCGGAGGCGTCGAGTCGATGACGCGCGTGCCCATGGGCTCCCAGCGGAACAACGGGCCGGGCAAGGCCTTCGGCCCCTCCATCGCGGAGCGCTACGGCCGTGAGGGCTTCAGCCAGGGCGAGGGTGCGGAGATGGTCGCGGAGCGCTGGAACCTCACGCGCACGCAGCTCGATGAGCTGGCGCTCGAATCGCATGCGCGCGCACTCGCCGCGACCGAGGCCGGGGTCCTCTCCGAGCAGATCCTCCCCATCTCCGGACTCACCAAGGAGGGAGAGTCGCAGGACTTCCGCAGGGACGAGGGCATCCGCCCCGGCGGCACGCTCGAGAAGCTCGGCACCCTCCCGACGGTCTTCAAGGAGGACGGTGTCGTCACGGCCGGCAACTCCTCGCAGATCTCCGACGGTGCCTCCGCACTCCTCGTGATGACGCCGGAGCGCGCCCGCGACCTGGGGCTCACCCCCATCGCCCGGGTTCACACGGCTGCGCTCGCCGCCACGGATCCGGTCATCATGCTCACCGCGCCCATCCCGGCGACGGAGAAGGCTTTGAAGAAGTCCGGCCTGTCCGCTGCCGACATCGGCATCTTCGAGGTCAACGAAGCCTTCGCCTCCGTCCCGCTGGCATGGATGCAGGAGTTCGGCGTCGGCGCCGACCGAGTGAACCCGAACGGCGGAGCGATCGCGTACGGTCACCCGCTCGGTGCGTCCGGTGCCCGCATCATGACCGACCTCATCCACCACATGCGCGCGACCGACACGCAGTACGGCCTGCAGACCATGTGCGAGGCCGGCGGCCAGGCCAACGCCACGATCCTGGAGCTGATCCGATGACCGCGAACACTCCTACGCAGCAGACCGCAGCGACCTCGGCCTCGGCGACCCCTGCCTCGGCGGCGGTGCCGTCACCGCAGCCGGCGACCCGTACGATGGGCGAGCTCCTCTACTCGGCCTTCACCCGCTTCGATCGGCGCACCGCGTTCGTCGACGGCGACCGCACGCTCACCTACGCGCAGTCGGCGGCCCGGGTCCAGGCCATCCGCGACTCGCTCCGTGCGGCGGGGGCGAAGCCCGGCGACTACGGCGCGCTGCTGGGCAGCAGCCGGCCGGAGACGTTCTTCTCGACGTCGGCGATCTACCTCGAAGGGCTGCGGGTGAGTCCGCTCCATCCGGAGAACGGCATCCGCGACCATCGCCAGTCGCTCGAGCTCTCGCAGGTGCAGTACCTGCTCTATGAGCAGGGGCGGTTCGACGACATGGCGCGCGAACTCGCGGAGACCGTCCCCGGCCTCACCGTCATCCCCGTCGAGATCCTCGATCCGGCATCGCAGGCGCAGGGCGCCGAGGCCGTCTCCGGCTTCTCCGTCCTCGACCGGCCCGTGCGTGTGGACCCGGAATCGGACGCGTCGCTCGGATTCTCCGGCGGGACGACCGGAACGCCCAAGGGGATCGTGCGCTCGCACCGGACGATGGTGACGAATGCGCTCTTCACGGTGATCGACTGGGAGTGGCCGGCCGACAACCGGTTCCTCGTGACGACGCCGATGTCCCACGCCTCGGGTGCGATGGCCCTGCCGATCCTGCTGCAGGGCGGCTCGATGGTCATGCTGGACAAGTTCTCGCCGCAGGCGTTCGTCGATGCAGTCGCGGAGCACCGGATCTCGTCGACGTTCCTCGTGCCGACGATGATCTACCGGCTCCTCGACCTGCCGCAGGAGCAGCTGGACCGGCTGTCGTCGCTGGAGACCGTCGTCTACGGCGCGTCCCTCATGGACCCGTCGCGGATGCAGGAGGCGCTGACCCGGATCGGGCAGGTGTTCCTGCAGCTCTACGGCCAGTCGGAGGCGCCCAACCTCATCACCGTCCTGCGGAAGGAGGACCATGATCCGACTGTGCCGGGCAGGCTCGCATCCGCCGGCCGGGCGACATCCTGCGCGGACCTGACGATCCGGGATGACGAGGATCGTGAGGTGGCGATCGGTGAGGTCGGCGAGGTGTGCGTGTCCGGTCCCATCGTCATGACCCGCTACTGGCAGAACCCGGAGCTCACGGCGGAGACGCTGCGCGACGGACGCCTGCACACGGGTGACCTGGGCCGTCTCGACGAGCACGGATTCCTCAGCATCGTGGGCCGTAAGAAGGACATGATCATCACCGGTGGGCTCAACGTGTACCCCGCCGAGGTCGAGGCCCGCATGCTCGAGCACCCCGCCGTCGCCCAGGCGTGTGTCGTGGGGATCCCCGACGCGGACTGGGGAGAGCGGGTCGTCGCCGCAGTCGTGCTGCGGGACGAGCCTGCAGCACCGGACGACACCGCCGCCGAGGTCCCTGCCGGGGACCGCGGATCGGCTGCGGCCGATCTCGGCGAAGAGATCCGGGCCTTCGTCCGGGAGGAGAAGGGGAGTGTCCAGACCCCGAAGGACGTGATGTTCGTCGAGAGCGTCCCCGTCACGAAGATCGGGAAGCCGGACAAGAAGGCGATGCAGGAGCAGCTGGCGGCGTCCCTCGCCTGACCGCGCGCAGGGCGAGTGCATGTGATGTGGGCAACGCGAACGTTGTGATCATTCGGTGACCAAAATGGTCAGAAGTGTTACGCAGCCGCGATCTTTGGCACAGTGTCCACTGAGCGTCGTGTAGTTCAGCTGTGCGATGTCGGAGATTTTCGACTCGATGTCATGAGAGATCAGAGGAAGAACAGTATGAAGAATCCTGAGACGGGCAAGCGGTTCGTCGCGCTGAGCGCGGCCGTTGCCATCGGACTCGGCGGAGTGGCCCTCACGGTCCCCGCCATGGCAAGCAATGACGTGCCGAAGGATCTGGGTGTCGCGGCGACCGCCGCGCTGACGTCCGATGCCGGCGTCGCAGCCGTCGGATACAACGCCGAAGGCGATATCGCCGTGCAGGTGGTCGAGGGCTCGGGCGTCGACGCAGACGACGATGCACTCGAGGCGGTCACGGCATTCGCCAAGGCGAAGACAGGCAGCGAGCCCGTCGTTTCCGAGATCGCGAACGGCTACTCCACGGTGAACTCGGAGGACGTCGTCGGCGGCGCGGGATACGTCGTCCACGAGCCGGGCTCTCAGCAGGCCGCCGGGCTGTGCTCGATCGGGTTCCCCGCCACCGGCCCCGATGGCGAGGACGCGCTCATCACGGCAGGGCACTGCTCCGAGGAGGGCAACGACGTCTACCTCGAGCGCCCGTCGACGTCGAACGCCGGCACGGGCGACTACACCGGTGAGCTCACCTTCGACTGGCTCACGACTGAGACGGTCGGTACGTTCACGTACTCTGCATGGGCGGACACGCTCATCGATCCGGACAATCCTCCGGCGGACTGGAACGATCCTGAGTCGTACGATCCCGCGTCGACGATGGACTTCGGCATCATCACGCTCAACGACGACTCGATCACGACGCACGCCGAGGTCACCGACTGGACGACCGCTTCGGGCGACGATCTGTCAGCATCGACGAAGCCCGTCGCTGGCGTCAGCGACGTCTCGATGGACGACGTCGGCGAGCCGATGTGGCGCTCGGGTCGGACCTCGGCCATGCAGGAAGGCACCATCGGCGGTAAGAACGATGGCGTTATCGGTGACATCGTTGACGGATACTCTCTCATCGGGGACCCGGTGACCGGAGACATCGCGGTCGTCCACGGATTCGCAGCCCAGGCCTTGGGCATCCCGGGCGACTCCGGTGGCGCCGTCATGATGGGCGACCAGGCGGTCGGCGTGACCTCCGGCTCGAACTACGACCCGGCTACCGGCGAGGGCGACTGGATCTGGGTCGCTGAGCTTGATGAGGCCCTCAACCACATGCCGCAGGGCTACGAGGTCAAGACCGCCGGCGACGAGCCGACCGAGGAGCCCACCGAGGACCCGACCGAGGAGCCCACCGAGGACCCGACGGACGAGCCCACTGAGGAGCCGACCGAGGACCCGACCGAGGAGCCCACCGAGGACCCGACGGACGAGCCCACTGAGGAGCCGACCGAGGAGCCCACCGAGGACCCGACGGACGAGCCGACCGAGGAGCCGACGGACGAGCCCACCGAGGACCCGACCACGCCGGCACCGACTCCGACGGACACGGACTCCCCGGAGCCCACGGAGACTGCTACCGACGAGCCCACGACCCCGGCGCCGACCCCGTCTGAGACGGAAGAGGCGGACGAGGACGCTGAGCTGACCGTCGACCCGCGCGAGATCGCTGCTGAGCAGTTCCTCGCCGAGGACGAAGACCAGGCCATCGACGAGGACCGCGGCGTCACCTACTCCGTCACAGGAGTGGAGCCCGGTTCGGACGTCACGTTCGACACCTACGCGTCGACCGATTCCGCATCCGCCAACGCGGGCTCGGAAGAGGCGCCGGCTGAGGACTCCGACGATGCACCGGCCAAGTCGGTCACGGTGACCGCTGACGAAGACGGCAACGCGTCGTCCCGCGTCTGGGGCCTGCCGACCGCACCGGCCGAGGCCTACATCGGTGACTACGAGGTCATCGTGACGGCTGAGGGCGAGACGCTCGAGAGCTCGTTCGAGGTCGTCGGTGAAGACGGCGGCGACGGCGGCCAGGATGACGGCGACAACGGTGAGGGCGGGGACGACCTGCCGCGCACCGGTTCGACCACCGCTCCGCTGGCTGCAGGCGCAGCCGGACTGGTCGCCCTGGGCGGCGCACTGGTCTACGTGGCTCGTCGCCGCAGGGCCTGAGCACAGCTGAGCCCGGAGGCGCTCCGACTTCCTGAGACGGGGCACTGACGGTTGGTGAAGGGGCACTCGCACACGCGAGTGCCCCTTCGTCATCGCCGGACAGAGCCGACGCACCTCACCGCCATGAAACGGCAGGTCGAGCGGCATTCGGGTGCCCCTCAGCCTCGCCCGTTAGCATGAGTCAGCCCGACCCCTTACCCCACGGAGGGACCCATGAAGGTACCGATCCGCCTGGCAGCACTCACCGCTTTCACCGCACTCGCGCTCACCGGATGCGGGACGAACGGAGGCCCCGGGGAGGACCCCACAACGGACGCTCCCGCCGCGGATCCTGTCTTCGAAGGTCGCTGGGTCGCAGAGGACCCTGACGACGCGTTCCTCGAGTTCACCGAGGTCGACGAAGGCGGCGGCACGATGGGCGGATCCGACGGGTGCAACGGACTCCAGGGGGAGTTCCGCATCGATGGCGACACCGCAGAGATCGA
This sequence comes from Brevibacterium sp. Mu109, assembly GCF_900169375.1. Taxonomy (NCBI): domain Bacteria; kingdom Bacillati; phylum Actinomycetota; class Actinomycetes; order Micrococcales; family Brevibacteriaceae; genus Brevibacterium; species Brevibacterium sp. Mu109. Next base: position 45,491 of record NZ_FXZF01000021.1, read on the forward strand.
CCGGGGCGCCGGCACGCTCAAGGGCTGCCCCGGAGTCGACACGTGGCTCAGCGGAGTGACCGTGGTCGTGGTCGACGGGGACACGATGCACATCCAGGACGACGAGGGCGACGAGCTCGGCGTGCTGACGCGTGATGAGGGAGGCGCCGCCACCCCGACTCCGACCGGCAGCGCGGGAGCCTCGATCGACGAAGCAGAGGATTCCGACAGCTGAACCCAGCGCGACAGACGGCTGTGGGCCGGAAGGATCCTCATCCTTCCGGCCCACAGCCGTCTCCAACGGTTTTCCGACCCGCAACGGGTCGGCCCCGCAACGGGTCGGCCCCGCACCGGGTCGGCGTCGGCCATAGCCGCCCAGCGGAAGGCCCACCCGCGCTGTGCCCCGCGCGGTGCCTCTCGCCTAGTCCCGCAGCGCTCTGCGCATGATCTTGCCGGTGGCGGTCTTCGGCATCTCGTCGAGGATCCCGATGCTGCGCGGGATCTTATAGGCGGCCAGCTGCTCGCGGCAGTGCGCCACGAGCTCCTCCTCCGTGACGGACTGGCCCGTCTTGACGGTGACGTATGCGGCGACCGTCTCGCCCCGGTAATCGTCCGCGACCCCGACGACCGCGGCCTCGGACACCGCCGCATGATCGTAGAGGACCCCCTCAACCTCCCGCGGCCACACCTTGTACCCCGCCGCGTTGATCATGTCCTTCTTCCGGTCGACGAGGTAGATCCACCCCTCGGCGTCCCGGAACGCGACATCGCCCGTATGGAGGAAGCCGCCATCCGTGATCTCCGCGGCCGTGGCCGCGTCGTTCTGCCAGTAGCCCGGGGTGATCTGCGGTCCGCGCGCCCAGATCTCCCCGTACTCTCCGTCCGGCAGGTCTGCACCGGCGTCGTCGACGATCCGCAGCTCCGTGTCGTACACGGCGCGTCCCACGGACAGTGAGCCCGAGTCCGGGTCGACCGGTGACCGCTCACCGACCGGCCCGACCGTGATCGGCGACGCTGTCTCGCTCATCCCGTACGCGCTGTGGATGTAGGAGCCGTACACCTTCTCCAGTCGATCGGACAGCGACGGGGCCACCGGGGCGCCGCCCGTGTAGATGACCTCCAGGCTGTCGAGGTCACCGTCCCGCAGCTCCGGCGAGTCCGCGATCGCCATGAGCGCGGTGATCGCGCCGATGGTGAACACGGGGTGCCACTGCCGGATGGACTCGATCACTGCGACAGGGTGGAATCGGTGGCTCAGGACGAGCGGACACCCGGCTCGGATGCCGTACGCCAGATGCCCCACCGACCCCGTGATGTGGAAGAGCGGCGCGACGGCCAGGATCGGCTGGCCCGGCTCGAGCCCGCCCATCTGCACATACGTCTCCGCATTGAACGCGATGTTGCCGTGCGTGTTGATCGCGCCCTTGGGGTTGCCCGTCGTGCCCGATGTGTACGTCAGCAATGCCGGATCCGACGCCGAGGTCCCCGGCCGGTCCGCGGCCGCCTCCCCTCGAGGAAGGTCGTCGAGGGACAGCAGAACCGTGCCCTCGGGAGCAGGTCGAGCCGCTCCCACGTCCGCTGCCACGGCCTCGACCCGGATCCCGTCGCCGTCAGGCTGCCAGCGGAGGAAGCCGCCGATCACCGTGACGCCGACGGAGGAGTCCGGGACGGCCTCGGCGGCGACGTCGTCCCACAGGGTCGTCAGGGTCACGAGTGCCTTCGCGCCGGAATCCTGCAGGTGATAGCGCAGTTCGCGGGCGGTGTTCATCGGGTTGATGGGAACGCCCACGGCCCCGAGCTTCCACGCCGCGATGACACCGACCGCGAAGAGCGGATCGTTCTGCGTGTACAGAGCGACCCGGTCTCCGACGCCGATGCCGTGGCCGGCCAGCGATGCAGCGAGCGTAGCCGCCTGTTCGTCGACCTCGCCGAAGCTCAGCGTCTCGCCGAATGGATGCAGGAACGGCTGGTCCGCGGATTCCCCCACCCGGTGCTCCCACGCGTCGAGCATCGTGGGAGAGGCCGGTGTGAGTGATTCCGTCAGCGCCTTCATCGGATGGCCACCGGATTGACCGGCGACCCCGTCGCCCGGTGGATCTTCAGCGGTGCCGCGACGTAGAGGAAGTCCCAGCGGCCGTCCGCAGCGCACGCGGCGGCCAGCTCCTCCAGGTCGCAGATCTCCGTGAGCGCGATGCCGAGGTTGCGCATGAGCGCGTTGTGGAGCGTGAGCGCCACACCGGTGTCCGGGTCGGTCGTCACCTCGTTCGCGATCGTGTCCGTGACGAGGTTGGGGATCTCCATCTCATGGAACCACGTCACGAGCTCCGGGCTGTACTGGAGCCCCGGCTCGCAGAAGTCCTCATAGAACGCGTCGCCCTGCTCGAAGAACAGCTGCAGGTGGTTCGTGCGGATGAGCAGGATGTCGTGCTTCTCGATGGTCACGCCCTGAGCCTCGGCGGCGGCGAGCAGGTCGGTGTGGTCGAAGGTGCGCTTGGACTCGATCGCCTCGACGCCGAAGTGCCGCGCCATGTCGATGAGGACACCGCGTCCCACGACGCCGCGCTGGGCGATCGGCTCGACACTGGCCTTGTCCAGGCCGCCGATCGTCGTGCGCGCGTCGTAGCCGTTCCAGATCTGTCCGCCGTACCAGACGTGGCCCAGCGCGTCGTACTGCGTGGACCCCTGCAGGAACGCGACGAGCTTGTCGTCCGCGTAGTGGAGGCCGCCGGGGAAGGCGGGGGCGTCGTCGCCGTCCCACGCGGATTCGTCGATGACCATCTCGCGCTCGGCGGGGAGCCGTGACGGCCAGACCGGATCGCCCTTCGGATCGCCGATGAGGCGCTGGAGCGTGTGGACCTCGCCGCCGCGGATGCTGCGGACGCCGCGCAGGACCTGGTCGTTCGTCAGGAAGTTGAGGGAGCCCACCTCATCGTCGTCACCCCAGCGTCCCCAGTTCTTCGGGGCGTCTGCGAGGAGGTCGTTGAGATCCGGAGCATCGGACATGATCGTCACGCCTTTCGGGAGGGTTCACGCCTGCGCGATGCGGATCCGCCGTGGGGGCCGCGAGGATGATCAGGTGCGCGGGGCGTGCCGGTCGTCGTTGGCCGGTGCCGCCAGCATTGCCGTCGCCTGGCGGGGTGTCAAGGGGTGCGCGGGCTTTCGAGGCGAACGCACGTTCGGGGTCATGGCCGCTGTGCGGAATGGGTGCCTGTGGGGCAGCTGCTGGAGAGAATGGCCAGCTGTCAGGACGACTGGGTGTGCACGGTGCTCTCTCAGGGCTGCAGGCTGGTCGTTGACGAACAAGCGTTCGGTGCGTAGCGTGTCGATCAGCCGGTGCCGTGGGCGAATCGGCGAATGCTGCGGCCAGCAGTGCGAAGGAGCAGACGATGGCACGGACGAGGTCGACCAGGGACGCGATCCTGGACGCCGCCGTGGATCGGTTCGAGCGCCTCGGCTACCACGGGACGACCATGCGCGACATCGCCCGGGGAGCAGACCTGACAGTCGCCTCGATCTACAGCCATTTCCCCTCGAAGCAGCAGATGCTGCAGGACATCATGGTGCGCGTGCTCAGCGATGGGCTCGCCCTCACCCGCAGCGCAGTGCTCCGCGCAGGGCCCCGACCGGATGAGCAGCTGAGCGCACTGATGCACGCGTGGCTCCTCTTCCACACCGAACGGAGGGCGGAGGCGCTCGTCGGCGCATCGGAGATCCGCAGCCTCGATGCGCACGGTCGCCGTCTGATCGTCGCGCTGCGGGACGAGCAGGAAGCGATGTTCCGCGACGTCGTCATGCGGGGCGTCGAAGACGGAGCGTTCGCCACTCCGTATCCGGCAGACGCCGTGAGAGCGCTCATCACGATGGGCACATCGGTCCCGTCCTGGTACCGCCCGGACGGCGAGCTCACCCCGGAGCAGATGGCGGAGAGATACGTGCGACTCGCGGCGGCGACCGTCGAGTCGGGTCGATGAACCAGCGACCGCACCGGGCACCGCAGTCGCGCCAGACACAGCAGACAAGCCAGACACAGCTGTACTCGGACAGCCGTGCACCGAAGAACTCGTACACAGACAGCCGTACACAGAATGGAGAGATCATGACCGATCAGCTGAAGGCGATGCCCGTGAGACCGGACGTCGACTCCCTGGACCTGCGCCCCTCGGCGCGTGCACTCGAGCTGCGTGAGGAGCTCGTCGACTTCATGCATGCCAGCGTGTTCCCGGCGGAGGCCGAGTACGACGCATACCGGGCCGAGCGCGACCCGCGCGACGGGTCCGTGCCGCCCGTCGTGGAGACCCTCAAGGCGGAGGCCAAGTCGCGCGGACTGTGGAACCTCTTCCTGCCGTCCGAATCGGGAATCAGCCAGCTCGACTACGCGGGGCTCGCGGAGATCACCGGGTGGAGCCTCCACCTGGCTCCGGAGGCCACGAACGGCCAGGCGCCGGACACCGGCAACATGGAGCTGCTCCACATGTTCGCGACGGAGGACCAGAGCAAGCAGTGGCTGCAGCCGCTGCTGAACGGTGAGATCCGCTCCGCGTTCGCGATGACGGAACCGGCGGTCGCGAGCTCGGATGCCACGAACATCGAGACGACGATCCGCCGCGAGGGCGACGAGTACGTCATCTCCGGCCGGAAGTGGTGGACGTCCGGGGCGAAGGACCCGCGCTGCAAGATCATGATCGTCATGGGCAAGACCGATGTGGATGCGGAGAAGCACAAGCAGCAGTCGATGATCCTCGTGCCGATGGACACTCCCGGTGTGACAGTCGTGCGCGATCTTCCGGTCATGGGCCACCACGACCAGCACGGCCACTGCGAGGTCGAGTTCAACGACGTCCGCGTGCCCGCGGCGAACCTCTTGGACGAGGAGGGCTCCGGCTTCGCGCTCGCCCAGGCGCGCCTGGGCCCGGGTCGCATCCACCACTGCATGCGTGCGCTGGGCGCGGCGGAGCGGGCGCTGTCGCTGCTCGTCGACCGGTCGCAGAACCGGATCGCGTTCGGCAAGCCGCTCGCGGAGCAGGGCGGGGTCCAGCAGGACATCGCCGAATCGCGCATCGCGATCGATCAGGCGCGACTGCTGTGCCAGCACGCGGCTCGCACCATCGACATGCATGGCAACAAGGCGGCTGCCGGGCTCATCTCTGCCGCGAAGGTCGCCGTCCCGCGTGCCACTCTGCAGGTCATCGATCGTGCCATCCAGGTCCACGGCGGTGCGGGTGTGAGCGACGACGTGCCGCTGGCCGCGATGTACGGCTGGCACCGCGCGATGCGGATCTTCGACGGCCCGGACGAAGTGCACCTGCGCACGCTCGCCAAGCGCGAACTGCGCTGACTGAGCGCTTCGCTGACCAAGAACTGCGCTGACCACGAGGTGATCTGAGCGCGAGCTGCGCTGAGTCAGAGGCGCCGAGGCGGGGGAGACGACCCACGCCTCGGCGCCTCAGCCGGCTGTCGCGCTCGCGTCCCACGCGTCGAGGAACTCCCGTTCCCATCCGCGAGGCGTGCGGTCGGCGCCGGCGAGCCTGTTCGCGGCCTCCTGTGCGGTCCCGTCTGCGGTGGATGTGAAGGCCAGATGGTCGTCATCGACGAAGATGATCTCTGCGGTGCCGTCCCACCCTGCGGTGCGCAGTGCGCTCACGAGGGCGGTGCGACCGTCGTCGCTGCGCGGGTCGGGTCCCGTCGATCGGCCGAGGCGGATCCGCAGGTCCGCCGCGTGCGAGATCTCCTCGACGTCGACGGAGGTGAAGCCGGCCTCCCAGAGTCCTGCGACGAGCTCGATGTGGTCCGGCCAGTCTGCGGCGCGGAAGACGGAGCCGGTCCCCGCTCCGCTGGTGTGCTTCACGGTGACGTCTGCGTCGGATTCCAGCGGCCAGTCCGGCGAGGAGACGAGCCGTGCAGCCGCGCGCAGTCCGTCCGCGTCGGCCGCGTGGGCGGTGAGCGTGTCATCCACGGCATCCGCCGAGGCCGTCGCCACCTCTGCATCCGCGAGTGCGGCCAGCGCGTCCGCCACATCGTCCAGGTCGCCGGAGTCGCCGAGACCGTCGATCGAGAGTCCCGAGTCGGCCTCGACGGTGAACGTGCCGATCGTCTGGTCATCGAAGTGCTCGAGGAGCGTTCGGTGGGCGGGGACCGCGTCTGCGTCCTCTGCGACCGTGAGCGTGCCCTCCGTGACGACAGGCGGGTGCTCGGCGGCCGGGTCGGAGTCGTTCTCGTCCGCGGTGGTGCCGGTCGTCTCACTCGCGGCGTCGCCGGAATCGACAGAGTCTGAAACGTCCGCGTCGGGGTGCTTGCTGTCGGGATGCTCGACGGTGATCTCAGCTCTGACGACCTCGGTACCGGTGTCTGCTGCGGCCCGATGGAGTGTGCGCGCCGCCTCGGACACTGCGACGGCACCGAGGTCCAGCCGATAGCGTGGGCCGCCATCGTCCGCGGGCGCAGCCTCGACCTGCACGACCCCGCTATCCTCTGCAGTCTCTGCGGCGGTGTCTGCCGCCTCCTGGGCCCATGCGTGCACGTCGGTGCCGTCGTCCAGTTCGATCTGCGTCGTGCCGCCGATCTCGCCGAGGCTGCCGGCACTCACATCCGGAAGCGTGAGGAGGCGCGGGAGGAGACTCAGGTCGATGTTCTCCGATTCGGGGACGCAGTTGCAGCTCGTGCTGGTGTCAACGGGAACCTCACCGGTGAAGGGGCCGCTCGAGATCGTCACGTGCGGTGGGCCGTCGGGATAGCGGTGGTCGTTGACGAGCGCGAAGGCGTCGTCCCCCGTCGAGCGGAGCGCGGCCGCATCGGCCTCCTCGTCGAGGGCGACGGTGAAGGCGGTAGCGGTGGTGTCGTCCGCGCCATGCGCTTCGTCCGTGGGCAGGTGCGGGCCGTCGACCGAGGCGACGGCAGGCAGGGCGCGCAGGGCCTCGGCGGCGGTCCCGTAGTCGGAGGCGGGACGATCGTCTGCGAGGCCGCAGCCCGTCGCGACAAGCAGCAGCGCAGCGATCGAGGCGACGATGGCGGGGGAGCGGCGGGCCTGCATGCGCTCAGCCTGCCGTCGCGTCCCAGGCATCGACGAACTCCTGTGCCCATTCGGACAGCTCGGCGGAGGCGTCGCCCTGGGGGTTGTGCGGGTTCAGCGCCTTGCCGTCGGCTGTCGACTCGAACGTGAGGTGCTGGGAGTCCTCAAGGGTGATGCGTGCGTTGGCCTGCCAGTCGGCGCCGCGGAGCGCTGCGATGAGGGCGTCGCGACCTGCAGCGGTCGTGAAGTCCGGTCCCTGGCCGCGATGGATCGTGACATCGGTGGCCGATTCGCCGCGCTCCGTCGCGTCGATGAAGCCCGCGTCCCACAGCGATGCGAGGACGTCCACGCGTTCGCCCCACCACTCAGCAGCGAGGGAGGAGTCCGCATCCGGTGAGTCCGGGTGGTGCAGCGAGACGCGCTCCGTGGGCTCCAGCGGCCACGACGACGAGGACACTGCGTCCGCGACGTCCCGGAGGACACCGGTGTCGGGTGCTTCCACCTCAGCCTCCCGCAGTCCCGCGGACACCGAGGTCAGCGAAGCGCCCAGGTCTTCGATCTGCTCGTGGGCGGACAGGACGTCGTCGATCGAGGGAGCGCTCGGGCTGTAGTGGCTCTCGACGGACGAGCCGTAGTCCAGACGGAGCCCGTCGCCCGTGTGGAACGTGAAGCCGGTCAGTGCGTCGTACTCGTCGGTGAACACGTCATCGAGCTGTTCGAGCGCGTCGAGCGACTGGAGCTCCAGGTCGGCGTCGACGTCTCCCTCGGTGTAGACCTCCGCCGTGACGACCGTCGCGTCCGCGGCGTCTGCAGCTGTGAACAGCTTCTGGACGGCCTCGGTGTTCGCCTCGGAGCCCAGGTGGAACCTGAATGATTCCTCGAGGTCGTCGGAGTCCGCGGGGACCCACCTGCGGTCGACCGCCGAGCTGCCGGCAGCGGAGCCGGCGGCTGTCTGCGCGTCCGTTCCTCCGTCTGCCCCAGGGGTGTCGTCGGGGCCCTCCGTCTCCTGTGAGTCCTCCTCCGCGGGATAGGCGTGCACGCGTGTGTGCCCGTCCCGGGTGACGGCATCCTCGACCCAGGTGCGCAGGTCCGCCCCCTCCGCGAGGGTGACGGTCGCAGTGCCGTTGCGCAGGATCCCCGATGCGACGTCCGGCAGCGCATGGAGGTGCGGCAGATCCGTCAGGTCCAGGCGGTCCGATCGGTATGTGCCCGTGTCCGGATCGCTGTAGCCGTACGCGCCCTCGAGGGTGTACGGTCCGCTGACGATCGTGAGGGGCGAGGCGTCATAGCCGACTCCGGCGTCTCCGAGCAGCCGCATGATGCGACGGCCTGTCGTCCGGAGCGCGGCCTCGTCGGCCTCAGCGGAGATCTCGGCGGTGAACGCTTCCCCGTCCCCGTCGGTGTCGACCGACTCGACGGCCGGGAGTTCGGCGACGGATTCGGCGAAGGCCTCGTAGTCGACCTCCGGCTCGGATCCGACCTCGCCGCAGGCGGTGACGGTGAGCACGAGGGCGAGGCCGCTCAGGAGCGCGGGGGCGCGGAGACCGGCAGGCATGTCTCGGACCGGACAGGGGCCTCGGCGGCGGGGTGTGCGCGTGCTGGTCATATGACCAGTTTGCGTGAGGCGGGGGCCGCCGACGATGACGCCGTCGTGCCCGAAGCCGCACATGTGTGGCGGATCAGGCACGACCGCGGACGGGGGCCGGGTTCAGGCCAGCGGTGAGCTGGCTGCGCGTCGGTCGTGAGCTGGTCGTGGACCCGCCGTGCTGAGGCGGACGCCCGCCTCAGCATCAGCGTCAGCGCTTGATGGGGGCCGCGGTGCCGTCGAGTCGGCCGCTGAAGTCCGCGATGTCCTCGAGGGGGAGGGCGAGCAGGCGCTCGAGCTCTGCGTCGTCCGGGTCATGGGCCAGCAGGCGCAGGCTGAAGCGCGTGTACTCCCGCTCCAGGTCGTCGACGGTCATGTCGCCGTCCGTGGAGAACCACAGGGGGATCGCGTTGATGATCGACAGGATCGCGCGCGACGCGGTCTCAGAGCTCTCGACTGCGAAGACGCCGGAGGCCCGGCCCTCTTCGACGACGTCGGCGAAGATGTTGCGGGACTCCTTCTGGAGTTCGCGGATCGTCCCGAAGCTCTCAGGGTTCAGGCGCTCGGTGTCCCGCAGGATCACACGGCTGATCTGGCGGTACATCGACCGGTAGCGAACCGTGAAGCGGACCAGCACGGTGAGCCGGTCGATCGGATCCGACCCCGCTGCGTCGACGGTGGCACGCGCCCGCTCGCTGAACCACGTGAAGGCGTTGTGGATGAGCTCGTGCAGTGCATCCTGCTTCGACGGGAAGTAGTAGTACAGTGCGGAAAGGCTGAGCCCCGCCTCCTGCGCGATGTCGCGGATCGACGCACCGTCGAATCCGTGCCGTGCGAAGGTGATCCGCGCGGCGCGCAGGATCTCAGCGCGTCCGTTGGTGGTCGCCACGTCGAACTCCTCTTTCGTCATCCGCTGTCGGAAGCGCTTCCACGTGACGGCGACACTGCCGCGCGTGGGCTCTTCGGACGAGCTATGGTCTGCGGTCTCACCGATCTGAGTGATCGTTCGGTAAGAACATATTGAGACACTACCCGAAATTCTGAGCGGGTGGCATGGATGAGGTGCCCTGCCGACTGTGATTCACGGCGCGTCGTCGGGGCGTCACCACCTTCGTCGGCGGTTCTCGCCCCGCACGCCGCCGTTCTCCACGGCGTCCCGCAGCTCGTCCGCCCGCCTTCGCGCATCCGCCCACCTGCGCTGCGCGCTGTCGAAGCCGTCGCGGACTTCGAGCAGGGTATGTGCGGCCTCGGCCTCCGCGCGGTCACGGATCGAGCGCTCGCGGAAGGTCTGCGACGATTCGTCGACCGATCGGCGGCGCCGGTCCCGCTCGCGCGAATCCGCATTGCTCCAGCGCTTCGGGTCCGTGTGCGGATCGAGCCCGTAGCGCGCGCGGCGCCGGGCCAGGACCGCGTCGTAGCGTGCGGCGTACACGCGCGCCGTGTCGTATGCGTCCGACGCCGTCGGGTCGAATCCGCGCTCCTCCGCGCGCAGGAGCGCGTAGTGCGTCGCGGCTTCGGGCGACAGGCCCCGGGTGAGGAGGAACGGCCAGCCGGCGCAGACCTCGGCGTCGAAGGTGTGTCCCGGCTGGCTCAACGGGTGCTCGACCGTGTGGTTGTGCGGGTGCGCCGCGTACCGCGTGGCCGGCACCCACCGCAGCGACACGATCCATGCGGCGAAGGTCGCGGGCGTGAATCCCAGGGCGACCGCGATCCTGGCTCTGCCGGCCTGCTCGGCGGATGGCGGGACCCGGCCCGCGGTGAGGCTGGACGACCTGATGCCGAGGATCCCCGCTCCGGACGGCCGCGGCAGGTACCGGAGGGTGACCCGTGCCCACGCGAGGGCCTCGTCGTGGGTGAACCCCTCCCAGGGATCCGTGGTGGGGTTCGAATGGTCGTGAGTGGATGGTGAGGACATGGGGTCCTGCTTCCCCGAGGCTGAGCCTCGCATCGAATCTTGCCCGCGGGGGGCACCGCGGGCCCGTTCTCCGCCTGGGGGCACCCGGCCGATCATCGGGTTGCCGCGCGGTCAGCCAGGCCTTCGACCGCATCTCTGGAACGTGTTTCAGAGTATAAGGAGGGGAGCGGACACGGAGGCCGAGGCCGGGTCACCGTCCGTCACACGGCCGAGCCGCCCGGCGTCCCGCTGACATACTGTCGGGGACGCATATGTCCCACCCCAGGAGGAACTGTGACCATCACCGTCAAGGCACTGCAGAAGACCGGTCCCGACCAGCCGTTCCGCGTGGCGGACCTCGAGCGTCGCGATGTCGGTCCCCGCGACGTCCTCATCGACATCAGGGCCGCCGGGATCTGCCACAGCGACATCCACACGATCCGCAACGAGTGGGGCGAGGCGCACTTCCCGCTCGCGGTGGGCCACGAGATCGCAGGCTTCGTCGAGGCGGTGGGCTCGGAGGTCACGGACTACGCAGTCGGCGACCGCGTGGGCGTGGGTTGCCTCGTCAACTCGTGCGGCGAGTGCGCGGCGTGCACCGACGGCGAGGAGCAGGAGTGCACCGGCGGCAAGGGCCAGAAGGTGGGCACGTACAACTCCGTCGACGTCGACGGCTCCATCACACAGGGCGGCTATGCGCAGAAGGTCGTCGTCGACGACCGGTTCGTCCTGCGCATTCCCGACGCGCTGGACTTCGACCGTGCGGCGCCGCTGCTGTGCGCCGGCATCACGACCTACTCGCCGATCGCCCGCTGGGGCGTGGGCGAAGGCACGAAGGTCGCTGTGCTGGGCCTGGGCGGTCTGGGCCACATGGGCGTCCAGATCTCTGCGGCGAAGGGCGCGGACGTGACCGTGCTGAGCCGCACCCTCAAGAAGGAGGAGACCGCGCTGAAGCTGGGCGCCTCACGCGTGCTCGCGACGACGGAGGAGGACTTCTTCCGCACCCACCGCGGCGAGTTCGACTTCATCCTCAACACGATCAGCGCGGACATCCCCCTCGACAAGTACCTCGGTCTGCTGCGCCCGCGCGGCGTCATGGCGGTCGTCGGACTGCCGCCGGAGAAGCAGCCAGTGGGCTTCGGCGCGCTGATCAACGGCGGGAAGGTGCTCACCGGTTCCAACATCGGCGGCATCCGCGAGACGCAGGAGATGCTCGACTTCTGTGCCGAGCACGGACTGGGCTCGTGGATCGAGAAGGTGGGCGTCGACGATGTGGACGCGGCCTACGACCGCGTGGTGGCGGGTGACGTGCTCTTCCGCTTCGTCATCGACACGTCGACGTTCGACAGCGCGAAGGGTGCTGAGGCGGTCGGCTCTGAGGCGGATAGTGCTGAGGCGACGTCCGTCGAGGCCCGGGTCGGCTGACGTGAGCGGCCCGTCTCGCTCCACTCTTCCGCGAGGGACGGGCTGAAGGTTCGAGGGCCGGGCGTGTGCGCCCGGCCCTCGAACCGTAGAGGCGTCCCTCGCGGCAGGACAGCAGCGTCACCCGACTCGCAGGCCCGACGAGGCGAACTCTGACGGGGTGAGTTCTGACGGGGTGGGTTCTGATCGTGCAGGTCCCGCCTCGTCTGTGCCGGGCTGACGCGTGGAGTGGACTGCGAGTCCCGAATGATCGGGTGCGAGTGCCGGTCTGAGGACGAGCTCCTCGTCGTAGTCGCCGCCGTTCTGCGAGCGGTAGGGGATCGGACCGGTCTCTCCGATCGCGGTGACGTGCCGGCGAATCGTGTCGGCAGCTGCGCGGTACTGCTGGTCGTCCAGGCGGTTCGCGCCGTAGACGGCGACGGGCGGGAGCACGGACATGCCCGTGTACCAGAAGGTGCCGTGCAGCAGCGGGAAGAGGACCTGGTCGAGCTGGCCGTTGATCCCGCGCGGGCCGAAAGCGGGCTCAGGTCCGCCGATGCTGGTGAGGACGAGTGCGCGCTTCCCGGACAGGACCCCCTCGCCGTAGCGCAGGGTCCTGCCCGGATGGTCCGGATCGGTGACCCCGTAGGCGTAGCCCTTGACGAACACGCGGTCGATCCAGCCCTTCAGGATCGCCGGGGGCGCATACCACCAGAGCGGGAACTGGAAGACGACCGCATCGGCCCAGTCGAGCTTCTCCTGCTCGGCAGTGATGTCCTCGCTCAGGGTGCCCCGGTCGTAGGCGTGTCCGGACGCCCGGCCGATACCGGCGGGATCGTCGTGGTCCAAGTCGCCGCGGTCGAGGGTGGGCTTCCACCCCATGGCGTAGAGGTCTGAGACACGGTGGGAGTGTCCTGCTTCCGTGAGTGGGGCGAGGCCTTCATCGCGCAGGGCCGAGTTCAAGGAGTCCTGGTCCGGGTGAGCGAAGATCCACAAGATGTTCATGGGGTCCTGTCCCGTTCACCCGGCGGTTCCGTGCCGAGGTCGGTATGACGCCCCGGCAATGGCTGATCCAACAGCGGACCGAACGGGCACGGGAGCTGCTCGAGGTCTCCGACCTGCCGATCGACGAGGTCTCGGAGAGGTCCGGTTTCGGCACGGCAGTCTCCCTGCGCCAGCACTTCAGGGACACCCTGGCCACGACGCCGAGTGCCTACCGCAGGACGTTCCGCGGCGTGACGAGTCCCCGCGCGAAGGTGCAGAGCCGGTCTCCGAAGCCCGGCCACGCTGTATTACTTCTATCCCCCGCTGCGTATGGGGCTGAGGGGATCGGTTCGCGGTGTGCGATGGCGTGCATGACGTCCATGGGTCTACCGCGTGAGATGATCGTGCTGAGAACGGCACAGGCGAGGACTGAGAGTTTTGACCGAAGCTGGAATGCGACGACGAGCGCCGAACTTCATCGACCGTGAAACGGTCATCACCGCTGCCTTGCAGGTCTTCGCGGAGCGCGGCTTCCACGGCGCCTCGATGCGCGGTATCGCCGCCGTGGCCCAGACGTCGCAGTCCAACCTCTACAACTACTTCGACTCCAAGGACGGGCTGCTGAAGTTCGTCCTCGAGGCGACCGGCCGTGAGCTTGCCGATGCGCTCGATGCTGCCGAAGCCGAGGCGGGGGAATCACCCGTCGACCGCCTCGTCGCCGCCGTCACCGCCTACATCCGGTTCGTCGTCGCGAAGCCCAGTGCCTCGACCGTCGGGATCACGGAGTTCCGCTATCTGTCCGGCGACGACCGTGCGAGCGTCATCCACGAGCGCGACCGGACCGAAACCGTCTTCCGGCGCATCGTGGAGGCCGGAGTGCGCGCGGACGACTTCGACGTCGCGGACGAAGGGTTCGCCACACGAGCTCTTGTGACGCTGTGCAATGCGATGTCCGGATGGTATCGGCCGGATGGCCTGCTGAGCCCCGACGACATCATCGTCCGTCAGGTCGATCTGGCGCTCGGCCTGGTGCGCTCGCCGCACCGTCGCTGACACCTCACACACCCTGCCCTCTATGAGTGCATGCACGCTGAGACTGCATGCACGACGAAACGCCGGCTACTGGTTCGAAGCACCGCGCCGTGGGCGTGTGCTTCGAACCAGTAGCCGGCGTCTCGACTGAAGCGGGGAGGCGAGGCGCTGCCCCAGTCCCCAGTCCCCAGTCCCCAGTCCCCAGCTCTCAGTCGCGACCCAGGAGGTCGTCGGAGATGATCCTCATCTGGATCTCGGAGGAGCCCTCGAAGATCTTCGTGAGGCGCGCATCGCGCCAGTGGCGCTCGACGGCGAAGTCCTTCGTGTAGCCGGCGCCGCCGTGGATCTGCACGGCCTCGCTGGTGACCTTCTCCGCCATCTCTGCAGCCAGGTACTTCACCATCGCGGCCTCACGGTCGCAGCGCGCGCCCGTGTCGATCTGCGTGCACACGTGGTACATCAGCTGACGGCAGGCCTCGATCTGCGCGGCCATGTCCGCGATCTTGAACCGCAGGTGCTGGAAGTCGGCGAGCTTGTGCTTGAACTGCACGCGCTGCTTCATGTACGCGATGGAGTCCTCCAGCGCAGCCTGCGCCAGACCGATCGAGCGGGCCGCAGTGTGCGCACGCCCGACCTCCAGGCCGGACACTGCCTGGTAGAAGCCCTTCTCCTGCTCGCCCAGCAGCGCATCGGCCGGCAGGCGCAGGCCGTCGAAGTTCAGGTCCCAGGTCTTCCACCCGAAGTAGCCGATCTTCCGCGCGGGTGTGCCGGACATGCCCTCGGGGAAGGAGCCGCGCTCCTTCTCCAGCAGGAACGTCGAGATCCCGCGGTGGCGCTTCTCCTCGTCCGGCGAGGATGTGCGCGCGAACAGGATGATGTAGTCCGCCTGATCGGCGTACGTGCACCACATCTTCGTGCCGGTGATGATCCACTCGCCGGTCTCCGGATCCTTCTCGGCCTTGCACTTGATGTTCGCGACGTCGGAGCCGGCTTCGGCCTCCGACAGGGCGAAGGCGCCCAGGTACTCGCCGGTGGCGACCTTCGGCAGCAGGCGCTGCTCCTGCTCCTCGGAGAATCCGCCGCCCATGCCGTTGCCGCGGGCCAGCAGGCCGGACACGCTCATCCATGCGCGCGACAGTTCCTCGGCGACCAGGCAGTACTCGAACACTCCCAGATCGAGTCCGCCGTACTCCTCCGGGATGAGGATCCCGAAGAAGCCCATGTCGGCCATCTGCTGGACCATCTCCTGCGGGAAGTCGCCCTCTTCCGGATCGACCTCATTGGCGATCGGCAGGACGACCTCGCGGGCGAACTGACGGGCGAGCTGCTGGAGCTCGACCCGTTCCTCGGTCATGTAGTGGGGTGTGCCAGGGCGCGGGCGCGGCTTGTGCGTCATCCGAAATCTCCTCAACCGTCGATCGTGGTATCAATCGATCTTCGTCATTGTACAAATGTAATCAATCCACTGGGAAGTCGTCTCGCTCAGTGATGCGCAGTCCGACCAGCGGACCGTGCGCGATCAGCTCCCCGCACCCTCTGCGACAGGCTCGTTCGCCCATTCGCGCAGGGTCACGGTCCGGATCTTCCGCCCGTTCGTCCCGGCTGTGGTCGGCATGTCCTCGACGATGCGCACCTCCGACGGCACCTTGTAGCGGGCGAGCTCCGCCTTCGTGTACGCCTGCAGGCCTTCGCTCGTCACGGTCGCGCCGGGCGTCGTCACGACGAAGGCGACCGCCTCCGTCTCGCCTGCGGCGTCCGCACGGCCGACGACCTTCGCGATGATGACCTCCGGGTGCGTCGCCAGGTGCATCTCGATCTCCGCGGGGTCCACCATGAACCCCTTGAGCCGCAGCACGTCGCCGATCCGGCAGATGTACGCGTACGTCTGCCCGTCGACGGCCTCGGCGAGGTCACCGGTCCTGAACCAGCCGTCGTCGGAGAACGCCTTCTTCCCCTCGCCGGCATCGCCCAGGTAGCTGGTCACCACGTTCCGGCCGCGCAGCTGCAGCTCGCCGCGCTCGCCGTCGGGCATCTCCTCCTCCGTCGCCGGATCCGCGATGCGGTACGCGTAGTCGTCCGCAACCAGGTGGCCTCCGCCGCCGACGCGCGGCTCGACGTCCCCGTCGAGCGTCCAGAACGAGGTGAGCGCGAAGACCTCCGACGAGCCGTACACGCCCACGGACCGCGTCCCGAACTCGGCCGCGGCCCACGCGGCGATCTCCTCCGACATCCCCTGGAAGTCGCCGATCCCGGTCCACCGCCAGCTGGAGAGGTCCTCGCGGCTGGAGGCCCACACCTCGCGCAGCCGGGCGAGCATGTCATCGCCTCCCACGTAGTGCGTCCCGCGCTCTGCGGCCCACGCCCTCAGCAGGACCTCGGGCTCGAACACGGGCTGGATGAGGACGCCCGCACCGCCGAACAGCGCGACCATCCCCGCGACGTAGCCGAACACGCCGGAGTAGGGCAGAGGCTCGACCATGAGGTCACCCGGCCGGAACCCCACCTGCGCCGCCGCAGACTGCATGTGGTGGATGGTGTCTGCCTCGCCGTGCGCGGCGAGCTTCGGCATGCCCGTCGATCCCGAGGTCGTGAACGCGACCGTCAGCACGTCACGGCTGTTGTCGCCGCCGTCTCCCGTCGTGCCGCCGCTGTCCGTGCGCAGACCGGCCACGGCCTCGGGCGCGGGCTCCTGCAGCTGCGAGGCATCCGCACTGCCGCCGCCGAGGTCCCAGGCACCCAGGTCCGGCTCCTCACTCGACCCGGGGGCCGGGGTGACGAGGACGAAGGGCGTGGGGGTGTCGTCGGGCAGGCCCTCGGCGACCCGGCGCAGCGTCGTGAGGAAGTCCACGCGCTGGAAGCCGTGCGCCGTCACGAGCACCTTCGGGCGGGCCTTGACGGGCTCTTCCGGTTTCAGAGTGCGTTGACTCGGTTCGATAGCTGTCCGGAGTGGAGCAGGCAGCGTAGTACGTAGTGCCCGAAGTTCCTGAAACCCAGGCCGATACCTCGCAGATGCTCGAGGCGTCCGTTGATCGCCTCGACCGGACCGTTCGATGCGCCTCCACGTTCGAAGAACGCCAGCACCTGCGCCCGTTTCCGCCACAGCGTCCTGCCTAGTTGAGCAAGCTCTTCAAGTCCGTGCGGCAGGCCCCTGCGCAACTGGTCGATCACCTTCTGCATGAGCCGCCTGCCGGTCTTCCGGTCGGGATGCTGATAGGCATCGATGACGTCCTGATAGACCAGGTACGTCACCTCCAAAGCGATGTGATCGTCGTGCTCGGCCCACAGCCGCTCCAGCCGGTCTGTGCCCCTCTTGTTCAGCAGAGATCGCCTTGTCAGCAGAGTCCGTCGTCCCTGATAGAGGAGGTCTTTCTTCCGGCCGCGATGTCCATGGATGTGCTGCTGCAAGCGTTGTCTGCAGGCGGTGAGCTTCTGCCCGGCGAGCTGGACGACGTGGAAGGGATCCATCAAGGGTACGGATTCCGGCAGCGACTCCGTGGTCGCGGTGTGGTAGCCGGCGAACCCATCCATCGTGACGACCTTGACCCCGTCGCGGAATGCTGGGGAGCGCTCCTGCAGCCAGGTGGTCACGACTCTGGCTGAGCGTCCCGCTTTGACATCGAGCAGACGTGCTCGGCCGGTCCCGTCGATGAGTGGAGTCAGGTCCACGAAGATCGTTGCGAAGGAATCTTTGCCCTGTCCGCGTACGTGCTTCCAGCAGTGCTCATCGATCCCGAGGACCCGGACTCCCGCCAGATGGTCAGGATGGGCGTAGATCAGCGATTTCGCTGCGTTGGTGGCCAGGT
>NZ_FXZF01000069.1:0-3419 GCF_900169375.1 Brevibacterium sp. Mu109
CGAGAGTCAGATTCCGCTCGCCCCGCTCGATGCCCGCAACGTACCGAGGGGAGAGTCCGACGCGATGGGCGAGCGCCTCCTGGGAGAGGCTCCAGTGCCGTCGCTGACGCCTGAGATTCGCGCCTAGCCGCCGCCTGAGATCACCCACAATTCAAGCGTGGCGAACGGCACGTCAGTGTACCAGGCACAATGACGTGCTCGGTGGCACGTTAATGTGCCAATATGGTTCTGTGACTTGTGACCCATGCAAACCCCCGGTCGGAGCGCATCCGGCCGCGAATGAGAGGCAATAACCCCTGATGATGATCCTGCTTCTACCCATCGCCATCGTCGGCCCGTTCGTCGCCGCACTCCTCGTCCGCACGCTGCTGCCGGCGCCGAAGCCGGGCGTCGGTCTCGTGCTCCTCCTCGGGCTCGCAGGCGGCATCGGCGGCTTGCTCGTCGGCCTCCTCCTCGGCCTGGCGATCACGCCGAACGCCCCCGCTAGCCCCTGGCTCGCTGGTGGAGCCGTCGTGGGCGGCGCGGTGCTGACCTGGCTCGTCGGCCGCGCGGTGTCGAAGCGCCGCGGGGCAGCCCAGCAGGTCGCCCGATGATCCGCCGGGTTGCGGCGGCGCTCTCGGCCGTGACCCTCGTGTTGGCGGTGGCCGGGTGCGACAGCACCATCGAGATGCCCCGTGCGTCGTCCGACTACATCGAACAGGACGCCAACGCCGTCATCGAAGAGCTACAGGAAGCCGGCTTCGAGAACATCTACGTGGAGCAGGGCACCGAGTTGTGGTTCAACAACCTCAACCACACGGAGAACACCGTCGAGGCAATCACACTCGACGGCATGTCGGCGTTCGAAGCAGGCGAGGTCGCAGACGCCGATTCCAACGTCGTGATCACCTACTACTGGTGCCAGGACTACGGCTGCTCAGGCGATTATCTCTTCCACGACGGTTGGCAACCTGCTTACTAACCCCGTCGAGCCGAAGTAGCTCCAGGCTACGCCCACGACCCCCGCGCCGTTCTCAGAGCGGCGCGGGGAGGAACGTATTTTTCTCGTTGCAGGCACTGCACGTCGCGTGGTCCTCCTTCTTCGCCTCAATGGTGAGGACTGGAATCAACGTCGCGCTACGCACAATCCCCAAATGGCGAGCGCTCAAAAACTGACTGCCTGAAGGGACTTCATCGCCTCTTAGCCCTTTCATCTCCTATCAGAAATCAGAGGAATCCATGACGACCAAGACCACTGCCACCACAGCGCTCGTGCTCTCAGCCGCGATGATTCTGACAGCCTGTACCAGCGGTTCATCTGAGGGGCCAGCTGCCGAAGATACTCCAGAATCAACCTTCGATGATCAGCCCAGTGAGGACGATCTGGACCAGCTCGGCGAGGGCCCCCGCGATCAAGCGGATATCGATGCTTCCGATATCCAGGACATGAACCCAGTACGTGACTCTGCCAGCTACGATTACCTCGAGACCCCCAACATGATCGAACCGGGCGCGCGTTACGTCACCATAGGGTCCGACGGTCAGATGGGGAATTGCTCCTTCGGCTGGATCGTCCGCGAGAGGACCGCTCCTGATACCACCTACAACCTTACTGCCGGCCATTGTGGTAATCCCGGAGATGCCGTAGCGATCGATCCCGTCGGCAACGACGACCCCGCAGACATGTTCCAGGTCGGTGAGTTTGTCTGGCAACAGTTCACGCCCTCGGAGGACGGTGGCATAAGTGAGACTGAGCCTCTCGACGACTACGCCCTCATCGAGTTCTACCCAGAATATGCTGTTCCAGAACTGATGACCGGAACGCCGAACTTCGCACTGCACGGGGCGCAGGATGAACTTACCCTGGGTGGATACTGTGACGCTGCACTCTTCGAAGACAACGTGCCTATGGTCGGCCGGATCGGGTATCGCAATGGCCTTAGCATCGGCCCCTTCCAGGAGATGAGAGACAGCAATGTCGTGACTTTCTCCGGAATCGCTGACCAAGGTGATTCAGGAGGAGCTATCTGGGCTTTTGATCCCAATGATGACCCTTCCTTTATCTGCGCTGTCGCGGTCACCAGTTACATCGACTTCGAAGACGCAACTGTCGCCACTGGTGTCACCGTCGACAAGGTCATGGAGCAGCTTGACCTGGAGATTCTTGCTTGACCACAAGCTACGGGCCCGCGCCCCCTCAGTCCCGCACTTCCGCAGACATGCGGCGCTGCGGTCGAGAGGAGGTAACGCGGTCTTTGTCCACGACCCCCGCACCGTTCCCAGAGCGGTGCGGGGGTCGTGTTTTTTCTCGTCACCACGACAGCGTGTCCTGCCACCCGACAGCGGGGCGCTTGACCGACGATCTGGACTCAAGCAGCTGCTCGGCCCACTTCTTCACGAGCTGGTCGGCGAGGTCGTCGGCCTTCATCTCCTGCGCCCGGCTCGGCTGCTCCGGCCACGGCAGGGCCAGGTCCGCCATCGCGGGCCGCAGCGATTCGAGGAACAGCTGGTGCAGGATGCGCTGCTGCTGGCGCTGCCGGTACTCCACCCGGCGCCACTCGCGCTCCCGGCGCGTAGCGATGCGCTTGTACCACGCGAGCTGGTCCTCGTGCTCGCGCAGCGCACGCTCGTGCTCCCGCACCGCCCGCTGCCGGCGCGCCCGCTCCTCGGCGTCGAGGTCGGGCTCCGGAGTCGGTGCCGGAGCGCGAGGCTTCGGCGCGGGCGCAGGCTCCGCCTCGCGCTCGGGCTCGGGAGCCACCGGCTGCGGCGGCTCCCGCTCCACGTCCCTCTGCTCAGCCGCCACGGGCCGACCGAGACGCGCGACGATCTCCTCGTACCCGTACGCGGTGCCGAGGCCCCGACTGCCGCCCGCACGGGCGCGGTGGGGCTTCCTGTCCTCCCCGACGAACTCGTAGACGAGTCCTCGCTTCTGCGTGCCCTTCTCCGTGACGATGACGCCCTCGTCAGCCATGCGCCCCTTGAAGCCGTCGAAGTCGGAGGCCGCCGCCACGTGCACGTTGATGCGCTCCTTGAGGTCGTCCCGCCAGACGTACTCACCTTTGTCCCGCCGACGCTCGTCACTCGGCATCGTGTGATCCGAGCCGGCGTGCGCCTTCATGTGCGCGACGTTGTCGAATCCGCGCCGTTCGAGCAGCACCTCGTCGAGCGTCCTGCGCGACGTGACGACGTGCCGCTGGGACTCGTGAAGCGCGTAGCCGGCGGGCCGCACCGTCCCGTCGCGCAGCCGCGAGGGCCCGTGGCCCACGTTCGCCGTGGCTACGTGGGCGTGCCAGAGCCCGGCGCGGCCGTCCTTCTGCACGACGACGAGCGAGGCATGACCGCTGTAGGCGCGCTCGGCGAAGGCCCGCGCGTCGTCGAGCACCATGCGTCCTGCGTCGGGATCGTCGGGGTCTGCCTCGTCGCGGCTGTACGACAGGATC